>JBLHGQ010000019.1:0-33229 GCA_047614505.1 Rhodothermales bacterium | reverse complement strand
CAGATTCTTCACCGGGAGGAGCGCTTCCTCCACCACCGCCTGAAGAATCTGAACCACCCTGCTCTCCAGAAGATGAAGATTCACCTCCGGATGAAGAGGAACCACCTTCTTGCCCACCCGAAGACGATCCCGAAGACCCACTTTCGGCACGTTGTGCTATGCCCTGATCTTCTCCTGAACCACCTTCGCTTTCGCTTCCACTGGGGTCTTCAAAAACGGGCTGGTCACTGGACGAACTGCCACCGCCGCTACTCATCGGGTCGAGAATATCAACCTCTTCCTCTCCAGAGCCTTCACCCCCCATTGATTCATCAAAATCGCCCAGAGCGTCGTCTAGTTGTTCATCCAGACTCTCCAGGCTTTCGTCACCTCCAGGCCACTCCATGGGATCTCCGGAAGACATCGAACCTGGGGAACCTTCGCTACCACTTGAACTGCTTTCGGAACCAGCCTCAGAGCCTGGGCTTCCAGACGGCGGCGAGCCCTGTTCACCCGAGGAGCTTGAAGAACTTGAAGAACTCGATGGGCTAGATGGCGCGGATGAACTCGGTTGCCCGGATGAACTGGATGAACTGGATGAGCTCGAAGAACTTGAGGAACTGGAGGAACTCGACGAGCTTGAACTGCTCGACTGTGGTTGAGGAAATGCACAGGCTCCGAGAACTCCGGCCAGAAATAATAATAATGTAAGTTTCATGATATTCATGTTTCCTTGATCGATGAATTGATTGGAAAACTAAAAATGAAATCTTTGCTTTTCACCGGAGTACCTTCGGTCAGCCTTGGCCGGAAGTGCATGCCGTTAATCTCTCTGCTGATCACCCTCAGACGCGTAGGGGGAAAGCTTTCCGGCGGATCAAGGATTTTGATATTCAAGGCGCGTCCGCCTTCAGTGATCGTCATTGAAACCCGCAAAATTATGCTCGCTTCGCTCGCATCGTCATTCGCGATAATTTGTAAGTCATCGTTCATAAAGCGGATAGGAACCGGATCTTTAAAATATACATCTGCTACCGATTCCGATCTGAGGCGTTCAGCGAGCAAGCTATAAGAGCGCTGGTATTCTAACGTTGCAGCCTGTTTCTTGCCAAAAGCAAGATTCCAGTCGCCCAATTGCGCGATAGACTCAGCATGTTCCATCGCTGTACTGTTTTCATCCAGGCCAACTGATTCAGCCACTTTGGCGAACGCATCTCGCCCGTCCCGGTAATGCGCTTTAATAGAAACCTCTTGCACATTTACACTATAAGAAGGTTTTCCGGTTGCCATGATGACGCCCGGCTCAACCGAGATTCCTCGACCCAATACATATTTCGCGGTACGCCAATGTATTTGGCCCTGCCTGCGATAAACGTCAGTAGTGTCCGGATGCCCCAGTCCTTTTTCCAACTCAATAATTTCCGCCATTTCATGAGTTAGCCTTCCGGTTCGTTCGAGATCTTCATAACGGTTGATCGGCGATGCTGGTGGGCGGTTAACTCCATACCAGTCCAATAACTGATTAAGAACTGGCAGCATTTCTGGTGCTTTTTGCCCAAAATTACGGGAATTAATCATGTAAACATCACTAAGCACTTTGTTTGCCACTCTGATGTTTCCCTGGTAATTCTCAATATTGGCAATTTCAAACAGGTAATCAGTCTGCTCGGGGCTATCGAGGCCGAAATTGACCCGAACTACCTGCATACCTTGTTGAAATGCTTCTTTTGCTGAATCGATCTCATTACTTTCAAGCAATGAATTTCCCAGGCCCAGGTAAAGATCAGCAAGGTCTAATGAATACGCCCCGTTAATAACTTCAGCATTGTCGATGGCGTTCAGATAGGTTGTCACAGGGTCGGACGGAGACTCATAAACCGACAAATCCGGTTCTTCATCAAGTTCCGGGGTTTCATTTGTAGACGTCAACTCTTCGACAACAACTGGTTCGTCAACAACGGGTTCGTCGTTACTGCTAATCTCTTCGGTCAGAGCCTGTTCATCAACTTGCAAAGAATCCTGCGTGGCGGGCTGATCTGCCAAAGTTGCTTTATCAACCGAATCAATTGCTGATTCATCCCCTTGATCAGTTACTACTACATCCGCCTGGGCAGGTACTGCTTCATCCTCCTGGGCAGGCAAAGGATCACTAAAAAACAAACAGGCTGCCAGCACTGGCAGGAGAAAAACAAGGTGATGAAGCAGGCGATCTGGACTCTGCTGACCCTGGCCAAACTGTGGGGTTAATAATTGTTTAATTTGAGCTCGTTTCACCAACATACAGCCATCTTCGTATTTTCTATAGCATACACTGTGTGTAGACCGGATTTACAGCAATTTGATTACTAATTTTCAATCAGTTAATTACAGACCGTGACATTTTACATTGCAACTCTGAAAAATCCCCTCAGATTCACTACTACAAGATATCATTTCTGACAGCTAATCACGCAATAGTTTCAAAATTTCGCTCACAGCTATTTACCAGAGCCGAGCAGGTTTACAATGATCAAAGTACTGGCAAACAAAATAATCATGGCACCAACCAGCGATCTGAATCAATCTGACCCGGCATACAATCTCGCCAGAGACTCAATTCCAAATCTGGACATTGCACCATTGTTTACCGGTGATCAATCTGCAAGAAATACCCTGATAGAAGAAATCCGCGCCGCGTGCCTGAACACCGGATTTTTCTATGTTTACAACAGCTGCGTTTCGGATAAATTAATCCAACGGGCACTGTCTTCTATGGCCGAATTTTTTAATTTCGAAGATCATCACCCCACAAAACAGAAAGTACATAATCGAAATTTTGGCGGTATGAAGGGCTGGGGACCAATATTTGGTGAACCGGCCTATCAGAAAGACACGATCGCGCATCTTGAATCATTCGACATTGGCCAGCAGTTGCAGGAAAGCCAATACCGATTGCTGGGAATCACACCCAATTGCTGGCCGGAACTAAGTGGATTTCAGACCGCCATTTTGGAATACTACGATGCCACAACCCTTTTGGGTCGTGCCCTGGCCGGAGTTTTCTCCGAACTGTTGGGCGAGGATCGTGACTTTATAAATAAACACAGTGGTGAGAACGCACCAAGGACACTGCGCTTGCTGCACTATCCGGAAAATGATGTGCCTGCAGATCGCCGAAATGTAGGGATTTCCGCACACTCCGATTTTGAATGCTTCACCATCATGAACCAGACGGCGGAAGGGCTGGAACTGACCAACGTCGATGGGAAGTGGTTCAAAGCACCGTCGGACCTGGGAAGTTTTACCATCATCATGGGTGACATGATGGAAAGATTTTCAAATGGTCATTTCAAAGCGACTGGTCACCGGGTGGTTAATACTCCTTGGACGAGATATTCAATGGTGCTTTTCTTCGCTATTGATGGAGACTTTTCTGTGGCTCCCCTACCCCGTTTTGTCAGTTCAAAAAAACCGGATCGCTACGGCGCGATAACTCAGGATCAACATATAGAGCAAGAAATAAAGCGTGCGACCGAAAATCATTCCACCACGATTGATTCTACATAAACGATCTCGCAGGCCCCGGCGCCGGTATCCTCCCGGCTTAAGGATGTTCGCCAAAACCAGCCCGACTCATGGTCAACATCCACCAGTGAACCACGAATATTGACCAGATCACCTTTGCGCAAATTTTTCAGCACCGACTTTACCTTTTTTGCAGATGGAATCATGTGCATATTGCTGCTACTGCGGATAATAACGTTATCGCCAATTGGCAGCGGCTGGTCCCATCGAGTCCGGTACCAACGGGCGCTCTGTGATATTTCTATCAAATCTAAAATTGACTGATCTGACATCGGGCCCCATCCAAGTGCGAGGTCAATTGGCGAAAGATCAGACTCTCGGCCAATGAAATATGTTTCGGTCGACAAAACCCGCGCACGGATCTCAAAGCTCGCCCTGCGGGTGACAAGGTAATCTTCGATTTTAAACTGACTTGCTTTACTATCCCGTTGGATCGGCATTTGCGGTACCAATACACCAGGGGAATGTTCAATTGGCCGTGTTTCCCAATCCCGTGCCCCTAAATAAGCCACCGCCACGAGGCTTATCCAAAAAACCCGCTTTATCACTTGATCTTGCTGTTTGTTGCTATCATCAGCACAGTCTATTGCGCCACTCAAAGTGAGATCAAGTCATAGCTGCAACAACCATCATCGATTTACAGGCAAGACCAATATTTGATGGCTGCGCACGTTTGAGTCTTGAGGTTATTGTGAGCACACCGACCGCAAAGGTTTGTGCCGCGCCTTCATATTCAGATCCGCGTAGTTCAGGAAAATACGAAATCACACATTTCCCGGCCGGCGGTGTCCAGGGCAGCATCAACCTGATTAATTCTACGATCAGGAAAAAACTCATTGGCCGTGACTCAGCAGATCAGGAAAGCATAGACGATCTATTGCTTAAACTGGATGGAACCGGGAATTTTGACCTTCTCGGAGGTAACACCGCAGAAGCCACTTCGATGGCAGTTGCTAAAGCTGCTGCCGCCAGCCTGGAAACCGCTCTATACGAACATGTTTCCAGGGATGAGCCGGTAGGAGTCCCCCACCTGATGCCCAATATCATCGGCGGCGGTGCCACAATGGGTGATGAGGCCTGGAAGGGCCGTACTCCGGACATTCAGGACCATATTATTCTTCCCGTGGGATGCACATCATTCTGGCAGGAGCTCGAGGCGGTATCGGCCGTGTTTCACCGTACCGGCCAACTGCTATGCGAAGTTGATCCGACCTATACCGGAGGCCGGGACGAGGAGTATTGCTGGCTGCCCGGCATCGACGATGTAACTGCACTTGAAGTTCTCAAACAGGCTTGTGATGAAGTCGGCCGCACGAAGGGCATCGGTTTCCGCCTCGGGCTGGACGTAGGGGCCGCTGACCTATGGGATGAAGACAGTGGTTTATATATATACCGAAAAGAAGGCATCAAACGCACACCAGAACAACACGCCCGTCACCTGGGTGACCTTGCCAACCGCTTTGATTTATTTTACCTGGAAGATTCGTTTTATGAAGACCATGTCGAGTTATATGTGGAACAGGTGCAACAATTTGGCGAGCGAATTATGATCGCGGGGGATGATCTGCTGGCTGGAAATTTGGACCGACTTGAGGAAATGACGACTCGAGGCGCAATTAATGCCGCAGTGGTTAAGCTCAATATGGCCGGTACCGTCTCGCGTACAAGCGCCTTTGTCGAGCGCTGCAAGGAGGATTCACTCACTATTATTGGTTCATGCAGGACGTACGACAGCCCAGATGACACCCTGGCAGATCTGGTAGTTGGCTGGGGATGCAACACTTACAAATGCGGTTCACCTGCAGGTGGAGAGCATGCAGCTAAACAAAACCGCTACATGCGCATTGATGAAGAACTTGGTAATGAAAAGTCCTTTATTCCCTGGCCGGCACTACAGCCCTGAGGCGCACGTGAACGACATCCTTTATCTCAATAACGAACATCTGGACCAGCTCAGGCTGGATAAAACCGATATCGTAAATATCCTTGAAACCATGTTCCGACAAAAAGCGCAAGGCTCCACTCAAATGCCACCCAAAGTCTGGTTTTACCGGGATCAGGACCGTTTTTTCAGTGCCATGACATCCAACTCAAAAGCAATGGGATACGGTGGATGCAAATGGCAAAGCGGAGACCCGGACAATCCATTGCGTGGGCTTCCTTATATTCAGGGACTGTATATTTTGAGCGACGATGAAACCGGAGAAATGCTCGCAATCATGGATGCGAAGTGGATAACCGGGCAACGAACCGCCGCTGCTTCTGCTTTGGTAGCGCGTTACCAGATTCGGGAAGGTGCACAAAATCTCGCAATTCTCGGCTGTGGCCTGCAAGGGCGTGCACACCTGGAAGTTCTGGCAGCTGAAATTCCCTCACTGAGAAGTTGTCGAGTCTACGATATCAAACCGGATGTGCAATCCGCCTTTGTCTCAGATCTCAACCGGGTACATAACGATATTGAAGTGATTGGGAGAAACAGTGCCAAACATGCCATTGAAGATGCTGATCTGATTATTACCGGCGGGCCTATTGAATCTGAGCGCCGCGCAAGCATCATCTCGGAATGGATCAAGCCGGGAGCATTGGTGATCACAATCGATTACGACTCCTATGTAAGCGATGAGTGCATTGCCGCCATGGACCTCGTCATTACAGATGACTATGGGCAAATTGAGGATGCCAGGAAAAAAGAAGGGAAATTCACCGGTGTGCAGGCCATCGATGCAGACATGGCTCAATTGATTAGTAACGACCAGGGCCGCCGGCAGTCAGACGAGCAACGAATCCTGGCTTTTAACCTCGGAATTGCACTCGAGGATCTGGCGACTGCTGTAGAACTTTATCAACGTGCCTTGAAACTCAATGCAGGGATCGGCCTGCCCGCTTAGCAATTATGTCAGGCTCGCTGTTTGACGATCCGGTCGCCGGTTTCATCCAACACTACACGTGTCAATTGACCTTCCGACTGTGCCACAACCGAGGCAACGGTCGCATCGCCAGTAACATTACAAACGGTTCGGAGCATATCGAGAATTCGGTCAACACCCAGAATCAACGCAATGCCCTGAACAGGAACGTTGATTGCTTCAAGAATGATCACCAGCATGATGATGCCGGCACCGGGAACTGCAGGCGTACCGATGGATGCCATCACAGCGGTCATCACGATGATCAGTTGTTGAGCGAGGCTTAAATCAAGGCCCATAGCTTGCGCGATAAACACCGCCGCAATAGCCTGGTACATGGCAGTACCATCCATATTGATGGTCGCGCCCAGGGGAAGCACAAAGGAAGAGATTTCCTCAGAAACACCCAGCTTTTCCTCACATCGTTCCATGGTCACCGGAAGGGTTGCACCGCTGGAGCTGGTCGAAAATGCCACCAACTGCGCTGGTGCCATACCGGCATAGAACTCCTTGAACCCAAGCGGGGTGAAAAACTTCAAAAGTGTTCCATAAGTTAATAAGACATGTAAAAACAGCCCGAAAATAAGAGTCGCCATGTAAAAACCCAAAGCCTTGAGTAATTGCAATATCTGGCTCGGGTCATCACCTGCCACCGATGTAATGGTTCCCGCAATCAGGGCAAATACGCCAACAGGTGCCATATACATGATGATATCTACCAGCTTGATCACCACATCAGCCAGTGAATCAAATACGTCAATCAGGGGTTTTGCACGCTCCCGTGGAAGCTGGATCAAGCCTACACCCAGCAATAGTGCGACAAATACGACCTGCAGCATCTTGCTATTATCGGATGCGGAATTCAGAAAATTACTTGGAACAATATCGACGATCATTTGCAAGGGACCGCGTTCGCGCGCCACATTGGCAGCCTCGTCACGTTGAGACACGTCACTCGCATAAGCTTCTTGCAACATCACACGGGTTTGTTCCGGAACACGGTCCCCGGGCTTCACAACATTAACCAGCACAAGGCCCATGGTTACTGCGATAGCAGTAGTCATGACATAAATCCCGATCGTTTTTCCGCCAATTCGTGACAAACGCGTAAGGCTGCTTAACGATGCCACACCGGTTACCAGCGAGCTTAAAACCAATGGAACAGCAATCAATTTCAACAAATTCATAAAGATCGTCCCAAAAGGGGCAATCCAGTCGCTCGTGAACTGAGTCCAGCCGTTGCCAGCCGCTATGATTCCGTAAATGGTTCCCGAAACGAGACCGATGATAATTTGCCAATGAAGTTTTCTGAACCAGGGCATATGTTTTCCTAATGATTTAATTTTTTGTTCTTAGATAGACGATCAATCAAGGATAGTCTGACTGCCGGTAAAGGCATAGCATAGCAACTTATCCTGTTGTAGCGAAAATGCCTACTAGGCTGGAACAAGTATGCCTGAAAATTACATCAGAGCCGAAATTGTCATCTGTGGCGCTGGAATAGCCGGAATCGCCGCGGCTTATTACCTTTCAGTACATTACGGTTGCCACGACATCATTTTGATCGATCGTGATCAACCCATGTCCTATACCTCCAGCAAATCCGGCGAAAACTTTCGCGATTACTGGCCGCAAGAATGTATGCACTCCTTGATGACGCGAAGCATTGATTTAATGGAGGCACTGGCGACAGAGTGCGACGACTGTTTCGGAATGCGTTATGGCGGCTATGATTTTGTCAGCTTTGACCGGCATCGTGAAATTTTCCCCTCACAGCACTTACGTCAGAACCAGCAATCCATTGGCTTGGATCAAATTGTTGATAAGGCGAGACTAAGAAGTGAATATCCTTACCTCAGCAACAGCGTTAAACAATTGGTCCATATCAATCGTGCCGGCCCGATGGATGTTCATGCACTTGGCTCATATATGCTGGCGCAAGCCCGTGCGACTGGTGTCCGATTGCACACTGGCCACATCGAAAGACTCGAAACTCAGTCCGGAAGATTTATTATTGATACCAGCAAAGCGAGTTCACGCTCAAGCATTTCGGCTGATCGCCTGGTTCTGGCCGCCGGCCCAATGAACCAGAAACTGGCTGGAATGCTGGGCGTAGAAATGAATATTCAATCCATACTGCAACGAAAATTTGTGATTCCGGACCCGCTAAAAATCATTCCCCGTGAAATGCCTTATACGATTTTTGCCGACCCGCAACATCTACAATGGTCTGATGAGGAACGCAATCTGATTCAGACTGACCCGGAATATCAGTGGCTGTTGAATGAATTCTCCGGAGGCTTACATATCAAGCCGGTCTCATTTGATCAGATTAAATTAGGTTGGGCATTTAATCGCGAGTCAACAGAACCTGTCTGGCAGCCGGCAGATGACTTTGACTTTCCCAACGTGGTTTTACGTGGGGCGAGCCGGTTTATTCCGGGCCTGGCAGCTTATGTGGATCAGGTCCCAACCCCAATACATCAAATCTCCGGTTATTACAGCAGGACAAAAGAGAACTGGCCGGTCATTGGCCCTCTTGCGGAGCATGCAAACTTGTTCACAATAGCGGCTTTATCAGGATTTGGAACCATGGCAGCCTGTGCAAGCGGGGATCTGTTGGCACAATGGATGCTTGGTCTGGAAAAGCCAGGATATGCCCGCCATTTTCATCCTGAGCGATATAAGGATCCTGAAATCATGGCGGAAATTGAAGCAATAGAAAGTGATGGGCAGCTATAGTCAAACATTGTTAAGTCAAAAAAAACGCGGGCCTGGCCCGCGTTTTTAGTCAATTAATAAATGACCTATTAGTTAAAGGTATAAACACCTCTCAGGTACCACATACCGCCGTCATAACCCATTGGGGTACGACGTGGATAGGCAAGCCCATTACCCAGGCGGGTGGTAATGGTATTCGGATATTCATCGAATACATTATTGGCGCCCAGGGTCATTGCGTAATCGTCATTCACCTGATAAGCCACTGAGAAATCGACGAACGTGGCCGAACCAACGGGTTCGCGATTATTGCGCTCATCAATGGTTTCACCGTAATAATTGGCTCGCAATGTTGTGGTGAACGCACCTGAGTAGTGCCGTGCTGTCAGTGAAATGCGGTCATCGGGAAGGTTATTTTCGATATTGAAAATATTTCCAGCTGAAACCGGATCGATTCCGTTTACCTGCGTCTGTCCGGTAACATCGGTCTCATTGTGATTCCAGGCGAAACTGAAATCGGTATTTGAGCCGTTATCCCATTCCCTTTCATACAAAGCAACCAGATCGAAACCATCTGTTTCGGTTTGCAAGGCGTTGGTATAGAAAGACAACCGGGTAAACAGAGGATTCACAATCGGAATATCCTGGGTTTTGACGATCCGGTCATCTACATCAACACTGTAAATATCGAATGTAATGGTCCAGTCATCATTGGGAGAAGCTGTGAAACCAATGCTGATATTAGTTGATTCCTCTGGCTCCAATGCTTTTCCGCCCAGAGAAACTGCCAGAGGGTCAGTTGGCTTCACAGTTCCCTGCTGGGTTTGCAGACCTGTGGTTCCATCAAAGGTAGTAACAATGCTGGTTACGTTGGACTGGCCGGGCGTTGGTGCGCGGAAACCGGTCGATACGGCACCCCTTAAAGTAAAGTTGTCATTCAGGTTATGGCGAAATGCCAGCTTGCCATTCGCGGTAGTGCCAAAATCATCGAAATTCTCGACACGGCCTGCTGCCTGAATGAGGGTGTCGTCAGAAACATCCCATTCGACATCTACATAAGCGGCAAAGTTATCCCGCGTAAAGGTACCAGCTGAGTCAGCACCAAATCCAGACCTGCCGCTCGCCCCTATTGGTGGAGCACTATACGGAAGTCCGGTTTCAGGGTTGGTCTGGAAATTGACCCAGGTGTAAGGTCCTGGATCACGTGAGAATACGTCGCCTGCGGTAATAACATAGTTCTCCTGACGCATTTCCAGGCCCCACGCCATATTGGTTTTATCATTCAACTGGCGGGAGAAATCGATATTCAATGTGTAATCTTCTTCAAGCAAATCACCTGTATCAAAATCGCGCGGAGATTGAGGGCCCCAGGAAGAGTTCAGAGAATTAAATAATGTGTAGTCAATAATATTGGATCCATAGCCCAGGCTTACATCAAACATGGTTCCGTCAGACATTTCACCTTTCCATCCAACCGTGGTACTGAAGTCTTCCTGGTCACCTGTGAACCAGGGCGTAAAGCCACCTGGAAGATCATTGCACCAGCAAAAATTACCCTGCGAAGGATCGTTTGGATTTACAGGCATTGGCTGTAAAGTGGAATTGTTGGGATCCCTGTAGAAGAACCGGTAATTTCCGTATGTTTCCGAATAATTGCCGAAAACATAGAAACTACTGCCTCCCTGAAGGTCAACGCCAATATTCCAGGCGGTACGGATTCCGTCGTTTTCCGGCCGTCCCCACGTTTGCGCAAGAGTGTCACCTTCATACGGACTATCCTGGCCTACTAATGGTGCACCTCCAGCAATAGCTGCTGCTGCGGCCGAAGGCTGAAAGCCGCGAATTAATTGTTCATTGTCGGTCCATTCGAAACTGAGATTGATGAAACCGTTTTCGCCCAGCTTGAAACCTGCGTTCCCAGCAACCCGATAGGAAGTTTCTCCTTCGTAGAACTGGCCGTATTGGGCTTCAATTGTTCCGCCGTGATCAGCATCGTTCAAAATAAAGTTCAAAACACCGGCAATTGCATCAGAGCCGTACTGAGCTGCTGCACCATCACGTAAAACTTCTACATTCTTCAACGCAATGCTGGGAATATGACCAATGTCCACAGCATGCGAGCCTGAACTCATGGCAGAACCAAATTGCTGAATCAATGCTGACCGATGCCGTCTTTTGGAATTAACCAGCACAAGTACCTCATCCGGTGGTAAGCCACGCAATGAAGTTGAACGAACAAAAGAACTGCCATCGCCAGTCAAAGGTGTTGCTGAATAGGATGGAACCAAATTTTTGATGGTTTCCGTCAGATCGCCATGCGCCTGATCTGCCAGGTCTGCAGCGTTGAATGAATCAATTGGAACGGTAGAGTCCGAGGCTATGCGACCCTGTGACCGGGTGCCTGTAATGAGCACTTCTTCAAGTGTTTTTAGGTCATCATCAGCCTGTGCCAGTGTTGTAACACGAGATTCAGTTTTTTGATCGACCGCATCCGTGGATTTTTCTTCTGTTGTTTCTGCAAATACTGGAACTGCTGCGCCTACCAACAGGGCTGCATATATAGCATTTACCAATAACTTTTTTGTGTGTTCCACTTCTTATCTCCTGAAATTGAAATGTATCCTACGGTAACTATAAGACTTCACGCCACTTTAGTCCAACTAGTTAAAATTTTGTTAAGAACTGTTCCCTGACTTCCTGCGCACTTGCAGGAACCCGTAACTGCGTGGAAATAGCGTGACGGTACTGCTCAAGTAGCGCGGCATTGCTTTGGGCGATTGACCCGTCGGCAAGCCATAAATTGTTTTCAAAGCCGATCCTTACGTGTCCGCCCTGCCCGGTAGCGGCCAGCATGCATTGGAGTTCTGATTGACCGAAACAACAGATACTCCAGGGAAATCCGTCAAAACTGGCCATAGTGTGCATATCCGCCAGCTCTTCAACACTGCCTTCGATTTCGCCGGCATAATTGCCTAAAACCAGCAGGCAGCTTGGGTGTTCCTCGCCAAAAACGCCACGCTTTCGCATCGAATCAAAGCGTTCCACTTCTGCGGCTGTATACAATATATGTTGTGGCCAGATGTTTTCTCTGAGCAGGAATTCATAAAAACGCCCCACTTCTGACTCCATCGATGGTTCAGGACACAGCTCCCGCAATGCCATTGATGCGGCTTCCGGGCGCAGCGTACGAATCATATCCATCTGCTCATGGCGGTTGTAAATACCAACTGATTCAGAAGTTACCTGGATGATCAGTTTATCTCCCACGGCTTTTCTAATTGCTGATATGGCCTGACGATAAATATCCGGATCCAGCGAATGCCGGTCTTTTCTGTCGCGTACATGCAAGTGCAATACTGAGACCTGTTGTTCGATCAATTGCCTGGCTTCAGCGGCCAATTGTTCGGCTGTCAGGGGAATCGACGGGTGATCAGACCGGGTTCTGCGTGCGCCATTGGGTGCTGAGGAAATCATCACCCGACGTTCGGCAAAATCAATATGACTATCAGACACCCAACACCTCTTTGAATGTGGCTGACAATTTGCCGACCAGTTCCGAAACGTGATCATTGTTATAAATAAAAGGCGGCGCCAGCAAGACATGAGCGCCATCTACGCCGTTGACGGTTCCACCACCCGGGTAACATATAAGTCCGTTTCGCATAGCTGTATTGCGAATTTTCAGTGGTAACTGAGGTATCGAGCCGATTGCGGACTTGCTCATCCGATCGGAAACCAGTTCAACTCCGAGGAACATACCGCGCCCACGGATATCACCCACATTGGGGTGATTTTTAAATTCAGACTCCAGAGCGTTTTTCAGAGTTTTGCCCATTTCCTGCACGTTTGACAGGAGATTCTGCTCCTCAATGATTTTGGCTACCGCAACTCCGGCGGCGCATCCGGTGGCATGACCAACATAGGTATGACCGTGTTCAAAAGATCCGCAGGCTTCAACAATGTGATCATGAATGTACCCCCTGCAAATTACGGCACCAATAGGTTGGTAACCACCACCCAACGCTTTAGCTACAGTGACAATATCCGGTGTAAACCCTTCCTGCTCAAAAGCAAACCATGTACCGGTTCTGCCCCTTCCCGCCATCACTTCATCGAGAATCAACAGTACTTCATAACGGTCACAAATTTCCCGGATCTTCTCAAAGTAACCTTCAACCGCCGGCACAGCTCCCAGTGTGGCTCCGACAATGGTTTCAGCGATAAAGGCTGCAACGTTTTCGGCACCGGCCTCGATAATTTTTTCCTCCAGTTCCAATGCACTTCGCAAGCCGTATTCGCACTCTGTTTCATCTGCCCTTTGGTGTCGATAGGCATAACAGGGCGAAATTTTGGGCCAGTCCTTGAGTAATGGGCCATAGATTTCCTGGCGGCCACGGTTGCCGGTGACGGACAAAGCACCCAGAGTATTACCGTGATAGCTCTGGTCACGACTAATCATTAGTTTCTTTTCTTTACGCCCCACTGCCACCCAATACTGGCGAGCCAGTTTCAGGGCTGTCTCGTTAGACTCCGATCCTCCGGACAGGAAATAAACTTTCGCACCCGGTTCGCCAAATTGATCACTCAAGATTCGGGATAAATCCTCCTGTGGCTGATTGGTAAAAAATGCAGTGTGAGCAAATGCCATTTTTTTTAGTTGTTCGTGCACGGCGCTGATAACACCTGAGTGCCCATGGCCCAGACAAGAAATGGCCGCACCGCCGCTCCCATCAAGATATTGTTTGCCTTGATCATCGTATAAGTAGACGCCTTCCCCTCTCACAGCCAGAGGGTATTGATGCTGTGGTTCCCTGTAAAAAACACCTGTCATAATTGTCGCCTTTGATCAAGCACTGAACACCGCACTCTTCGAGAGTGATAATATCCTACCTCCTCCTCCCTCTATCCAGTCAAATTTCATGCTTCAACTTAATAAGGTCGGTATCAGACAAGGTATAAAGCTATTGTTCGAAAATGCCTCATTCGCTGTCCACAGTGGTCAACGATTGGGTCTTATTGGCATAAACGGTAGCGGCAAGTCTTCATTGTTCTCACTGATACTCGGTGATCTGGAGATCGACAGCGGTGATCTCAGGCTGGACTCCACGGACGCCATCGCACATGTCTCACAACAAAGCCCCCACACGACGAGCGCGGCTGTGGAATTTGTTATGGATGGCGATATCGAATTGCGCCAATTACAAACTGAATTGGCTTTGCTTGAACCACAGGAACACACCGCTCGAGTGCAGGCCAGGTTGCACCAAGTGCATGAAAGGCTTGATCAGATCGATGCCTATTCATCACAGGCACGGGCTTCACGACTTTTAAGTGGTTTGGGTTTTTCTGAGCCGGAGATGAGCAAATCAGTTAACGAGTTTTCCGGTGGCTGGAGAATGCGACTGAATCTGGCCCAGGCGCTTATGTGTCGCTCAGATCTTTTACTGCTGGATGAGCCAACCAATCACCTCGATCTGCCTGCCATATTGTGGCTTGAACGCTGGTTAAAGGCCTATGAAGGCAAGCTGTTGGTAATTTCGCATGATCGGGATTTTCTGGATGGTTTGTGCACTCATATTGCGCATATTGAGCATCAGTCGATTCAATTTTATACCGGTAATTACAGTCAATTTGAAAAAGTTCGCAGCGAACACCTAGCCCTCCAACAGGCCATGCATAAAAAGCAACAAAGGGAGATTGGTCACATACAGAGCTACGTTGACCGTTTTCGTTACCAGGCCAACAAAGCCAAACAGGCACAAAGCCGGCTCAAAATGCTTGAGCGCATGACCCTTATCGCGCCGGCTCATGTCGACTCACAATTCGAGTTCAATTTTTTCAAGTCAGAGCAACAACCTGAGCACCTGCTGTCTCTGGATGATGTTGATGCCGGCTACGGGCAGTCAGTCATTGTGAATAATGTGCGTCTCAGCATTCAGGCTGGCAACCGCATTGGCCTGCTTGGAGTAAATGGCGCCGGCAAATCCACATTGATTAAGGCCCTGGTTGATGGATCAACTCTGTTGAGCGGCGAAAGAGTTCTGCACCGCCATACTCGTATTGGTTATTTCGCGCAGCACCAATTGGAACTCCTGAGCATGGATTGCACGCCATTGTGGCATGTGCAACAACAGGTACCTGAAGCTCGAGAGCAGGAATTACGCCAGCATCTGGGGAAATTCGGTTTTCGTGGCGAACGTATAGATGAACCAGTGCAGCCATTCTCCGGCGGCGAAAAGGCCCGGTTGGTATTGGCGATGCTGATTCTGAAAAAACCCAATTTGTTACTGATGGACGAACCTACCAATCACCTTGATCTTGAAATGCGTCATGCCCTGAGTATGGCACTGGTTGAATACAGCGGGGCACTGCTGGTCATCTCTCATGACCGTCATCTTCTGAGCAGTGTTTGCGATGAGTTATACATTGTTCATGCTGGTCAGTTGCTGGAGTTTCGAGAGAGCCTTGACGCCTACCCAGCGTGGTTAAGGGAGCAGGAAAGCCAGTCTGTTCCGGATGACCCCAGACCAGAGAAGCAATTGAGTAAAAAGGAATTGCGGCAAATACAGGCACAACGCCGACAGCAACTACAGCCATTGATGAAACAGGTCAAAAATATTGAACATGCCATGGCTGCGCACCGTATGGAACTTGAAATTCTGGAAAAGCAGTTGAATGACGAAGACCTGTATTCCGACCCGCAACGTCAATCTGAACTTGCCGGCATGGTTCAGAAACAGGGAGGGCTCAGAAAAGAACTGCAATCCCTTGAAGTCCGCTGGCTGGAAGCATCTGAGGCACTGGATTTAGCACAAGATGACTAAAGTCAGTATGTGCTGTATCACTTTAGCTTCTATACAATAATCTGATGGACGTCATGACTGGTGTTTTCCTGATCTATCTCGCGATCTTAGTCGCCCTGGCTCTTTGGAGCCGTGGTGAGTCTCAAACAATGAGCGGGTATTTCATCGCAGGCAAAAATCTCCCACCATGGGTGGTTGCCTTCAGCACCAACGCGACCGGTGAAAGCGGCTGGTTATTACTGGGTCTGACAGGCATGGGTTATGCGGTAGGAGCACACGCTTACTGGGTGGTGCTAGGTGAGGTGGCTGGTATTTCAGCTGCCTGGTTACTCATGTCGCGACGTATTAAGCGTATGGCCGATGAAAGCGGTGCGATTACGGTACCGGATGTTCTTGCTGCACGCTTCAATGACCACAAGCATGTGCTGCGCACTATTAGCACTCTTATTATTCTGCTAATGGTCGGTGCATATGTTGCTGCTCAAATGGTGGCCACGGGTAAAGCTTTTAGTGGATTTACTGACTTGAATTATGTGCAGTCAGTGGTTCTCGGCGCAAGCGTCATCATCATTTATACGCTGGTTGGTGGTTACAAAGCGGTAGCCTGGACTGATTTTTTGCAGGGCATATTGATGCTGGCCGGTTTAATTATTGTACCAATTGTTGCAGTAGAGGCCGCTGGTGGCTGGCAAAACATGGTGACCACACTGAAGGCAGAGGATCCGAATCTATTGAGCCTGTGGGGTGCAAATGGTGCCGGAATTATTTCCCTGATCGCTATTTTCAGCTTTCTGGCAATCGGAATCGGATTTATGGGTGTCCCCCAGTTGATGGTTCGCTTTATGTCGGCACGATCGGAAAAGAGCCTTGTCCCCGCGATGATTATCTCAATTACTGTAATCCTTCTTTTCGACATAGGTGCGGTAACTGCTGGCATGGCGGGTCGCGCTTTATTTCCCGGCCTGGAAGATCCTGAAGGAATATTCCCACTGCTTGCCACAGAACTCTTCTCTCCGGTCGTAGCCGGTGTTTTGATGGTGGTGGTATTGGCGGCAATTATGTCGACCGTTGACAGTCTGTTGATCATGGCTTCTTCTGCGGTGGTGCGAGATTACATGCAACAGATACGCGGTTCTACAAAGAGTGATCGTGTATTGGCGCGCTATGGTAAGTACGTCACTCTGGTCGTGGGTGTGATTGGCGTAATCTTTGCACTCAATCAAAGCCCACTAATTTTCTGGTTTGTGGTGTTCGCCTGGAACGGTCTTGGGGCCGCATTTGGGCCGCCCCTTTTGTGCGCAGCCTGGTATCCAAAAACCAACCTGAAAGGTGCTATTGCTGGCATGCTCGGTGGATTTCTGACCACGGTCGCCTGGGTGCTGGTGTTCAAATCAATGACCCATGATCTACTGGAGATCATTCCGGGATTTATTGTTGGTCTCACGCTGACTGTGTTCGTCAGCAATTTTACACAAAGTGAGAAAGCACTAGCTTAAGCGGCTTGCAGTAGCCTCCTGTTTTTTGTTCAGAGTTCGCAGGGTTAACTGCCTTTAAATTGCGTCCGAAAGAATTCTTACATTACTTCTGTCTACTGTTAAGTTATCGTTAAATACCTTAAAATTCGTTCTGCAGTGATCAAACAAAGCCTATTGGAGGCACATTAATATGAATAAGAAAATCTGGCCACTTTTTGTGGCGTGCAGTTTTACCGGCTTGATTGCCAGCGCAAATGTATTTGCGCAGGACGATCAAGAAGACGGTGCAGCGGGTACATTAGAAGAAATCGTTGTTACGGGTTCAAGAATCCGTAAGGACCCTTTGAATGAACCAGCACCGATTATGAACCTTAGTGAAGGTGACCTGGATGCTTCCGGATTGACCAACCTTGGTGCAATTCTTCAACAGTTACCAATCTCAGGTTCGGCAATTAACACGAGATTTAACGTTCCGGGCAACTCTGGTTTCCCACAGGATGGTAATGGCATTGGTGCTGGTGCCACACAGGTTTCACTGCGCAATCTCGGCGCTAAAAGAACTCTCGTACTGGTTGACGGCCGCCGCTGGATTGCCGGTGCCTCCGCTTCAGGTGTACCGGGTTCAGTGGATTTGAATACCATTCCGGCTAACGTAATTGAACGCGTAGAAATTCTGCAAGATGGTGCATCTGCAATTTACGGTTCCGATGCTATTGGTGGCGTTATCAACATCATTACCAGGCAGAGCTATGACGGTTTCAGGATTGACGCCCAGTCGGGTAGTTACCTGTCAGAAGGCGACGGTGAGTCGCGCGACGTCTCTCTGTTGTGGGGTGGCGGTGACGAACGTACAGAATTTGTTTTCAGCGCCAGCTTTTCTGAAGAAGAAGAGATTCAAACTGCCAACCGCGCTCAGTCAGCGTTCCCGAGTGCTTTCGGAACGGATTGTCTCGCTGGAGGCTGTTCAACGTTCACCCCTCAGGGCCGTTTCGTACTGGGCCCGAATTTTGATTTTTGGGATGGCACGCTCAATACCGGCGTTTTGAATGATGGAACTGGAAGTCTGCCGGTGTTTGATCCTACAAACCCTAACGCTGGTGATTTTCATGGTTTCACGAGTGCAGACCGTTTCAACTTTAATGGCCCGGGTTTTAACTTTTTACAAACACCAAATCAAAGGACCGCCCTGTACGCCAACGTAGTTCACAATTTTAATGACACTACGCGGTTTGTATTCAGAAGCGCATATATCCATCGTGAGTCGCAAACCAGAGGTGCTCCAGAGCCATTTTGCCTGGGTGAAGGTTGTGGTAACCAATTAGTGGAAAACATTGTTATCAGTGCATTGAATCCATTCAATCCTTTCGGTGTTGAACTCTCCCAGGCAAATGGCAATTTGAATTTCTACGCCAGACGGCCACTTGAATCAGGCCCACGAATTTTTGATCAGGATGTTGATACCTACCAAATAACCGCCGCATTGGAAGGTGAGTTTGGAAAAGAGCGCACTTATTATTGGGATATCTTCGGAACCTATGGTGAAAACCAGGGAACCCAAGTGAAACAAGGAGCCCACAATGGTGCGAATCTGCAGGTAGCTGTCGGTGACCCGGCGGTTTGCGCTGCTGTACCTGGATGTGTTCCATTCAATCTGTTTGGTGGCCAGGGCCCCAACGGTACGGGCTCAATCACACCTGAAATGTTGGCATATGTCGGCGCCATTCAGCACGATTCCAGCGAGCAAACCCTGCTTAACACGGGCGGTAACATTACCGGTAGCTTTGTTGATCTACCTGCTGGTCCGCTCGGTTTTGCGGCAGGTTTCGAGTTTCGCCAACACAACGGCTCTTATAGCCCGGACGTACTTGCCTCAAGCGGCAACACTCTGGGAATACCTGCCGGTGCAACCAAAGGTGATTTCGATGTCACTGAATATTACTTTGAAGTAAATGTTCCATTGCTCGCTGATGCACCTGGTGCTGAATACCTCGAGCTGAACGCTGCGGTGCGTAGCTCAGACTACTCCACCTTTGGTTCCGAAGGGACTTACAAGTTTGGCGTGCTCTGGCAGCCTACTGACAGCCTTTCTGTTCGTGGATCAATCTCTACGGGTATCAGGGCGCCTGGTATTGGTGAGTTGTTCGGTGGCTCTGCGAGAGAGGATTTTACCTTTGTTGATCCTTGTTCAGACCTTTTGGGTGTGGTCGGGTCAGCCGGTAACGGTCATGATGCGCCACAACCTGCGAACATTGTTCAAAACTGTGGAACGCTCGGTGTTCCAGCTGATTTTCTTCAGCGGAACCCGCAGCTATCAGCAGTTTCAGCCGGCAACAGCGCTCTGGGCACAGAAGAATCCGATAACGTTTCTTTCGGCTTTGTATACAACACTTCCTTCGATCAAAGTTGGATCGAAGCGCTCACGGTTTCTGTCGATTTTTACGATGTAGAAATTGAGAATGCTATCCAGGGCGGTAGCCCGGGTGATGTAATCAACGCCTGTGTAAACACTCTGGACCCGGTCGCTTGTGCGGCAGTCCAGCGTGGATCAGCCGGAGCGATTAATTTGGTGAACAACCAGTTGCAAAATATTGGCGGAATCGAAGCCTCAGGTGTTGATCTGGCGCTGAACTATCTGGGTCCTGATTCAGATAGAGGCCAGTTCAATGTTCGTTTTGATGCCACCTTTTTAAGTGACTACACTGAAATCACCAATAATTCCGACGGTAGCCAGATTATAAATGACCGCACCGGAACACTTACCAACGAGACATTCGCGCGTGCATTTCCTGAATGGCGCTCTACCACCCGTATTGGTTGGATGCGCAATAACATGAGTGCAGGACTGGCCTTCCGTTGGGTTGATTCTGTACTTCAAACCAGCGGTAACACTCTGGATTCAAGACTCTTCACGGATTTGCATTTCTCTTATAACTTTAGTGAAGACGATGAAGGTTTTGCCCTCACCGTTGGTGCTAATAACATTCTGGATGAAGATCCAGCAGTTTGTGACTCATGTGGATCGACCAATATGAGTAGTGTTTTGCATGATATTCCTGGCACAGTCGGTTACGTGAAACTCACATATCGTCAAAAGTAGTCCAGCGATAATATCGAAAGCTGTAACAAGAAACGGCCCCTTTCGGGGCCGTTTTTTTATCAGAAATTAATTTAACCGACTGCCATTAGAACTCCAGACTCAGTTCGAGTCCATACCGCCGTTGTGAACCGGGATGATCAAAGGACCCACCGAATTCCGGTGCCGGGATCACTTCTTCCAGATACTTTTCATCAGTGAGATTTTGACCAAATACGGTCAATGTCCAGTTGTCTCCGCGGATTCCGAAGTGCAAATCCACAGTGGTGTATTCATCACGCCGTGCGTTAGAAAAGTCTGCAATACCAAGAGCACCGGCACCTGCCCCAAAGCCCAGTTCAAACAAGGGCATGAAAATGGTCGGACGTTGGCCGGTCTGCACAGTATGGAACCAGGTTTCGCCGACAATCTGGGCATCAACGCGTGCAAAAGCTGACATCGAGCTACTGATATCAAAGTCAAAGTCAGCGCCGAAGTTAATGGTGTGCTCGGGAGTGTATGGTGCTTCGTTACCTACCGTATCCGGACGAGAGCTGTTTGCCTTGATCTCACTGTCGATGAAATTTCCACCAAGGTAGAATCGTGCATGCTCTGAGGCATGAAAAGTTGCGCCTAACTCGTAACCGGAAATATCAACATCATCAAGATTGGAGACTACCCGCAGCAGTCCGAATGTTCCAACAAAGAACTCGAAGAACTGCATGTCATCAACACTTGTGTCGTAGTAAGCACCATTTAGTTGTAAGCGTCCATCAAGCAGGTTGCTATTAAAGCCAAGCTCAAACGCACTCGATGTTTCTTTTTTGAAGTTATCATTAATTACAGGTAAAGGCACACCGAGTTGGTCAGCAAAATTAATCCCGATACCGCCATTGATGAAACCGTTGTTGAAAATATTAACCGTTGCCGCACTACCGGAATTATTGAAACCGCCAGCCTTGAATCCAACACCCCAGCTAGCAAAGACGGTGGTGGTATCCGTTGCGTCCCATGTAACAGCAAGTTTGGGCTGAAACTCACTGAAGGTCTCTGACTTATCTGGAATAGTGCCTGTAGTGTTAATCAAACTGCTCAATGCAGGATTAAGGGGGTCATTAAAAACGCCATCAAAGTTGAGATCAATGACAGATTGGGTTGCGCCAAATGGTACCAGGCTATGAACTTCCCGTTTTTCACTATCGTAACGAACAGCAAACGAAATCTCGACGTTGTCATTCACGTCATACTCAATCTGTCCAAAAAGTGCATAAACACGGCTGTCAAACTGATCATGAGCCAAAGACGCGGTCGCATTAGCTCCGCCTGCCTGATATAAGCCGCGCGTTGGTACCCCGCCGCCATCGCGGTTCAGGGAAACCCCTACCTCACGGTCAATGTCCAGAAAGTAGCCACCAACCATCCATTGCAAGGCGTTGTCATCATCCGATGCCAATCGAAGTTCCATGCTTAAATCTTTCTGGTTGCGTAATTGTTCCTGGATGCCGTCACAGGTGGTAGGAGTGTATGCGCCGAGGAAGGAACCGTTGGGATCGAAGATCACACCGGTTGGCGTCATGCCGATGAACTGTGGCGCCAGCAAGGGAAAAGCGGATCCGGCCCAGCCGAGGTCAAGCACAGTCTGCTGACACACGGGGTCAGGGTTATAGAAACCAAACGCCGCCGAAGTACCATCAGAAATCAGATTGTTTTCTATATCACTGTAAAGCAGCCAGCCGGTCATTACCTTGCCGCTCATGTCATAGTCAAATTTAGTGGAAAACTCTAAAGACTCCTGATCGTTGTCGGAAACTATATTTGGATGGAAGACGAAGTCAAAATCGTTAACATCCTGATTTGCAGGTGGATTACTTAAAGCAGCCGCGAACACAGGCAGATTGAAGGTTGAGTTGAAGGTAATGGCTGAAGCATCAACCTCTCCGATCCTAAACTTAGTGTCGATCGTCAAATTATCATTTGGCTCATGAATAATCCGGGCATTCAGATTAAAACCTTCATAAGCATCAACTATCGGCGCCTGGTTCTGAAAGCTGTTGCGATAAAAGCCGTCAGATTCGCGCCAGTCGCCGGAAATTCGATAAGAAGTTTTGCCGTTTGATGCTTTACCTGAAGTAGAGAATTTGAACAGATTGGTACTGTCCTGTGCAGTACTAATAGAAACCTTGGAGGCTCGTTCATCACCGGGTTTGGTGGTGGTGACGATAATTGCACCGGCAGCGGCGTTACGGCCATATATAGCGCCCTGCGGACCTTTAAATACTTCAATCTGTTGTAAATCAGTATATTCGCGGTTAAAAGCGGCAGGGTTGGTATACAAAACGCCATCAAGAATAAAAGCGAAGCTGTTTTCCGCGTCTCTGGTACCGTTGATTCCCCGAATATTAACCTGCGTATCGCCGATTTCTGCCGCATCCACCATGGTCACACCGGGCGTCATGGCGAGGAAGTCCGCCGCTCGCTGCACACCCGCTCTTTCCAGAGTTGCAGCGGTGAAAGCTGTCACTGTGCCCGGTACATCTGAGAGACTTTCCTCTCTGCGACGTGCTGTGACGATGATTTCTTCCATGAAAGATGATGAACTTTGGTCTTGGTCCTGACTTAATACCGGCGCAGACCACGCCGCCAACAAGCAAACAATCACTGCCAATGAAAATCCGATCTTTGTGTGTTTCATGATTTTCCTTCCGCTTCTGTGCTGATTAAAAATAATGGACCTTTGTCAATAACGTAATCAGTTTTCCGGTCCTGCTTTTTTTGGTGAAAATGGATCGATCTTGCCGGGATTTCACTTCTTGCACCCCGCGGCAAGACTTTTGATGGCATCAAGAACATCCTGCAGAGCCATCACGTCTGCATACTTGGCGTGCATATCGAACAGGTTTGCTTCGTGAGCCTGAAGGTTACGGTCACCCACCGCTTCCCTTGGAACCACGACCCTGTAATCGTATTGCAGCCCATCCACTGCCGTTGCGCGAACGCAACCGCTTGTCGTCAGTCCTGTAACGACAATTGAATCCCTTTCCTTATCTCTCAATAATTGATCCAGATTGGTTTTGAAAAAACCACTGGCCCAGCATTTTTCAATAACCGTCTCATTTGCTCGAGGTGAAAGTCGCCTGTCTACCTTCACCCACTGCGAACCGGCTACCAATTCATTCAATGCCGGCACCCGAGCTCTGAATACGGCAGCCTGCGTTTCATCCCGGTAAGTCACGGTGGTAAAAAAAACCGGCAACCCATGCTGACGAAAACTTTCGAGCAATATTCGGTTTGCATCAACCACTGCATCTACTTGCGTTCCCAAAGCAGAGGCCGGATTCGTAAAGCCCTGAATCATGTCAACCAGCACCAGTGCCGGGCGTTTACCCAAGCCTTGAGACTGACGTGACAAATCTGGCATCAGCTGCGTTGTGAGGCGAATGTTGGTGCTTGCGGCGGATCAAGGTGAGTCTCTTTCTTGCAACGCGCCTTGATCTCCTCGATTGAACCACCGAAATCAAACAACTCAGGCTCACCCCGATCATTTCTCAGTGAATCACGAAGAGTTCGCGTTGCATCTTCATCTACTAATCCGTTATCAGATAAAACGACGCCATAACGACGTGCCCCTTGCACCGAGACCAGGCCCCGGGCTACATCTGCGCGGACGAGATCAGGGTCGCGGTCATAGGGATCACCCCAGCCTCCACCGCCCCAGGTATTGAAATACAGCAAATCTCCTTTCTTGACATTGATACCCTCTGATTTTGAAGGTAGCCATTGCTCGCTTCCATCACTTCGCACCAGACGTTTAGTGGAGCGCAAGCCGGGTTGCCCACCTCGAACACCCCAGGGGTATGTCAACCATCGCTCGTCATGCACTGACACTGATCCATCGGCCAGGAATCGATAGGCAACCGTCAATCCATTTCCACCACGATGCAAGCCTGCACCGCCAGAATCGGTAATTGTTTCATAGCGCTCAATTCGCAGCGGAAAATAAGCTTCAACAAATTCGTTGGGGACGTTTGTAAACCCCGGCCATAGAGAATGACCGTCGGGCCCGTCACCCACCGGTCGGCCCGGAATGCCACCAAAACCAATTTGAAACAGCTGAAACCACTCGCCATTATCGTCATAGCCGGAAAAAAACAGATGTGGTGAGTCTGAAAATCCGGCCGCATTCATGTGATCCGGTGCACTCTGGCCTAGCAGGCCACCCATGACATCAAAAATACGTCCAAGCGCGTGGGTTCTGCCTGACAGCGCAGCCGGATAGTTTGGTTTCAGGAGAGATCCTTGCGGAATTCTCACATCCACCAGATCATAAAACCCATCGTTAAACAGGATCTGTGGGTCAACGAGGTTGATAGTGAATGAACCGAAAAACATCTTGAACATGTCTTCATTCAGATAAAAATTAATTGAACTAGCTGCCTGTGGATCTGTTCCTGCAAAATCGAAAATAGCCACCGAGCCTTCCCGCCATAGCTTGCAGCGGATTTTGTATGGGCCCATGCCGACACCGTCATCACAAACATAATCTTCGAATACACGAGGCTCTTCCGGCACAAGCATCTCAATTATGGCCTTCATGGCCATGTAATTTCGCTCTAACATGATTTCCATTGTTGAGTAGAAAACGTCATCACCGAAGCGCTCAGCCATTTCAACACACCGTTTCGCAGCAGTATTACAGGCTGCCACCAGCGCATTCAGATCGAATCGATTCCAGTTTGGGGTACGCACATTGTGTAAAATCAATTCCAGCAAATCGCTTTGTAATACACCCTTTTTATACAGTTTGGTCGGCGGGATTCGTATACCTTCCTGGAATATAGTTTCCGCTTTAATCGGTATTGAACCGGGCACCATGCCGCCGTTATCCGACATATGTCCGAACATCGCCGACCAGGCCATTTGCCTGCCGTCTTTGAATATCGGCACCAGCACTGTCCAGTCAGGAAGATGGGAAACTGCGGCATTACACATATAAGGGTCATTGGTCAAAATGACGTCACCTTCTTCCAGTTCACCGTCATAAGCCTCCAGGAAACCATGAATAAAGGATCCGAACTGGCCAACCACCATTTTTCCATCACGGTTCGCAATCATTGGAAAACAATCGCCTTGCTCCCTGATACCCGGACTCATTGCGGTACGAAATAGCACCGCATCCATTTCTACACGCGCATTGCGTAGAGCATTTTCGAGAATATCAACGGTGACGGTATCTACCTCAACGCGTTCGAGTGGTGCGCTGTTGGTTTCAATAATTCGTGTACTCATGATGCATGCTCCCCTTGCTTGACAGGATTGATCAGCAGGTTCCCAATATGATCCACCTTTGCTTCAAACCCGGGCAAAATGACGGTGGTCGAATCCATTTCTCCTACGATGGCCGGACCAGGTACGATCAAGCCCTCATGCAATAATTCACGATTGTAAATCACAGCATTGTGCCAGCCAGCTTCGTAATAAAACCGGGTCTCCTGAACTTTGCACTGCTCCAGATCAAAGCTGGCCTTGCCCACCTCAGTTTCTGCAATCGGCTTGGATTTGGCCTGGACAATAGCGCGGATCATGACCAGTTCATGATCCTCACCCAGAGCAAAGGTAAACAGTTGTTCGTGTTCAGCATCGAAGCGATTGGTCAACAATTCAATACCGTCTGCAGAAATGTCCTTCGCGCTGAAATCCATACTGATCTGGAAGGCCTGGCCGGCATAGCGAAGATCCGCCTGAAACAATACCTCCTGTTCATCTGCGGGAATGCCATCTTCGTTGAGCGAGACTGAAGCACGTTCATGCAAATCGTCAAGATCGGCCAACAACTGTTCAACGGTAAGATCTGCAGCTTTTGTTACATAGGTTCGTGATGCTTCATCCCGAATTTGGGTGGTTGCATCTCCGTAGGCACAAAGTACACCCGGACCCGGAGGAATGATCACCGGCCAGGAACCTGTCAGCACACCCATTGCATTGCCATGTAGTGGCCCTGCTCCCCCAAAAGCAATTAGAGCAAAATCTCGTGGGTCAAAGCCCTGCTCTACCGAAACCAGTCGCAATGCACCAAACATGGACTCATTAACAATCTTGATCATGCCCTCGGCCGCGGTCATCAGGTCTACACCCATTGCATCAGCAATGGTCTGCACAGCTGCTTCTGCCGCTGACTTGTCGATGGCCATGTCGCCTCCCAACTGCACATCAGATGGAAGGTATCCAAGAACCACATTGGCATCACAGACTGTCGCTTCGGTGCCGCCTTTCATATATGCAGCAGGACCGGGTTCCGCGCCAGCGGACTGCGGGCCAACACGAAGTGCTTTGGTTAGTTCTGGAACAAATGCAATTGAGCCCCCACCTGCGCCAACCGTGCGTACATCGACAGAAGGAGCACGGACTGTGACATCGCCAACACGTGTTTCGCGCCTGATTCGAGCTGTGGCATTTTGAATCAATGCAACGTCGGTTGATGTACCACCCATATCGAAGGTAAGAACATTGTCATAGCCGGCACGACTGGCAAACCAGGAGGCTCCACTTACGCCCCCGGCGGGGCCGGACAGGAGCAGGTTAACCGGAGAGTCAGCGGCACTTCTGGAAGAAGCAAGGCCTCCATCTGAACGCAATATTGAAAGCTGTAGATCATCACCCATGAGTGCCTGCAACGAGACCTGCAAATTGTTGAGGTAGGTGGACACTTCCGGGTGCACATATGAGTTAACCACTGTGGTTTCGGTACGCTCGTATTCCTGCATTTCCGGAACGACTTCTGAAGAAATTGAGACAGGTACAGAACCGAATACTTCACGTGCAATATCCCGGGCCTGTACTTCATGCTCTCCATTGACATAGGCATTGATAAAGCAGATGGTCAAGGCCTCAACCTCGCCTTTGGATTTAAGATCATGCAAGGTTTTTCTGAGCGCCTCAGTATCCAGGGGATGAACAACCTTGCCATCCGCGCCCATGCGCTCATCTGCCTCAACCGTCAGTTCAAGCGGCGCCAGCAATGGTTTTTTCACATAGCTGACCCATCCGCCCAGACCACCCGGACAAAAAGATCTCGCCACTTGCAGTACAAATTTGAATCCACTTGTCGTTACCAAACCAACTTTGGCGCCCTTACCAGTCAGCACCGCGTTAGTAGCAACGGTGGTGCCGTGCATGACCCGTTTGATGGTGGATGGGTCTACTCCGGATTCTGAACAAATACGGTTAATGCCATTCAACACGCCGATTGAAGAGTCCTGCGGGGTAGAAGGCACTTTAGCCGTGTACGTCTGCCCGGACTCTTCATTAATCAATAACAGGTCGGTAAAAGTACCGCCGACATCAACACCCAATCTATAGCTCATAGTTGCTCCATAAAATTACACCTTTTCAAAGCCGCCCTGATCACATTAATCCCAGTTGGCGGTTCAACCAGGGTTTTGCCCGCCCGCCTGGCGCGCTTCCGGTTAGTTTCGCTGCGATACTAGAGGCTTGCGCAAGTTTTAGTTGATCAATCCCTGTGTTAAAACCCATTTGTTCAACCATCATCACGACATCTTCAGTCGCAACATTGCCAGAGGCTCCAGGTGCAAATGGACAACCACCCAGGCCGCCGATAGATGAATCAAAGCTACGCACGCCGGATTCGATCGCTGCAAATACATTTGCCAGACCCATGGCGCGGGTGTCATGAAAATGACAGGCGATTCGATCTTCACCATGGCGTTGAATCAGCTGGTCCATCAGCGTTCGGACCTGTGCAGGATTTGCTGCACCAATGGTGTCCGCAATGACGATTTGCGAGGCGCCTTTGGCCAAAAACCTGTCAGCGATTTCAAGAATGGTTTCGGGTGCAACCGGCCCGTCAAATGGACATTCGAAGGAAACCGCGATAGTGGCCAATACGTCTATTTTATCCTTTACGGCTTGTACAAGAATTTGTTCCGTCACCGCTTCAACTTCAGCCTTGCTTTGATTAACATTTGCTTGCGCCATGCCATCTGTACCGTATAAAACCATCACGACAGTATCTGCGCCGGCCCGGGTCGCCAACTCATAGCCTTTCATGTTCGGAATCAGCACCGAGAAAGTGCCTGCATCACCCGACAGAGCACTCACCAGACTTTCGGTATTAGCCATGGCAGGCACCACTTTGGGTGACACGAATGCACCAACTTCAATGTGATCTACGCCCGCCGTACCCAATGCCTGGATTATCTGCAGTCTTTCAGACAGTGAAAGAATCTTGGTCTGGTTTTGCAGGCCATCGCGCGGCCCGACATCTGTGATGGTCACCGATCGTTTCATCAACCTACGACGCCTTTTTCACGAAGATCGGCCAGATGTTTTTTATCATAACCGAGCAATTTAAAAAGCAATGCATCTGTATGTTGACCAACTAGTGGTGCTTCGGAGAATGAGTCTTCATTTGTTCTGGACAACTTGATCGGATTACCTGGCCCATGGGTAAAGTTACCATTTGGGTGCTTCAGTTTTACAACCATATTGCGAAAACGTATTTGCTCATCCTCCAGTGCTTCGCTTAAATGATTGACGGGCGCACATGGCACACGTTTTTCCTCCAGTTTTTGCAGCCAATACTTTGAAGATTTCGTAGATAGTTTTTCATTCAGCTTTTGATTAATCATTTCGCGATCTTCCAGGCGACCGGGTTGACCGTCGTATTTCGGACTCGCAAATTCGGCAATATCCACGACCTGCTTCAGGTTGTGCCAGAAATTATCAGTAATAACTGCAATGACTATAAACCCATCGGAAGTAGTAAAGGTATTGTAGGGCACGTGCACAAAATGTGAGTTACCGATAGGCTCCGGATCTTTTCCCGACAAAAAAAACATGGTTGCCATGTAATTAAGCATGGAGACCTGGCAATCAAGCATGGAGATATCCACGTTCTGACCCAGACCGCTTCGTTCTCTTTCTATCAGGGCAGATTGGATTCCCATAACGGCAAACATTCCTCCACCCAGATCGCCGATTGGTATTCCAGACCTCACCGGGTGATCAGGATCTGTTCCGGTAATCGACATTCCCCCGCCCATGGCCTGCGCAACCTGGTCGAATGCGGGTCTGCCTGGGTTAGGCCCGTCGGAACCAAATCCGGTGACGGTGCAACAAATGATTCGCTGATTAACTTTCTTCAGGCTTGGATAGTCGATGTTCAGGCGCTCTGGAACGCCAGCACCAAAGTTACTGATAACAACGTCCGAATGTCGAACCAGATCATAAAAAACCTCCAGGCCCTTTTTCGACTTCAGATTAATCGCTACGCTTTTCTTATTTCTGTTGAGCGTAATGTAGTAAGCACCCATTCCATCCAACGAGTTGTTGGGGTCCTCGGATAACAATTTACGGGTACCTTCTCCCTGAAGCGGTTCGACCTTGATAGTTTCTGCTCCCAGATCAGCCAGTATCATGGCGCCATAAGGCCCGGAAAGCATATGCGTCAGGTCAAGAATGCGAATTCCTGATAGAGGTTTATTCAATACTAGTCACTTTATGACTCTCCTCGAGTCGGTGAATATCGCTGCAGAATACATTAATGCTTTAATGTTATATTAATATAACATTTATAAGCAAACCGGTAATCAAAATCGATGGTCGAACTGCATTCAATAATTAGCGAAAAACAGCGTCATGACCTAAACATTGACTCGCCTGTACCTCTGTATTATCGACTTTACAAGTTATTGAAATCCTGCATTCTTGATGGCACTTATACGGAAGGAATGCAATTACCCACCGAGCAGCAGTTATCAAACGAATTTGGGGTTTCTCGAATTACCAGCAAGCGGGCACTTGACGAATTGGCTGTTGAGAGTCTTGTTGAAAGACGACGCGGCAAGGGCACTCACGTTACCCACCAGTATCAACAACAACCCTTGCATTCGCCCATGGTCGGTCTATTGCAGGAAATTGAATCGATTGGAAAGCAGTCTTCCGCCGAGGTGCTGGACAGTGGAATCTTACGCCCCCCCAGAGAAATCAGGGAAACGCTTGGCTTGAGCACAGATGACACAGCCTTGTATCTTGCAAGGGTCAGAAGCAGGAACAAGCAAAGGTTCGGCTATTACGAGAGTTGGACGCTTGGTGTAAAACTACCAGGAAATCTGAATGTTTTTCGCCTTACTCCACGAATGTCCTATTTTCGAAAAAAAGGCCTGCAGGTTCACTACACGAAGCAAATTATCAGTGCCGTCGGCGCCACGCCTGAAGTAGCTGATGTGCTGGGCATCCTCCCCGGATCGCCACTGCTCAGCCTGACCAGGCTTACCTACAAGGAAAAGCACTCAGACAACAAGCCCGTTGATTACCTAAAGGTTTTATATCATCCCGGGCGATTCGAATATCACATCGATCTTGAGCTTGAAGGTCTTACATAGTCAATACAGGGTTTCTTCAGTTGCTGCTCTGCGTAATTTGAGTACTCACACCAAACAAATCTTCCGTTGAAAGGTCTTTTACCTGCCAATCGTCCAAGCCATGTCTTGGCGAATTATCCAGAACTTCAATTCCACTTTCGTTTATTCGATCAGATTCAGACTCGAGATTATCCGTTTGATAACTAATAAGAAAGAAGCCTTCACCATGTTCCTGCATATGCTGGCCCGGAATGGTGTCCGGGTCATGCGGCTGGATCAGCACTATCCAGGTTTCACCCACTTTGAATCTGGCAGTGGACACGCCGCGCTGTGGCAATTCTTCACGAATAACAGTCTCTGTTTGAAGTAAAGCCTGATAACGTTTTATTGCGACATCAAGATCCTTGACCAAAAAATTGACATGGTGGATACGGTTAATCATTGCTCAAGAAAAGTGAATCCAAAATTGAACCAGCTCATTCTTATTCGCCGTATGGAATCCAGATATTCTTGATTTCAATGGCTTTGCGTAAAAAGGTCTCGCCCTCACCCTGCTGGGAATCTTCCCAGTCATGGAAACGGCCGTAATTGACCCAGGTGCGCTTCATAGTTGCTGCAGCCGAGTCCTCGACCAGTTTGCTACCCTCGGCGCTTCCCCAATACCACATGCCCTCCAGATCGTAATGCTTTGCCATTTCTGCAGTCAGTGCATCCTGTTTGCCGGTTATGATGTTGATCACACCTCCTGGCAAATCCGATGTATCCAGGATCTGGTAAAAATCGGTGGCCAATAGCGCATATCGCTGAGATGGTACAACCACCACGCGATTACCCATCGAAATGGCAGGCATTATCGTAGAAATAAACCCAAGCAAGCCCGCTTCTTCCGGCGCAACGATGCCAATCACACCCAGCGCCTCGCGCATAGCCAGTGTTACGTTTCTGTGTGGCGTTGAATGAACATCACCGTCAAATTTGTCCGCCATTGCCGCGTAGGTATAGATTCTTTGTATACACAAATCCAATTCAGCCCGGGCAGCTGCCTGATCCTTACCGCTGAGCTGGGTGATACGGTTAACAAACTCATCTTCTCTGGCAGAAATGTTTTCTGCAATGAAATACAGCACCTGAGCGCGATTATGAGCGGTCGTGTTGGTCCAGGCCTCTGCCTTACGAGCAGCTTCAACTGCATCGCGGATGTCTTTCCGACCGCCTTTTGGAAATTCAGCGACTTCACGACCGGCGGCGTCAAAGGCCATCAGGCTATAGCCCTCATCAGGCCTGCATTGCTTACCACCAATATAGAGCTTAGCTGTGCGGTCAATGGCGCTGACACCAGTTACTGTCAAATCTGCGTCATCAGCGGCTTCAACTGACTGGTACACGGGTGTATCAGACAGATCCGCCTCCCATAAAGGTTTAAGATATTCGTAAAGCCCTTCCCGACCACCTTCGCGACCAAACCCTGACTCACGGTATCCGCCGAATCCGGCTGCAGCATCGAACATATTGGTGCAGTTAATCCAAACCGCACCAGCTTTGAGTTTTGGTGCGACATCGAGTGCAAGGTTGATGTTCTCTGTCCACACACTGGCTGCCAGTCCGTAGCGACTGTTATTCGCCAGTTCAACCGCCTCCGACGGTGTTCTGAATGTCATTGAAACCAGCACCGGACCAAAAATTTCCTCCTGCGCCAATGTCGCTGATGGTTGTACGTCAGAAAACAGGGTTGGAGGATAAAAACTGCCACTTTCGGGCAACTCACATTCAGGCTGCCACATATTACCGCCTTCATCGACGCCCAGCTGAACCAGGTCGGTAATCCTTTGTAGCTGTGTCGGATCTACCATCGCACCGATGTCCACGCCCTTTTCCATAGAGTCACCAATGACCAGTTTGGACATGCGTGCCTTGATCTTTTCATGCAGTGTTTCTGAAATGGATTCCTGTGCCAGCAATCGTGATCCGGCACAGCACACCTGGCCCTGATTGAACCAGATGGCATCGACCAGGCCTTCGACCACGCTGTCGAGGTCGGCATCTTCGTAAACAATAAAGGGTGATTTTCCGCCCAACTCAAGTGTCAATTTTTTACCTGTTCCTGCTGTCGATTTGCGCAGGATCCGCCCAACTTCAGTGGAACCGGTAAATGCAATTTTTTTCACGTCAGGATGTTCAACCAGGCATTTGCCGGCCTTACCATCACCCAATAACAGGTTAAACACACCTTTGGGCAATCCAATATCGTCACAAATTTGAGCGAGCAGGACAGCAGTGGCCGAAGTAAATTCAGCCGGCTTGAGAACAACTGTATTTCCCATGGCCAGCG
>JBLHGQ010000018.1:0-34171 GCA_047614505.1 Rhodothermales bacterium | reverse complement strand
CGAGTGGAAAGAGAATCCCGGTGATGGTGCCTTTTATGGCCCCAAGATCGATTTTTCCCTGAAAGACACCATTGGACGGATCTGGCAGTGTGGAACCCTGCAGTTGGATTTCATTATGCCGAAACGCCTGGGTGCCAGTTATGTCGCCGAGGATAGTTCAAAACAAACACCTGCAATGCTGCACCGGGCGATCCTCGGTTCGCTCGAGCGTTTTATCGGAATATTGATCGAAAATCACGGCGGTAAAATGCCGGTGTGGTTAGCTCCGGTTCAGGCAGTTGTGCTCAATATTACCGACCGACAGGACGAAACTTGCCATAAAATAGCAGAATCCCTTGAAAATAAAGGTTTTAGAGTGGATTTAGACTTGAGAAACGAGAAGATCGGCTTTAAAATCCGCCAGCACACTTTGCAACGAGTCCCCTTTCTACTGGTAGTAGGCGACCGGGAGGTCGAGGAGGGAACTATTGCGGTGCGTACACGCGAGGGTGAAGACCTTGGCAGCATGGCAATTGAAGACTTTGCTGTACACTTGCAGGGCGAAATCGCCCGGCGGGGAAAACTGGATTAGTCACTGGAGATACGAAGATCGCATCAAAAAAAGAAACCAGGCGTAATGGGGACATAATTGCGCCGGAAATCAGGGTAATTGGAAAAGACGGCGAACAAGCCGGAATTATGCAGGTCGCAGATGCACTTGCAATGGCCGTGGCAGATGAGCTTGATCTCGTAGAGATCGCTCCAAATGGTGAGCCACCCGTATGCCGGATTATGGATTTTGGTAAATACCGGTTTGAGCAAGCCAAGAAAGGCCAGGCTGCCAAGAAGAAACAAAAGGTTACCCACATAAAGGAAATAAAATTCCGACCGGGTACTGAAGAAGCGGATTATCAGGTAAAGATGCGAAATATTCGCCGCTTTATCGGTGAAGCCGACAAGGTTAAAATCACACTGCGTTTTCGTGGACGTGAAATGGCGCACCAGGAATTGGGTGCGGCAATGCTGCAGAAAATCAGAGATGAACTGGCAGAAGAAGTAATAGTTGAACAATGGCCTAAGATGGAAGGCCGACAAATGGTGATGCTGGTTAGTCCAAAGAAAACCTGACCGGTTTTGCTAGAAAAGAAGCGATGCTGAGCTACAAAGATCCAACGATGTTGGGCGCTTAGGCAGCGTGTTATTAAAAGGTCCGAAAAGGACCAAAGGAGATATTCCATGCCCAAGATGAAGACTAACCGGGGCGCGGCCAAACGTTTTAAGAAAACTGCTTCAGGCGGTTTTAAACGAGGTCACGCTTTCAAGAGTCATATCCTCACTAAAATGAAGCAAAAGCGTATTCGCAGGCTTCGCCGTACTGACTTGGTCAGTTCTGCGGATTTGAAATCTGTTAGACGTTTATTGCCGTACGCATAAGGGAGGATTGAAAAATGGCTAGAGTTAAAAGAGGTGTCACGGCACACGCCCGGCACAAAAAAGTATTAAAACAGGCGAAGGGTTATTACGGTGCCCGGCGCAAGATTTATCGAGTTGCAAAACAGGCGGTTATCAAGGCTGGTCAATATGCTTATCGTGACCGTCGTACTAACAAACGTATGTTCCGCAGGTTATGGATAGTGCGCATCAACGCTGCTGCACGTCAGTTTGATATGTCCTACAGTCGATTTATGGATGGTCTGAATAAGGCCGAAATTGAAGTCGATCGTAAGGTGCTTGCTGATCTTGCCGTTCATGATATTGCGGCGTTCGGAGCCCTGGTTGAAAAGTCCAAGGCTGCCCTGGCATAATCAAATTGATGGTTTGATTACTAAAGGGAAGGGCCTTAGCTCTTCCCTTTTTTTATTGAGTGAGGTTACAAGTGAGTTCAGTTGATAACATTCTGACGCAAGCTACAGCGGAAATCGCTGCATGTACCGATGCGCAGCAGCTGGATGACATTCGTGTCCGTTATCTTGGCAAGAAGGGCCAGATCACTGCATTGCTAAAATCGCTGGGAAATGTTGAGGCCGAAAAACGCAAGGAACTCGGTCAGGCTGTTAATTTGGCCAAAACAGAATTATCGCAGCTTATCAATTCTAAAAAGTCCGATCTGGAAGCCGCCAGGCTCGAAGAAAAACTATCTAAAGAAAAAATTGATGTCACCTTACCGGGACGGGGGGAGAGTCGCGGTGGATTACACCCGGTAACCCGCGTAATGCAACGTATCATCGACCTTTTTGGAAACCTTGGGTTTGAAGTTGCAACCGGGCCGGAAGTTGAAGATGACTATCATAATTTTGAATCGTTAAACTTTCCCCCTCACCATCCGGCGCGTGCCATGCACGATACATTTTACTTTGGTGATGGACGGCTTTTACGCACCCATACATCTCCGGTACAAATTCGCGAAATGCTCAAACGTGGTGCCCCTATACGTCTCATTGCGCCAGGCAAGGTATATCGCAGTGATTATGATCAAACCCACACTCCGATGTTTCACCAGGTTGAGGGCTTGCTGATCGGCGAGCAGGTAGCGATGAGTGACCTGAAGGGAGTGTTACAGGAATTCGTTAACGCGTTTTTTGAAGATTCGATAGGTATGCGCTTTCGTCCTTCCTATTTTCCCTTTACCGAGCCATCCGCTGAAGTGGACATAGCATGGGACAAGGGTGATGGTTCCAAACCTGGCTGGCTTGAAATCCTGGGATGTGGAATGGTTCATCCAAATGTACTCAAAGCCTGTAATGTCGATAGTGAAAAATATGTTGGCTATGCCTTTGGTATGGGTGTCGAACGCCTTGCCATGCTGCGTTACGGTGTAAGAGATCTACGCCAATTTTTCGAAAACGACCTGCAGTTTCTACGCCAGTTTCATTGACAAGGAAATATTAAATGCGCTTTTCTTATCAATGGCTTAAGCAATGGGTTCAACTCGATCTGGATGCCTATGAGCTGGCTGAAAAATTAACTGCTTCCGGTTTGGAAGTAGATCAGGTATTGCCGGTCGCCGCGGCATTTAGTGAAGTTTACGTTGCACAAATTACTTCCTGTGAGCCTCATCCTGATGCAGATAAGCTAAAGGTCTGTCAGGTCGACCTCGGTGATGGTGATCCCTTACAGGTCGTTTGCGGGGCCCCAAATGCTTCGGTTGGCTTAGTTATTCCATTTGCCAGAATTGGTGCTGAACTTGGTGAAGGATTCAAGATCAAGCAGGCTAAATTGCGTGGTGTTGATTCATATGGCATGGCTTGTTCTGCCAAAGAACTGGGTTTGTCGCAGGACCACAGCGGTTTGATGGCTTTGCCGGTTGATGCGCCTCTGGGAATGGATTTTCGTGAGTATCTGAAACTGGATGACTACAGTCTTGAATTGGAATTGACGCCCAACCGGGGCGATTGCCTGGGTATCAGGGGTCTTGCCAGGGATGTCTCTGCGAGCTGCCAGGCTAAATTTACCCCGCTGGATATACACCCGGTTTCAGCCACACAAAAAGATGAATTTCAGGTTCGCCTTGAAGATCCGCAAGGGTGCCCACGTTATGCGGGAAGGGTGATCAAGGGTGTAAATGTAGATGCTCCGACGCCTTTATGGATGGTTGAAACCCTGCGTAGATGCGGTGTACGAAGCATAAGTGCGGTAGTTGATATTACCAATTTCGTGATGCTTGAATTGGGTCAGCCATTGCATGCATTTGATCTGGATACTTTGCAGGGTAGCATTGTTGTGCGCCGTGGAATTAAAGGCGAAAAACTTGTTCTTCTTGACGAAAAAGAGATTGATGTAGATGAAAATATGCTCGCTATCTGCGATGAAACCGGCCCTGTAGCACTGGCAGGCATCATGGGTGGGTTGGCAAGCGGTGTTAGTGAAACAACAAAGAATGTATTCCTGGAAAGCGCCTGGTTTGCACCTTCCAACATTGCTGGTAAAGCAAGGTCACTGGGGCTGCATACAGACGCTTCTCACCGTTTTGAGCGCGGAGTTGACCCGGCTGGTCAGGAACTTGCGCTTGAGAGAATGACCGGCCTGCTGTTAGAAATCACCGGTGGTGAGGCAGGCCCTGTGACGCTCACAGAATCACCCGAATATTTGCCGGCTCAAAACCAGGTTAATCTCAGGCTCGACAGGATCAATCGAATATTGGGCATTGTTCTCGAATATGGTTATGTCACCGGCATCCTGGAAAGTCTGGGTATGCAGTTAGTTCAGGGCGATAGAAAATGGTCGGTGCAAGCTCCTGGCAGCAGATTTGATATTGCTATTGAAGAAGATCTGATAGAGGAAGTCGCCAGGATTCATGGCTATGACACTCTGCCTGCGACCTTACCAGCCGGCGAAATCGGAATTAATACAATAAGCGAGCGACAAGTGCCATTGACACAGATGCGTGAAGCAATGTGTGCTGCCGGTTACCAGGAAGCGATCAACTACAGCTTTGTAGACTCTGCCTTACTCAAAACATTGATGATGGACGAATCGGCCTTACCACTTGCCAATCCCATCAGTTCAGATATGGATGTGTTGCGTACCTCATTATTGCCCGGTTTGATGTCCTCTCTGCAGCGAAATACACGTCGCCAGCAGGAGCGGGTTCGTTTGTTTGAGACCGGAGTCACGTTTTTGCAAACTGAAATTTTGCAGGAACGGGAAAAAATCAGCGCCGTTGTCTGTGGTAGCGCACAACCGGAGCAGTGGGGCATTGCTGCGCAGCCAGTTGATTATTATGACCTGAAAAAGCAGGTGCAGAATTTATTGGATTTGAAGGGTGGCACTGATTCTTGTGAATTTAAAGAGGGGCAGTTCGGCTGGTTGCATCCCGGAATTTCCGCTTCAGTCTTCATTGATCAGCAGCCTGTAGGTTGGATTGGTGCGATACACCCGGCTGTGCTTGCAAAAATGGATATCAAACGTCAGGTATTGGCATTTGAGCTGGATATAGAAAGAATTTCTAAACGTGAAGTACCATGCACGAATAATATTTCGCGTTTCCCTTCAGTGAGACGTGATCTCGCTTTTCTGGTACCTGATGGGGTTGAATATCAACAGCTAAAGGAGGTTTTTTCAAATATTGCGGGTCAACTTCTTAAAGATTTGCTAATATTTGACGTGTACTCAGGCCAAAATGTGGAAATAGGTTACAAAAGTTTCGCTATTGGCTTGATTTTACAAGACGTTTCCTGCACTCTAACAGACGAAGTAGTTGATTCTTTGACTCAGAAAATCATACAGTCATTGGAATCAGAATTGAATGCTCAGCACAGAGGTTAGACATGTCATTGACCAAAGCAGAAATCGCAAATCGCCTGTTCGACGAAGTCGGACTTAACAAGCGCGAAGCGAAAGAATTTGTAGACGCGTTTTTTGAGGAGGTCCGGGTTGCTTTAGAGTCCGGCGCCAACGTGAAGCTATCAGGTTTTGGCAATTTTCAGCTGCGCGAGAAAAATCAGCGCCCAGGGAGAAACCCAAAGACCGGCGAGGAAATACCTATTTCCGCACGCCGTGTCGTAACGTTCCGTCCTGGACAAAAACTGCGTGCGAGGGTTGAAGCTTATGTTGGATCCGGGAATTGATAAAGACCTACCGCCTATCCCGGCAAAAAGATATTTTACCATTGGCGAAGTAAGTGACTTATGTGGCGTTAAGCCTCATGTGCTTCGTTATTGGGAACAAGAATTCGAACAACTAAAGCCGGTAAAACGGCGCGGTAATCGTCGCTACTATCAACGTGGTGACGTCATTATGATTCGTCAGATTCGAAGCCTTCTTTACGAGCAGGGATTCACTATTGGTGGTGCCCGTCAGAATCTCGAGGGTGAGAGTGCACATGATGATGTGAATCGCAGCCAACAGATAATCCGCCAGTTGCGGCTGGAACTGGAACAGGTGCTGCAGGTGCTTAGACGGTAGATTTTTAGCAGAATAAAATTTAAAAGAGCGGTCAATGGCCGCTTTTTTTTTGTTTATTAAATGTAATGTGCAATGTGTAGGGTTTCGCGTTTCGCACAACTGAGTTAACATGCGCGCCTCGGTCGGGGCGTGGCGCAGCCTGGTAGCGCACTACAATGGGGTTGTAGGGGTCGGAGGTTCAAATCCTCTCGCCCCGACCAATTAACAAAATTGCCGCATTTATGCGGCGATTGTGTTAATTGTTTCAGGTGATCATTATCAGATTTACGATACTTTGCCCGCGAAGGTATTTATCAACGATAATTCAAATACATTGTGACCTGTGACCTGTGACCTTGTAACTGGGTCTGTATGCACAGATCTAATAAGTTCTGTGCGGAGAGTATTAAATGAAAACAAACGACAGTAATCTGCGTACCATGCCGGACATAGCCAATGAGGCTCAGCCGGCCGTTTCCGGGAAACTGGAATGGGTAGGTATGAATGAAATCGAAGTTCCTGTGCGCATCGAAGATGACAAAGGAGACTTGATTCAATCAACTGCGATTGTCACTGCCTATGTAAATCTGATTGACCCGGATGTTCGCGGAATTCACATGTCACGTCTTTACCTGCATCTTGATCAGGCATTTCGTGATCGCCCGCTGACCCCAAGTGCCTTGCGCCAGATTCTTCATACCTTTCTTGAGTCCCACAAAGGTCTTAGTGATCGTGCTCTGGTTCGGGTGGACTTTGACTACGTGGTGCGCCGTAAAGCACTGACAAGCGACAATGAAGGTTGGCGCCGTTATCCGGTTTCAATGATTGGTATGCTGGAAGGTCAGGAATTTAGCCTGGAAATGGGTCTGGAGGTTCTGTATTCCAGCACCTGTCCGTGTTCGGCGGCCTTGGCCAGACAATTGATCCAGGAACAGTTTCTTAAGGACTTTGATGAGGAAAAGCCGGTAAATTTCCAGCGGATTCATGAATGGCTTGGAAGCGAGCAGGGCATTCTTGCCACACCGCATAGTCAACGAAGTGCCGCAGAGTTACGTGTCAGATTGCTGCCTACTTTTCAAATGTTCCCAATTATCGAACTGATTGACCTGATTGAAGGCGCGCTAAAAACGCCGGTTCAAGCAACGGTCAAGCGTGAAGATGAGCAAGAGTTCGCTTTATTAAATGGCTCGAACCTGATGTTTTGTGAAGATTCTGGGCGCCGTATTCAAACCGCTCTGAATTCAGATGATCGTATTCTGGATTTCTGGGCACGGTGCACTCATTACGAAAGCTTGCATCCACATAATGCGGTTTCTGTAATTACCAAGGGTGTTGCAGGTGGTTATGTAGCCGGTGCGGGTGCTCCGGTGCGGTTAAGTCAGTCAAACAGCTAGTTAGTTTGTATTGCTCCAGCCGGTAATTCTGAGACTTCAGGCAGCAATGGCCTGGGGTCTACCCTTCGGTTCATCCAGTTCATTCTCCAGTCAAGATGCGGCCCGCTGGCGCGACCCGTTGCACCTATGCGACCGATTTGATCGCCTTTTATTACGACCGCATTAGCATCAACCAGAATCTCGCTCAAATGGAGAAAGGTTGAGGACAAGCCCTGTCCGTGATCAAGAATGATGGTGCCACCTGAAAAATACATATTGGCGTGAACCAGGGTTATTACACCATCGGCTGGTGCCCGAACAAGTGTGCCGCTTGGAGCTGCAATATCCAGGCCATAGTGAGGTCTGCCCGGTTTCCCGTTTAGTACCCTCTGGCTTCCATAGACGCCACTGATACGTCCCGTTGCCGGCCATTCAAAACCTGCAACGTAATCGGATCGGTCATACCGTCGTGCCCGGGCTTCAATGACTAATCCTGATTCCATCCTGATGCGCTCTGCTGCAGACGGGTCAGGCGTCACAGTTTCCGGCGGCAAGCCGTCGACACGCTCAATTGCATACTCTCTGCTCAAGACTTCAAGCTGGCGGGTTTCGAGAACGCTTTTTCCGATCAACACTTTGAGAATCCGTGTTCCGGTTTCATCGCGATCGAATCCAATCACGAAATGCCCATCAGACGAAACCTGAACCTCAGTATCATCTAGTGTCACTATCGTGCCGGGTTCAACCGTGCCGAACATCAGCCCGCCCTGAATGGCTGAACCATTGAGCTCAAGGGCGTATAGGTTGCTCGATAAAAAAGTGCTAAGGAAATAGACCAGAAAGGGCTTCATAAATCAGAAAAGAATCTTGATCGATTGCCCCGGGCGAATGGTGGTGCGCTTTTGCAGGTCATTCCAGCGAATCAGATCGTTTAATTTGACTTTGTATTTCTTGGCGATGCTCCACAACGAATCCCCGCTTTGTACCGTATGTTTTAAATTTGTGGAAGATTTCGCGATCGGGGCAGGGCTATGGAAAACAATTATTTTTTGGCCGGCGCGCAAAGATCTTGGATTGCTTATTTTATTCCAGGACTGCAGGTCTTTCACATTCACGCCGTAACGCTGGGCGATTACCGACAGACTTTCTCCGGACCGAACATTGTGGGTCACACGGTCAGAAGCGATCAAGCCGGCCTGTAAACGTTGCAGCTCATTCGCAGCCGTTGAATATAGGGGATCAATTAATAATTGTTCATCACGAGGTAATAGTAATTTTTGCCCGATATTAATCAAATCACCTTCAAGGTGATTGGCAGACCTGATCACGGGTAGTGGAACCTTATGAACACTGGCAATTTCTGACAAAGTATCCCCATTCTGCACTGTTACCTGATCCCATTTCATCAGAGTTGAAGGATCTATTTCACTCAGGCGTTTTTCAAGTTTTGCAGCACCTTCAATCGGGAGAACCACACTGTAAGGGCCGTCTGGCGACGTTGCCCAACGATTAAATCCTGGATTCAGAGAAAATACGACATCGATTTCGACTTCGGAGATTTGCGATATCAGTACAAGGTCAGTCTGTTGGCCGGGGTCGACGCTCGCGATCACTGGTGCGTTCATGGTTGCCGGCAGCTCAAAATCAAATTTCGCAGGATTTTCAAACAGGCAGGTCAAACCCAGCAATTTGGGAACATAGCCTCTGGTTTCGCGTGGCAGAGAAATACTCCAGAAATCTCCGGGCTTTCCTTTTGCGAGGTTTTTCTTAACTTCACGGGCAACCCGGTTTTCACCTGAGTTGTAACCAGCAAGTGCCAGCAGCCAGTCACCTTCAAATTTGTTGTTGAGAAATTCCAGATAGTCCAATGCCGCATGAGTCGCTGCCCAGACATCACGCCGACCGTCATACCACCAGTTTTGTTTTAGTCCATAGCTTTTGCCAGTTGATGCAATAAACTGCCAGGTCCCCATGGCACGACCGCTGGAATAGGCGAAGGGGTCATAGGCAGACTCAACAATTGGTAGAAGAGCCAGTTCGGCTGGCATGCCGCGCTTTTCAAGTTCTTCGGCTATAAAATAAATCCAGGGCTGGGCACGTTTCAATACACGTGACATATATTCCGGGTGGTCTGCATACCAATTAGCCCACACTCTACTGATTTCATGTGAAGAACATTCAGGCAGGGCAAAGTTATGCACCAGACGCTCCCACACATGAGGGTGTACATGAATCTGAGGCTCGAGTGACGGCTCTGTAATTTCTGTTGGAAGTTTTTCCGGTATGAAAAGATGGCTATCAATGCTTTCGCCTGTGCCTTCCGGAAGCTCTATTTCTACCAGTTGCTCGGGCTGAATTTCAGGCGCCTCGACGGGCACTGGACCGGTTGTGGCACAATTTACAAGTAGCAAAGACAGGAAAGGAAATAAGTAACGGGGCGACACTTTGACTCCGGAAAAAAGTTCAGAACGGCACATTATGAATGATAGACGCGGAGGGTCAAGTTTATGTGCAAATTTCTCAATAACTAAAAACGGTCTTTCCAGGCCCTGATTACCGCCATTGTTTCTGCTCCCGGTGAGGTCTCCGGCTTTAAACGTCTCGCCGCATTCACTACAGACTCCTCCCGGGTTCTTAAAAACGGGTTCGCTGCCAGTTCCTCAGCCAGTGTGCTGGGTATGGTTACTTCACCGTTCTCCCTCGCTTTGATCACTGCTTTTGCACGTTTAATAAGCGCTTTATTTTCAGGTTCCACTTCCAGAGCAAAGCTGCAATTTGACTGGGTGTATTCATGGGCGCAATAAACCAGGGTTTCTGGTGGAAGGCCAGCCAATTTATCCAATGAGTCCTGCATATTTTGCGGGCTTCCTTCAAACAGTCGGCCACAGCCAATACTGAACAAAGTGTCGCCGCAAAATAAAAGCCCGCTACCGGCAAATGCGATGTGAGTGGAGGTGTGAGCCGGTATTTCGATTACTTCAAACTCCAGTCCCAATTCCGGTAGTGAGACGTGATCCCCTTCGGCAACAGTTCTGGTATTAAACGGGATTCGCGGGTCAGATGGCCCGATTACTGTCGCCGGCCATTGGCGAAGCAGCCCTGGAACGCCTCCGATGTGATCTGCATGATGATGTGTCAGGAGAATATACTTAAGTTCCAGCCCTGCAGCTTTTAGCTGTCTGATTACCGGCCGGTGGTCGCCCGGGTCAACAATAGCGCATTCAGGACCATCGCTTGTGAGTAACCAGATATAGTTGTCAGATAAAGCTGGAATTGGCGAAATGTTCATAAGTGTTGAACCAAATTTGTTTCTGCGCGTATGCTTAACTCTGGCTCGTCCTAAGTCAATAGAGGAAACTCTGGTCTTTGATTACACCCGAAGTACAGCTGGGTTCCATTCTGCATCCTCTGATTGAGCGCCTGGCTCCGCGTCGAACGCTGACTATCAATGCCGGAGCTAAGGAATTTACTACGTTTGGTGCTCAATCTGATGGCTTATTGGTCAAGGTAGAAATTGGCCGTTATTCCGGCAAACCGAGTGTTCGCTGTAATAGCAGGAATCTGCCTTTCGAAGGAAATGCCTTCAATATGATCATGCTGAATCATATGTATGGTATGAAGGAGGCAGCAGACATTCTTGAACTTAGAAGGGTTCTGGCAGGTGGCGGGAATTTGATCATCATTGGTCGTGGCCGTTACGGATCAGTGACGGATATCGAGAGTCCAAAAACTCCTTTGTTTGATTATAAGTCCATATGCCGGTTGCTTAGGCAGCAGGGGTTCCAAATTAGCCAGTGCGAAGGGTTTGGTTTTAGAGGCAGGCAGGTACATTGGGAAAAGAATTGGCAGATGGTGGCGCTGCCTCTCGCTGACCTGATTATGATCAGGGCGAAATATTCGCAAAACAGCCATATAGTGACACCGATCAGGTTCGGTCAGGTTAACTTAAGCAGGGAAGCGGTTTAATAATGAAAGTTGAAATGTATACCGATGGCGCCTGTAGCGGAAATCCCGGTCCCGGTGGCTGGGGAACAATCCTGATTTCCGGCAACAAACGTCATGAGTTGTCGGGTGGGGAGAAAGATACCACCAATAATCGCATGGAAATGATGGCTGTGATTAAAGGGATTGAAGCACTAAAGCGATCGTGTACGGTGAGTATTTATACTGATTCAACCTACGTCATGAAGGGTATGACTGAATGGATTAAATCCTGGAAGGCAAGAAACTGGAAAACCGCCGGTAGAAAGCCGGTAAAAAACGTTGACCTTTGGCAACGGCTGGAAAGTGTTCTGAGTGGGCATACTGTCAAATGGTATTGGGTAAAAGGGCACAGTGGTGTGCCGGAAAATGAACGGGCAGATGAATTGGCCCGTCTGGCAATTCCACACTGAAAGCACAGAGGAATAAAATTTAATGCGACAAATCATTCTGGACACTGAAACCACTGGCCTGGAACCCGAGAAGGGCCACCGGATCATAGAAATCGGTGCCCTCGAAATGCGCGACCGCCAGTTAACCGGCAGGAGTTTTCATTGTTATTTGCATCCTGACCGGGAAATTGATGAAGGCGCCATGGAAGTACACGGAATTACCCTTGAGTTTTTACAGGACAAGCCCCGGTTTCCTGAAATTTGTGATGATTTCCTTGCCTTTATTTCCGGTGCTGAGCTGGTCATTCACAACGCACCATTTGATCTGGGTTTCCTTGATTATGAATTGTCACTGACCGGGCAGGGGCATGCCTCTCTTTCTGGCACCGCAAAGATTTTAGATTCCCTGGAACTGGCCAGAGATATTCATCCGGGCCAGCGCAATAATCTTGATGCACTGTGCAAACGGTATGAGGTAGACAACAGCAGCCGCACACTTCACGGCGCATTATTGGATGCCGAGATTCTGGCCGATGTATATCTGGCAATGACAGGAGGCCAAACAGATCTGGGCTTGAGCATGGAACGGGCGGCTGATAATGAGGAATCTTTCGCTGGGTTCGGTGATACGGGTCAACAGATTCTGAAGGTCATTCGTGCCAGTGAAGAAGAATTACTGCAACACCAAAAAAGACTGGAATCTATCAAAAAACAGTCAGGCGAGTGTTTATGGCTGGCTGGAATCGGCGACCAGTAATGGGTGCGCGCGGGTATCCATCCAAATCAGGATGTTAAAATAGTTTCGAATATTTCGTACGTAGCGCTGTGCTCCGATACCACGAGCGTAACCATACCGGGTTTGTTTGTGCCATTTTTCCTGCATCAACAAAGGCAGGCGTTCGTTAACGTCCCGCCAACTGTCGGGATTGCCGCCCTGGCGTTCAGTTAACACGCGGGCGTCTTCCAGATGACCCCAACCCATATTGTAGGCTGCCAGTGTCATCCAGGTTCGGTCCGGTTCAGGTATGCGCGATGGTGTGCGGTTCCACAGCCGAATAAAGTAACGTGCACCACCATCAATGCTCTGCCAGGGGTCCAGACGGTCACTTAAGCCCATTTGCGCAGCAGTGTTGAGTGTCAACATCATGATGCCGCGCACGCCTGTTTCCGATTCCGCCAGGGGGTCCCAATGCGATTCCTGGTAGCCCATTGCCGCAAGCAGATGCCAATCAAGCTCATGCTGTTCAGCTACTTCCTGAAATACAGGTAAAAGCAAAGGTAGGCGGTTGCGGACCTGCTTAAGGAAGTGAAACATTCCAACCTGGTTGAGGTCATCTGTCCGGTTGAAATATCGGTCCTGCAGGGCAGCCAGAGATCCATTCTCACTAGCAATGGCAATAAATGCCTGAGCCTGTTGCACAAGACTTTCATCTTCGGTTTTACGAAAAGCCCATGCCTGGGCCTGGGTTTCCTCAAGTGCGAAGGCCTTATTGACGCCTGGATAAAATTGTTTATTGATACCCAGGATATTGGAATCGACCAGTGTCGCGTCAATCTCGCCCTCCGAAATTGCCAACAGCAAGTCTTCCATTCCCGCATCCTGAATGGACTCCCATTTCAGTCCTTCGATCTCCAGCGCAGCGGCCTTGAGTATTTCTTCGTAACTGGAACCGGCAATAACGGCAACTTTCTTACCGACCAGATCTGCGAGCGAATGGGGCCTGATTTTTCCACGGCGATAAACAACTTCAGTCAAAGTTTCTGCGTAATCCGGGCCGAACAGATACTCCGTTTCGCGCAATGGTGTGCGGGTCATGTTGGCCGCGATTAAATCGCCTTTACGCTGCGTAAGTAATTCTGAAAGCTGACCAAAAGCATCTGCAACATGTACTTCGAGCTCAACGCCTATGAAGTCTGCAAAATCACTGACCAGTTCGTACTCGGGACCGGTTGCCCCTTCTGCGCCGAGGAAATAGCTGCTGGCACCATTTCGCGTCAACATGGTAATGCTGCCCCGTTGGACGACTTGCTCCAAAAGGCTTGGTTTGTCATTTCCTGAAGTTAAAAAAGGTAAGAGAAGCAGTACCCAAAAATAGCTTCTGGGTGATGCCCTGAAAATGGCCAGGATAAAGAGTGATAATTTGTTAGTACTGTCCAGACGCAATTTTTTTGCCTCGGTGCCAGTTACGACATTATAACCGACATCGGGGTATCAAGCGATGACTTGCCAGTTTGGTGCTGTAATGCGGCTTTTTTTACCAGCAGGCAGCTGGCCCTTTCAAGGCAGCCTGGGTGAGCGTTAACGCGGTACATGCTTGACCCTTGTCTTTATCCAGTGCCTGGGTGCCTTGTGCAGTTGCTGTAAGCGTAAACCCGGTTGTCGAAATCCCGGAAACTGCAAATGTGTAAAGATTATTACCCTGATCATCCAGGTATGTCGGCGGCACCATGTCGGTTGCGCTGGCGTAAGTGTTATGAGTAGAGCGCCAGATTTCCTGTACGTTGGCGTAATTCAGCATAAGTTTTTGTGCTTCGCCGCGCTTGGATTTTCTGATGAATTGTTGATAACTAGGCATGGACAAGGCAACTAGCAGAGCCACGATTCCGACCACGACCATCAGTTCAATCAGGGTAAAACCCCAACGGTTCTTTTTAGGTAACTTTTTCATTATTTCCATCATAAATTCCCTGTTAAAGGCCCGGATTATTCCTTAATCCGGATAAACGGTAGTTTACTGCAGACCAGCGGCTTATCAATAGCCTGCTAAGCTTTCAATAGATACCTATACTATAGGCACACAATTCAATATTGCCAAGGAAGAAGGAAAAATTATGACTCGAGGGAACCGGGGATTCACACTTGTTGAGTTGATGATTACCTTGGTAATCGTTGCCATCGGACTTGCTCTGGCTATTCCATCCTGGAGTTCATTGGTTGAGAAACGAGAGGTTACAGCCGCAGCTGAACAAATGGTCTCTTTCATTGAGTACGCCAGGTCGGAAGCAGTAAAGCGCAACCAGCCGACAAATTTATCCTGGTTTGCTGACGGTCATAAAGACACCTGGTGTATCGGTGTCAATGCCGGCAATACTGTTTGTGATTGCACTCAGACCACCACTACTGCTGCAGATTTTTGCCAGATAGATGGGCAAGCCCAGCGTCTGGTTCAAACCGATTTTGTTGATATTGGTTATAAACTTGTGCATACACAGAATGCGCTTGATACCGAAGCGCCTTCTGTCAGCTTTGATCCTATCCGGGGAATTCTGGCCGTGGACGATTTACCGGCGGGGCTGAACACTGAATTGATGACGATGCTTACCTCTACTGTGACTGATAACTATATGTTCAAACTGCACTCGAACGATCAGCATAATAGTAAGCGCTTGTACGAAGTTCAAATCTGGCTGAATCTCTTGGGGCAGGTATCTATTTGCGCAGAGTCGAGTGGTCGACGTGGCATTATTGGAGGTTACCCCTTATGTCCATAAGTCGCACCAGGCAGACAGGTGTAACATTGCTGGAATTGCTCATTGCAATGGGTATCAGTCTGGTGGTTTCACTGGCCATGATTACGCTAATGGCTAATACCATGAGCACGGGTACACAAACCATGGAAAGTACGCGTCTTTCATCTGAGTTACGAACTGCCATGCAGATCATGACCAGGGATATACGCAGGGCAAATTTCCACGGTAACTTCACCGGCTGTTTTGGAAACCCTGATTGCCGAGCTGATGACTCGCTCGAACCAGGAGGCGTGGTTTCCCATATTAAACCAATAACGCTAGCTGACAGTGTTGGTACAGACGATTGCATTCTTTTCTGGTTTGATCGCGATGCCAATAAAGTTATTACAAACGATTATGTTGGTGCATTTCGCCGTGCCCTTGTAGGCGGTATTGGTGTTGTCCAGATGACTGTGAATACCACAGGGGCGCCCAACTGCACTAACGCAGCAAACTGGTTTTCCATTAGTAACCCCGCTCTGGTCGACATCACGGAGTTGACGTTTTCTAATGTTTTGAGTTTTACAGATGTCATTTCCAGTGCGGGTTCTACACAGCAGGTGGGCAAAGTACAAATTACTCTTACAGGACAGTTGGTCAAGGACATTGGTCTCAGCGTGGTTGAAAAAACAATTCAGGACACGATCAGAATCCGGAACGATATCTTCTCATTGTAGTTAAAGGACGAAATATGTTGCAAAAGGAACTGGCAATTCTCAACAAACAAACCGGCGGTTTGACGATATTTACCGGCATATTAGTGTTGCTTTTGATGACGCTAATGCTACTTTACGCTGCAAGGGTAGGTGTTTTTGAACAGCGCGTATCTTCGAATGAAGCGAGGCAAAAGATCGCTTTCCATAATGCCGAGTCAGCCGTTGACCAGGGCGCGGAATACATGTTGGCGAATTCGGTCCGGATTTTCTCATCCAGTGCAGAGGCTGTCGCGTACGAATTCCCTGCCAAAACCACCGCATATCATAAAGGCTGGTTAATGAATGATGGCGTGACGCCTGGTTGGTACCCCTGTATTCAAGCAATGGTAGACGCGCCAGATCACCCTTGTGGTGGTGATATTCCAGCCACTACCACTTCGTATTTTTATGATAATCCTGCAACAACAGCTGGTGACGTCAGCGGTGCTGACTCGCTTCCTTTAAACGTGACGGGTGTAGATAGTACTGCCAGATTGACGGCCTTACTTTGCCTTATTGATATCGACTCCCCGTCTGGAGGTTGTGTTGGCGCACCAACCGACCCTGATGATGAAAAAAATGTTTCAGCGGTGATGCATCTGATGGGCTATGGGTTTTCTGACTGCACAAATATTGCCGATGTAAGCACATGCAATGGCGAAGCGCGCGTGGCAAGACCGCTTGCAAATTATAAGAATTTGAAAGGCTCGCCAAGCGTGCCTTTGACCACCAAATCCATTTTTCCTCCAAATGGCACTGCTGAAATCGTTGGTAACCCGAATGGTGGTGGCCTGGGTGTGCCGCTGACGGCATGGATCAATGATAATCCCGCTTGCAGCGGTTTGGTCAATATTGAAAGTTCGGGTTCATGGCAAACCTGCGAATTGCAGGATTGGTATCACACCGACAGTTATCCGGAAGGTGTGACCTGTACTGACAATAATTGTTTCTGTGGGCCTGGGGGGAATGATACTTCCTTCTTTCTCAGTTGGAATAAAGCTGATACTTTCGTAGGTATTGATATCGTCATTGACGATACCTTCCCCTGTGATTTGTTTGAATACTATTTTGGCGTACCGCGCAACTTCTATCACATCATAAAAGCTACAGCGACAGTTATAAGTGACTGTTCCAATCTGGGCCCATTTAGCAGCGGCTTTTATTGGGTCAGTGGGCCAACCTGTAACATTGGTGGGAACGGTGCAGTTGGGTCACCGACCAATCCCATCTTGTTGGTTTCTGCGGCAAGTGAAACCAAACTAGCCGGTGGAGCGGAGATATATGGCATTTTATATGTTTTTGATGGCGAGGATATAAACGCCGAAGTAAATTCGCTGGGTAATACAACAGTTTATGGTGGAGTGATTGTTGATGCTGTAATGGGCCATTTTCAAGGTAATTTCCAGATCGTCTGGGCCGAAGGTGTTTTGGCTAGTGCTAATGGCTTGAACGGCGTTGGTTCGGTGAGTGGCGGTTGGCGCGATTTTGGTTTACCGGAGTGGGGGGGGTTATGAAACGGATAATGATTATGAAAACTTTTGGACAACAAAGCACTCAACGAATCCGGCAACTGGGTTTCAACCTTATGGAAGTGCTGATTGGAATCGCAATTTTTGCCATCGGAATGCTGGCACTTGCCTCTCTGCAAGGTAATTTGACGCGCTCAGCATCTGATGCAAACTCGCGGACGGTTGCCACCAATTTGGCTGAAGAATTGATTGAGCGCCGCCGTGGTTTTGCAAGACTGGTTGATCCTTTAAACGTTTTGCCGGCATATACTGATATTGCCACTGAGTCGTATACCCGCACCATTCCTGCAACGACTGGTGCGGTTTATACCGTATCTTCGGTGGTGACGGATTATTACTTTAACGTGAAAACCGATAGTTTTACTCACGTTACAACCGATCTCGACATTGTTCCTACATATTCAGATTATAAGGAGATGGCTGTTACCGTATCCTGGGCCTCTCCAGACTTCAATACGCAAGATGGTGGTGTATTTACTGCAGCTAATCTCGAAACCGGAAGTATCACACTCTCTGAAACCATATCTTCTGTCACAACCGCAGCATCATCGAAAGTGGTTACCCAAAATGATGATGGATTGGATCCTTTTTCGATTACTTATACACCTGGCCAGCGCCCTGACATTGTGTCGCTGTCATTGGGTAATAATCGGTTCAAGGAATCTTTGACACCTGAACCGGATGTCATTCGGCGGGATGAACTGGTAGAAACACGTTTTGATGTAATTACCTATTCTCAAACTGGTGGAGACTCATTCTTTGTTCGCCGTGAAGAGTTCGCTTCTGTGTCATGTGATTGCACACTGAAATCTGCTTCAGGACTAGCCGAAACGTCTGGTCAACGACCAGTCGTCTGGGCTGGTGATGAATACCGGCAGTCCTACTTTGTGGACAAGCCCTATGGCGAGTCAGATAACAATCAGCAATCTTTCCTATGTGACACTTGCTGCCGGGACCATCATGATGGTGGTAGCCACACTGACGATAATGCTGACACTGCTGTCCAGCTGGTGGCGCCGTTTCTTGATTCGAGTGACTATCACACAACTGGAAGCTTTGCCGGTGATCACAAACATTATTCGAGAAGAAGGTCCGGGGTTTTGTCACTCGCGGACTCCAATAATGCTCCCTATGTTGAGTCATGCCGGCTTGTTCGGGTTGATGGATTTTTCAAGGTCGCGCAGGATTTCCAACAGGAAGACCTGCACGTATTTCCGGCGGATTTCCTGGATGATGAGTCAGAGGTTGATACCTATTCTGCTTACGTGACAACAGCTGCAGACGCATATGAAAATGCAGCGTATCCGAATTATGAAGAGGCCGCGACGCAAATTTGTATTGGCGGGCCTTCTCCATGTGTGGCTGATGCGACCTATGGCAAGCCTTTTAGCTTCTCCGATCCGCCGCCTGATCTGTTAGCAGGAGAGTTTCCGGTGTGGACTACCCTGCCGCTGGATGGAGCTGAAACTCAGCAGCTGCGCTCGCGCGGGGTCTACATCGATTACCTGACCTATGATCTGCGTACAGTGATTGATTGCTTGCGCAATGGCGGAGACGCTGATACTTGCAAATCCGGTGATGTTGAATTGGACTTGAATACCAGCACCAATGTGCTTGAGCTCATCCCGTTTTTCGACGTGCAGTTGACTTTCCTCAATCGCTGGAACGAATCACCCATTAACAATACGCCGGTGGACACAACCAACGAAGGTCTTGAAGATGACAATACGCATTCCCGTGGTGTTGCTTCACGTGATGCTTTCGGCAGCTCAAACGCCGAGTCAACAGGTCATGGCGGAAATTTGGCTTTCACTGATACATTGCCCATTGATTTCAATTACGCAGCTGACCTGACAACAGCATCCATCAACGTACAGTCTTTGGATGCCAGCGGTGGCGGTGGGCCGACTCCACCACCTTCAACCGATCCGGTTGTATCGGGTGAAATCACCGAAACAGTTAACGGTTTGAATGCAAGCAGTATAGATGTTGAAGGCCAAAATGGCGCTTTGTGTGAACGCACAGTTGGCGGTTTTGAGTGCCAGGTGCCGCCGGGCGCAACTAATCCCCGGGTCAAAATTCTTGGTTACGGCGCTAACAATAAGGATCGTTGGGCCTGTTTAACCGGGAATCCTTTGGTATTACAAAGCGAAGTGGTAAATGGTTCAAACGCACACGCGATATTTGAGCTGCATAATGCTGTGCTGCCGAATCCGGTCGGTCCGGGCTACACTATCAATATTCAGGATAGTTCTTGTCCCCCATAGTGCTCGCACGATAATTACAGGGCTCTGTTAGAATACCGCCTCCTTCGAGGCGGTATTTTTTTGGCAGCTAAAAAATGACTATCAGAACCCGATTTGCACCGAGCCCTACCGGATTTCTTCATGTGGGCGGTGCGCGTACTGCTCTGTTTTGCTGGCTCCAGGCCCGCTCCAGCAAGGGCGTATTTGTGCTTCGAATCGAAGACACGGACCTGGAAAGATCAAGCAAGGAATCGGTGCAGGCCATTCTGGATGGAATGGAATGGCTGGGGCTGGATTATGATGAAGGCCCAATTTACCAGACCGATCGATTTGGCCGCTATGCCGAGGTGGTACAAACTTTGTTGGACGAGGACAAGGCCTATCACTGCTATTGCAGTAAAGACAGGCTGGAGGCCCTGCGCGAACAGCAAATGAAGGATGGCATCAAGCCGCGATACGATGGTCGTTGTCGCCAATTGGAGGAATTACCTGCAGATATTCAACCCGTGGTGCGGTTTCGAAACCCACAACAGGGCGCTGTGGAATGGATAGACCAGGTACGTGGCAGCATCGCGATTTCAAATGACGAACTGGATGATCTTGTCATTGCCCGGCCAGATGGCTCGCCAACCTATAACTTCACTGTGGTTGTTGATGATATGGATATGGGCATTACCCACGTCACCCGTGGTGATGACCATATCAACAATACCCCTCGTCAAATCAATATTTATCGGGCTCTGGGGGCAGAGCATCCTGAGTTTGCGCATGTTCCCATGATTCTGGGTGACGATGGTGCCAGGCTTTCGAAACGCCATGGTGCGGTCAGTGTGATGAGTTACAGGGATATGGGCTATCTTCCCCAGGCCCTGATTAATTATCTCGTACGCCTGGGCTGGTCGCATGGCGATCAGGAAATATTCACAATTGAAGAAATGCTGGCTAATTTTAAAATTGAGGATGTCAATCGAAAGGCTGCCGCATTCGACTATGACAAGCTGGGTTGGGTGAACCAACACTATTTGCGGAATTTGCCGGCACAGGAAGTTGTTGTCCATCTTATCTGGCATTTTGAGAAATTGGCAATCAGCACAGAGCAAGGACCATCACTCAGCGATGTTGTACAGGTCCAGGCCGAGCGCTGTAATACACTTGTGGAAATTGCTGAGCAAAGCCGCATCTTTTTTGAGGATTTTGACGAGTTTGATCAAAATGCCGCGAAAAAACATTTACGCCCGGTTGCTGAACAAGCGCTACGGGCAGTCCAGGCCGCGCTCACAGCTATCGATTCGTGGGAGCCAGAGGCTCTGAACGAGGTGGTGCTACAAGTAGCGGATGAACTGGAAGTTGGTATGGGTAAAGTGGCTCAACCTCTGCGGGTTGCGCTCAGCGGTACTTCAGTGTCACCGGCAATTGACAAAACCTTATGGCTTTGTGGCAGGGAGAGAAGTTTGGCGAGGCTTGCCCGTGCGATTGAATTTGTTGAAATCAGGGCCGCGCAAAGCTGATGTCAAAAGTTGAGCGCCTTTACCACCTGCACAATATTTTAAACCAGAGGCGTACGCCAATTTCACGCCATGACCTGATGGACCGCCTTGAATGCTCACAGGCTACGCTTTACCGACTGGTGGCGGAATTGAGGGATTATTTAGGTGCTCCTCTTGAGCAGGACCCGGACACGCGCAGTTTCTACTACGATCGAAGCTATGATCAGCCATTTGAGCTTCCCGGCATCTGGATTAGCCCTGAAGAGTTGCAAGCCTTGCTTACAGCAAGACAGGTATTGGGAAATGTGCAACCCGGCCTGCTGGAAGGTGAGCTTGAGTCGCTCCAGGGGCGAATCAGTTCCCTGCTGCGGCAAAAGGGCGTGGAAACTGAAGCAGGTGACTCTCGGATTCATATTCAAGCTGTAGCGGGCAGGGCAGTGCCCGGGCATCTGTTTCAGGATGTACTTGCTGCGCTGATAAAAAGACAACGTCTGCACATCCAATACCACGGTCGCAGGCGCGACGAGGTAAGTGAGCGTGATGTTTCACCGCAGCGATTAACCCAGTACCGCAACTCCTGGTATCTCGATGCATGGTGTCATGATGCCAATGGCTTGCGAAGTTTTGCGCTGGAACGGGTTCGTGAACAAAACCTGATCAACGAAGAGGCTCTGGATGTTGTAGCGGGTGATTTGGCTGCTCACTTTGACCGGTCTTACGGAATTTTTTCCGGACCTGCCAAATTTACTGCTGAGCTTAAATTCACCGCAGAAATGTCCCGTTGGGTTGCAGAAGAGCAATGGCATCCTGATCAGCAGGGATCAATGGATGAACACGGTGCCTGGACGCTCCGCGTTCCATTTAGTGACCCGCGGGAACTCATAATGGACATACTTCGTCACGGCGCTGAGGTAGAAGTGTTATCCCCGGAATCTCTGCGAAAATCCGTTGCATCTTCTGCCGGCGAAACCGCAAAAATTTATTCCTGAATATTTTCTTTCCGGCGTTCTCACGCTTTGAGAAAAGACTGTGTTCTTATAATGAAAACACAGAGATCAAGATGATGTTAAAACAAGACCTACACCACAAATCCGAACCTGTAGTTCTCACTTTGGAGAGCTGCCCGGAGACTGTTCAGTTGATGCCTGCTGGTGCAGAAGAATCATCTGGTCATCTGTTTTTCGAAGTGCTTGGAAATACAATCATTGGCATATTTTTGCTCGGTGGCTTGATTTCGTCACCAGCCTGGCTTGCCGGTTTGCTTACCGCTTTCTAATTGGGTCGCCACCCGCCGTCTGTGGGCAAACTGACCTCTCCGGTTTGCCCACGGACAAACCCACGGACAAACCTAATTATCGTCTTCGCCAACATGTTTTCCACCGGTCCATCCACCCTGGCTGAGGACCCGTTGTCCCATTGCCTTGGGAGAGTCCTCAAGATCGGTTGCCATGGAATCGTTCCAGCGATTGAGGAATCCATAAAGGCACACTGCGCCGAGAATTTGCACAACTTGTTCCTCGCTCCAATGCGCTTTCATATTAGAAATCAAATCGCTGTCTACGCCATTGGGAACTGAGCCGGCGGCAAGCGCGAAATCCAATGCGACCCGTTCAGCCGGCGAATACAGGTCACTGGTTTTATACTCCCAGATCGCATCAAGCTTTGCCTGCGAAATGCCGTGAATCTGCGCGGCAACCAGCGAATGTGCCTCACAATACTGACAGCCTGCGGCACGGCTTGAAAAATGCGCGATTAAGCGCATAAACCCGAGATTGACAGGCCCGTCAGCATCCATCACGGATTTCGTCAAAACACCGAAACCCTGAACCATTTTCGGCCTTCTCTGCATGGTTAAAAGACTATTGGGTACAAATCCCAGGATTTTCTCAAAAATGGCGAAATCCTCACTCAGATCGGGATTCAGGTTTTTGTCCAGCGGTTCAAGGTGTGCCATTTAGTTTCTCCAAATAAACCCTGCAATTCAGGGCTGTAATTCCTGTAATAGTTCAATTGCAATGGGTCGTGCATTCCAGCCCCATGCATCCTCGCCAATAATATTTATAACAAACCAGGTGCTTGCCGGGTTTCGCTGTATGTTTTTCTCCCAGTCTATCCAGCCGACAAACCAGCCGTGATCAGGTACAGAGCCTGATGCACCTCTGCAGCTTCCTGTTTTGGCATGCAATGTTCCAGCAAGATCTGAATCCTGTACCAGCATATCCTGAAGCTGTTGCTGAAAAACGGGTTTAAAAGGAAGTGTCTTATGTTTGAGGTCAATTAACAGGTCGAGTTGCTGATGGGCATCAATTTTCAGGCTGCTTCCCAACCAGAAATGGTCAATACCGGCCGAAATATCGCGATTTCCATATTCAAGTTTATCCAGCCACTGTTGCATGACTACAGTTCCGACATCAAAGGCCAACGACTGGAAATACCAGACAACAGAATTTTCGACGGCGCTGGCCAGCGTGTGGTCCTGGTTATTGACTACTCGTTGATGTTGTCTGCCATCCCAGGGTTTCAGATGACCTGGTCCGGTGACAACACCACTTTGCAGGCCGATCAGCGCATTGGGAATCTTGAATGTAGAGCAGGGAGAAAGCTGTGTGGCACATTGCTCCGCTCCTATTTCCAGGCGGGATTCTGAATGACGATCCCGGCTCAGAATAAGTGCACATCCTGAGTATTTACCGAAGTATTCAGTGACGGGCTTTGACAATTCACTTGAACTTGCTGAAGCAGAAATGAAAAGCGCCGCGGAAGCGGCGCAAACCAAAAGTCGATTGAGCAAACTTGAAATCAAGCGGCTTCGCTGGCGGTCGCTTTCATTGGTCCATGTAATAGCGCCATGCGTGTCGCATTTACCAATAGATCGACTTCCTCACTGGTCATATGAAAATGTGGAGTAAAACGTAATGAGTTCTCACCACCATGGATCACGTTAATGCCATTGATCCGCATAAATTCCTCGATTGAATCTGCGCCATAACTTTTGAACCGGCGGCCATCAAGTTCCGCACTGGCCAACAGCCCCGTTCCTTGAATTTTAGTAATTCTGCCATCGAGTTCGGCTTGTAACTCTCCCAATTTGTCCAGTATCTCCAGGCCTCTTGCGCGAATATTCTCCCGCAACTCAGGGCTTATCGATTCAAGCACAGAGACTGCAACGTCCATTGCTCTTGGATTGGTCGTCATGGTGTTCCCATAAACGCCTTTTCGATACAGGTCGGCGGCTTTACTACTCATAGCCAATACCGACAAAGGATACTGTCCCCCATTGAGCGCTTTTGAGTATGTTTCCATGTCCGGTGGGTCAATGTTTTCAAAGCCCGGATAGTCACAAATTGACAGCACGCCATGGACGCGTAAGCCAGCCTGGATAGAATCAACCAGCAACATTGCCCCATGTTCACGGGTCAATTTGCGTGCAAGTGAGTAGAACTCACGGCTTATCGCCTTGCCAGGATCACCTTCTCCCATAACCGGTTCCATGAAAAAGGCTTCAATAAAAATGCTGTTGGCATTGGCGTAATCAAATACCTGTTGCAATTGTTCGAGATTATTCGGCTCAACCGTAATCAGGTTGTCCTTATCCCGGAAACTGGCCAGGTGCTTACAATAATTTTGGCGTGTTGAATCCGAGAAGCGGGCAGGCCGTTCAGTACGGCCATGAAATGCTCCCTTCAAGCCAAGAATTCTAATTGGCTGGTTGGCGTATTGACCACCTGGATCAGTCATCAACTTGGCATTGATATCAGAAATCCGAGCTGCCATGGTGACTGACTCAGATCCACTATTGAGGCACACAAAGCGGCTGAATGGTTGCCGGCCTGTGGTATGTCCAATTTCACGGCGAAGCGCATCAATAAACTTCTTCTGACTGATATTTGGCGTCATGATATTTGCCATGACATGCGGTTTGTTCATTGCCTCAAGGATTCCTTCAGGAGCGTGACCAAAACCCAGCATTCCATAGCCGCCACAGTCGTAAAGCACAGCGCCTTTTAGGGTGACCATCCATGGGCCACAGCCGGCCAGGCTCACGTAGGGGTTTATTGCATCGTCCGGATAAAAATTAATAAAGCCTTCCTGAATGGCCTGAACCTGCTGATCTTCATCCATGGTCAGGATTTCAGGCATTTCATCATGCAGCGTATTGAACGCTTCAAGAGCCATATCCACTGCCTGCACGAGTTTCTGGTCATGGCTGGCAAATTGATTAATGGTGTCATCGGGCAGGCCGGTGGTGCGAATCTGGCCCGCGTGATTACGCAATTGATTCAGTTTTTCAATTATGGTCATTGGTGTAGTCCGTTCAGGGTATTTGCGATGGCAATCAGAATAACATAGCCACTCCTATTTTTCGTGCTGAAGCAGTGCCCACACGACATGTTCACGTACCATCTCTGAAGGATGATTTGCTCTGGAGCGCAAGCTATTGACTACTTTTTCGCCGCCGCTCGCATTTCCCAATGCAACTGCAATGTTTCTGAGCCAGCACTCATAGCCAATTCTCCTGATTGCACTACCCTGTGTTCGCGTCAAAAACTCATCTTCTTCCCAGGCAAACAGATCTACTAATTGCGAGTCTTCCAGGCCTTGTCGGGGGCTGAAGTCGGCTTCCGCCGTGAACTGGGCGAAGCGATTCCATGGACAAACTGCCTGACAATCATCACAGCCATAAATTCGGTTCCCAATCTGCGATCTGAATTCCTCTGGAATTGGTCCTCGAAGCTCAATAGTCAAATATGAGATGCAGCGCCTTGCATCTACCTGATACGGAGCAACTATCGCCCCGGTCGGGCAAATGTCTATGCATTGCGTACAGGTCCCACAATGCTCGCTTACCGGTTCATCAATGGGTAACGGCAAGTCAGTGAATATCTCACCGAGGAAAAACCAACTACCTGCATCCCGACTCAGGAGGTTACTGTGTTTGCCTATCCAACCGAGACCGGCTTTTGCCGCGAGGGCTTTTTCCAGCACGGGTGCGGAATCAACAAAAACACGGTATCCGAATTTGCCGATTTTTTCCTCAATTCGATTGGCAAGTTTCTGCAGTCTTTGCCTCATCAACTTGTGATAATCCCTGCCCAGGGCGTAGCGGGAAACAAATCCCTTTTCAGATTCTTCAAGCAAAGCATCGATATCGGAAAAATCGTCCGGCATATAGTCCATTCGAACAGAAATCACCCGTAGAGTGCCGGGAATCAATTCATCGGGCCTGCTGCGACGGGTCCCGTGTCGGGACATGTAGGCCATTTCTCCTTGATAGTGTTTATCAAGCCAGTTATTCAGATGATTTTCATGCTCGGCAAGATCCGTGTCAGCGAATCCGGTTTTTTGAAAACCCAACTCCGCGCTCCAGCGACGGATATCACGTGCCAAAGATACAATTTGTTCGGTTTTTACCGTGCTGTTCACCGTTATAATGAATCCATGTCAGAGCTTGATTCAAAATTGTATACCGCAGAGCAGGTCAGGTGTCTGGATTCCTGTGCAATCGATAAACAGGGTATCGCCGGATTCGAGCTGATGAGCAGGGCCGGCAAGGCCGTTTTTGAGCTTGCTGAAAGTAAATTTCCTGCCGCCCGCGAATGGGTGGTGGTGTGTGGTGCAGGGAACAATGCCGGTGATGGATATATCGTTGCAGGCCTTGCTCTTTCGGCCGGAAAGTCAGTTCAGCTTTATGCGCTTGCGGCTGTTGAAAAGCTTTCAGGAGACGCGCAAAGCGCTGCACTAGCCTGGCTTGCGCAAGGTGGAACCATTGCGCAATGGCCGCCCGATCTGCCATCGGATATGTTTGGCTCGCCGGATTTAATCATAGATGCACTTTTGGGTACCGGCCTGGACCGCTCAGTTCAAGGTTTATTTCTGGAGGCGATTGAATGGATGAATCGCATGGATTGTCCGGGAGTAGCTGTAGATATCCCGTCCGGAATCAATGCCAACAGCGGACAGGCAATGGCGCTCGCATATCATGCAGATTACACACTTTGTTTTATTGGTATGAAGCACGGTTTACTGACTTGTGACGGGCCGGATCACTCCGGCGAAGTGGTTTTTGACTCGCTTGATATACCGCAGATTGTCTACGATTCAGTAAAAAACCATGGATTTATAATTCGTGACAAAATATTAAGTCATCTGTTACGGCGACGAAGCCGGAACTCACACAAAGGGCAGTATGGCCATGTGCTGATTGCAGGTGGAAATGCGGGCATGTCAGGAGCAGCACAACTGGCCGGTGAGGCAGCATTGAGATCCGGTGCGGGGCTGGTCACGATTGCCACTCACCCTTCACATGCTGCCTTTCTGAACATGGCCAGGCCGGAGTTAATGGTTTCAGGTGTTTCAATGGAAAATGAACTGGAGGCTTTGCTCGCAAAAGCCACGGTGCTGGCACTGGGACCGGGACTGGGTTCTGATCTCTGGGCTCATGAAATTTTCACACAGGCCATCGGTTCTACATTGCCTATGTTAATTGATGCCGATGGGCTGAATCTGCTTGCGCAAAATCCGCGAAAGGTGCCGAACAGCATTTTGACGCCCCATCCTGCAGAGGCTGGCCGCTTGCTTGGAACAAGCACTGCCCAGATTCAATCCAGCCGTATTGAAAGTGCCCGCTTAATAGCGTCTCAATACGATGCAGTTGTAGTACTGAAAGGTTGCGGTACGGTTGTAGCGAACCCGGACGGGGCCTATTCGATTTGTCCTTTGGGTAATTCAGGTATGGCCACAGCAGGTAGTGGCGATGTGCTAAGCGGGATCATCGCGGCCTTTCTTGCTCAGGGTCTCACTCCCTGGAGCGCCGCACAGGCAGGCGTCGTAGCGCATGCTGTTGCTGGAGATCTCGCCGCACAGTCATTGGGCGAGCGCTATATGCTGGCTGGAGACATCATCACAAACTTGTCGCAGGTGCTGCGGTGAGCAAGCTCAGTATGGGCCTGTTGGATGAGCCTGCCATGTGTGCTCTGGCAGCAGAGTTCGCGGCCAATCTTCGACCACCATTGATTGTTTACCTTTATGGCGACCTGGGCGCAGGTAAGACCACCTTCGTACGTGCAGTTTTGCGTCAACTGGGTTACGAAGGTCGCGTCAAGAGTCCGACATACGGCCTTCTTGAATGCTACTTACTGGAACACCTCCAGATTGTGCATATCGACTTATATCGTATTTCACATCCCGGTGAGTTGGAATTTCTTGGCCTGGATGAGTTTCATCTTCCACAATCGGTTTTCATGATTGAGTGGCCGGAACGCGGCGCTCAACTCCTTCCAAAGCCTGATTTAAGCATTGAGTTTTCACATGCCAGCGAAGCTCGCGAATTAATCTTCACGTTTCATAATTCCACAACCAGTGAAATGTTCAATAAACTAGCCAATTATCTTCAATAACCTTTCTAGATAATCGTTATATCTAACGGTTTTTAAAGAATATCTCTTGCTTTTTCCGGAAAAGCAATTCATCATTAAATTCTCGACACGGAAGGTTGAAGCCAAACATGATATTGCGCTACATCCTAATAGTTCTGCTGATAAGCGCTCCGCTTGCGCTAAAAGCTGCCGAAGTGAGCAATCTTCGTGTGTGGACCGACCCTGATAAAACCAGAACCGTACTCGATCTGACCGGGCCGGCTGAGTACAAATTATTTACTCTGCAAAATCCAGACCGGGTCGTTATAGACCTCCAGTCTTCAAAGCTCAAAAATTCATTTCAGCCTGCATCTGTTCAATCGGGTGTTATTGAAGCTATTCGTCATGGCCAGCCAGCCGGTGACACGCTCCGCATTGTGTTGGATCTGAACGAACAGGCACAGATGAAAAGTTTTATTCTCGCCCCCACAGGAGAGTATGGACATCGTCTGGTTGTTGATCTTTTCGGTAAATCCAAAAAGCTCTCTGCCACTGTTAAACACGTATCAGATGTAGAGAAACCAAACCGTAACGTCATTATTGCCATCGATGCCGGTCATGGTGGTGAAGATCCAGGAGCCTCCGGACCCAATAAAACACGTGAGAAAAATGTCGTTCTTCAAATTGCCAGAGAATTGAAGAAGCAGATTGACGCTGAGCCCGGTATGGAGGGGCTGCTTATTCGTGATGGAGACTATTACATCGCTCATAGACAGCGATACGAGAAGGCCCGTACAGCCCGTGCTGACCTGTTTCTATCTATTCACGCAGATGCGTTCAAAGATCCCTCAGTGAAGGGTAGCTCAGTATTTGTATTGGACAGGCGCGGTGCCAGTAGTGAATTCGCACGGTTGCTGGCCGACAGTGCAAACCGGTCTGATCTGGTTGGCGGTGTCAAACTGGACCAAAAGGACGACATGCTTGCTTCTGTGCTTCTTGATCTTTCACAAAGCGCGACCATGGAGGCAAGTAATCATGTGGCAGACAGCATTCTTGGTTCACTTGGGCACGCAGGCAAGACTCATAAAAACCACGTAGGCCGGGCGAATTTCATGGTTCTGAAATCCCCGGATGTACCATCAGTTTTGGTAGAAACCGCATTCATCAGTAATCCATCTGAGGAAAAGAAACTGACCCAGAAAGATTTTCAGGTGCGCATGGGTAGGGCAATAGCAAAGGGTGTACGCGATTATTTCCATAATAGCCCACCACCGGGTACATGGATCGCAGGGCACCGGGTCACTGATCGCCATGTTGTTGCCCGCGGTGATACGCTCGGTGGCATCGCCAGTCGTTATCAGATCAGTCTGAACCGTCTGCGCACCGTGAACAATATTCGGGGTAGCGGAAACACAATTTTCGTTGGCAAAGAACTGGTAATACCTTCCAGCTAAGCATCGCATCTCTCCTTCGTTTATGATCAGCACCTGTCTTACAGGTCTCCCGTTAACCCATGTCGATACGCGCTTTACCCGAATTCCTGATTAATCAGATCGCCGCTGGCGAAGTCGTTGAGCGGCCTTCATCTGTGGTTAAGGAGTTGCTGGAAAACAGTATCGATGCCGGTTCGAGTTTCATCACCGTTGCTATTGAGCAGGGTGGTAAGAGATTAATCCGGATTACAGACAATGGTTGTGGTATTTCCCGTGATGACCTGCTTCTTGCAGTGCAGAGGCACGCTACCAGTAAAATTTCCCGAATCGAGGATTTGGAAGCGGTCACTTCTCTGGGTTTCAGAGGAGAAGCGCTTTCGAGTATCGCTTCAGTTTCCCGCATGAAAGTCACATCGAGAACGCCGGATGCAGATCATGCTTGGCAGATAGATGTCAGTTCCGCAGAGCCTGCAGATGTACGGCCTGCCGCCGGAGCAATTGGTACTACCGTTGAGTTAACGGACCTGTTTTATAATGTGCCGGCACGCCGCAAATTCCTTCGTACAGACAAAACAGAGTTTTCACACATAGATGAATTGCTCAGAAAAATGGCGCTGGCGCGCTTCGAGGTTGGCTTTGAGTTACTGAATAATTCAAAAATGGTCAGGAAGCTGCCACCGGCTTCCGGTCCGGAACAACAGGCAGGCCGGGTTGCCACACTTTGTGGACAGGAGTTTCTGGATCACGCCCTGCTAATCAATGAAGAACGTTCTGATTTAAGGCTGGAAGGCTGGATTGCAGAACCCCGTTATAACCGCGCACAGGCAGACCGGCAATTTTTCTTTGTAAATGGTCGAATCATTCGTGACCGGGTGATCGCACATGCAGTGAGACAGGCTTTTCGTGATGTTCTGTTTCATGGCAGGCATCCGGCTTTTGTGCTTTTTCTGCAAATGCCTGCAAAGATGGTTGACGTTAATGTTCACCCGCAAAAACAAGAGGTGCGTTTTAGGGATTCCCGAATGGTGCACGACTTTCTGTACTCCAGCCTGCACAGGAGATTGGCGAATGCCGGCGTAGGTGCAGGATCTCTGCGACCCGGCAGCGGGATGGGTATTGAGTCCGGAGCGCTGAATGTTGGTGCATTTCCCCGGCAGCCAGGTATCTCGATGGGTGTCAGCGATCAAATTGCCCATTATGCTCAGGCACTTAGCGTTGAGTTGCCGGAAGGTGAGGAGGTTCCACCACTTGGATTCGCCCTGGCTCAACTGCATGGCGTATACATTCTTGCCCAAAACATACACGGCCTGGTTCTGGTTGATATGCATGCGGCGCATGAGCGCATTACCTACGAACGTTTGAAGAGTGGTCTTGCCGAGCAGGGTATCAGAAGCCAGGTGTTATTGGTTCCAGTGGCAGTGCAGGTGTCCGAAAGGGAAGCTGATCAGGCCGAGAAACATGTAAAACATCTCAACGACCTTGGTATTGAATGCGACAGGGTAGGCCCGGAAGAAGTATTGATCAGAAAGGTGCCTACATTGCTGCAGAACGCCGATGTAAAAAGCTTGTTGATGGATGTGTTGGCCGAACTGACCATGGATGGGGAGAGCAATCGAATTGAGGCGGAAATGGACGAGGTTCTCTCCAGTATGGCTTGTCATGGCTCAGTGCGCGCAAACAGGCAACTGAATATTCCGGAAATGAATTCACTGCTGCGAGATATGGAAAGGACGGAAAGGTCGGCGCATTGTAATCATGGGCGGCCGACCTGGATTCAGATGGACCTGGCCAAACTCGATTCATTGTTTCTTCGCGGCCGCTGATTTGAAAAACAACAAACCTTCAAAGGTCCAGCCTTTGATTTGTATCATGGGTCCTACCGCCTCTGGTAAAACCGGGCTGGCTGTAGAGCTGGTAAAAAGATTTCCGCTCGAGATTATCAGTGTTGATTCAGCCCTCGTTTACAGGGGTATGGATATTGGTACCGCCAAGCCGGATACATTGACCCTGCAAGAAGCACCGCACCGCTTAATTAATATCTGCGATCCTCAAAATGCTTATTCTGCAGCGCAGTTTTGCGCGGACGCTAAAGTTGAAATTAAAGACATTCAGCGATCAGGCCGTATGCCATTACTGGTGGGCGGTACGATGCTTTACTTCCATGCCTTGCTTCAAGGGCTCTCTGACCTGCCAGCAGCAGACCCCGAAGTCAGGCTTGAGCTTGAGCGCGAAGCAGCGAAGCTGGGTTGGAAGGCAATGCATCAGCAATTACAAACGCTTGACCCGGTAGCTGCCGGGCGAATCAACCCAAATGATCCGCAACGAATTCAAAGGGCGCTTGAGGTTATTCGGATCAGCGGTGAGCCTATCAGTAAGTTGCAGTCAGTAGAGCTCAATAAATCCAATAATTACAACGCTTTGAAGTTAATTGTCAGTCCGGATGACCGTCAGATACTGCACCAGCGTATAGAACAACGGTTCCATATGATGATCGATCAGGGTTTTGTATCAGAACTCCGGGAATTACACGCCCGAGCTGATTTGAGCCGCAACTTGCCATCCATGCGCGCAGTAGGTTACCGGCAGGGCTGGGACTGGCTCGAAGGTGATTTGGCTGATGATGAATGGATTGAGAAAGCTATCATAGCAACTCGTCAATTGGCCAAACGCCAATTGACATGGCTGCGGCGGGAAAAGCAGGCTGTGTGGTATGATTTGGACAAAGAAGAGAGCTATGAGAGTGTGTTTCAAACGGTAAGGGAATTTTATAATCGTTTAAGCTAGTTTAATAAAAAGGAGCAAGACCATGTCAAAGGGTCAATCATTACAAGAGCCATTCCTGAACGCGTTAAGACGTGAAAAGGTGCCGGTCTCAATTTATCTTGTTAACGGAATTAAATTGCAGGGTCAGGTAGAGTCATTTGATCAGTTTGTAGTACTGCTGAAAAATTCAGTGAGTCAAATGATATACAAACACGCCATATCAACCGTGGTTCCTGCCAGAAACGTCAAGGTTTATGAAGAGGATGAAGAGTAGGGTAATTCTTGTTTGACAGGGCAGAGCGCGGTAACCGCGCAATAATTCTGCACCCCATATTTTCCGGTACCGGTCCGGACGCAATTGATGAGTTCCAGGAGCTGGCGCTTTCTGCTGGTGTGGAAATTATTTCGATATTGAACTCACCCCGTGATAAACCGGACGCCCGGTATTTTGTTGGTCGCGGCAAGATCGACGAACTTGCCGACCTGGTTGATCAGTACGAGGCAGACCTGGTGTTGGTCAGCCGGCCGCTAAGTGCAGTTCAGGAACGAAATATTGAAAATCGCTGCAAATGCCGCGTTCTGGATCGCACGACTTTAATTCTGGATATCTTCGCGCAACGAGCACGTTCCTATGAAGGAAAGTTACAAGTCGAACTGGCTCAGCTCCGGCATTTGTCAACACGTCTGGTCAGGGGCTGGACCCATCTGGAAAGACAAAAGGGTGGTATCGGTCTTCGAGGGCCGGGTGAAACACAGTTGGAAACTGATCGGCGATTAATCGGTCACCGCATTCGCTCATTGCGGGCGAGGCTGGATAAAGTATCCCGTCAGCGGGAGCAAAGCAGAAGACAAAGACAGCGGCGTGAAGTACAAACCGTGGCTCTGGTGGGCTATACCAACGCGGGCAAGTCAACATTGTTTAATAGCTTGACCGAGTCAGATGTGGATACCCGTGATATGCAATTTGCCACCCTGGATCCCACCGTACGCCAACTAGCCAACCAGCAGGGCTCCAAGGTTTTGCTCGCAGATACAGTGGGATTTGTCAGCGAATTGCCGCCAGAGCTCATCGCAGCATTTCGCGCGACCTTATTGGAGACACGGGAAGCAGATTTATTGTTGCACGTAGTGGACGCTTCCGATCCGTTTTGTGCAGAACGAAGAGAGGAAGTTGATGATGTACTTGCCTCTGTAGGCGCGGATAAAATACCTGTTATTCGTGTTTACAATAAAATTGACCGGCTCGGAAGAAAACCTGAAGTTCAGCGGGATGGTAATAAGGTGATATCGCAGGTTTCAATCTCTGCTTTGAAGGGATCCGGCATCAAAGAATTGCAGGCAGCGATAATGGAACGCCTTACCGGCAGCCGTGTTCGAAGCCGAGTTCTGCTTGATGGCAGCAATGGACGGGTTCGCGCGCAGTTTTTCGAGCTTGGTGTTGTCAGCAGGGAGGAATACGCGGAAGATGGTTCGTGGATACTTTTTCTCGATTTATCAGCCGATCAGACTTTACGATTGGCAGGTCAGCCCGGAGCCATGGGTGCG
>JBLHGQ010000017.1:0-34660 GCA_047614505.1 Rhodothermales bacterium | reverse complement strand
GCTATAACAAGACCAGGGCTGCCGCCCTTTTGGGAATTAGTTTTAGGTCATTAAGATACAAACTGAAAAAATTCAATATCGAGTAGACCAGGTTTTTACAAACCCGATTGGTTGAGTCAAACAGTTACTGACAATATTTGTCACTTTATGACGTTTTTTGTCCCATGTTTTCAATTTTGCTGCTTAAAGAGACATATATCTTATTGTTTTTTAACAAATGTCTTATTTGGCATGCGAATTGCATTATGAAGAGTGCATCCCAAGTTTCGTGGGGGATTAAGCGATTATTCCGCATACGTGGATATAAATACCATTGGAGGGTAGAGAAGATGAATAACATGAAACGAATACAGAAAGGTTTTACATTGATCGAACTGATGATCGTTATCGCGATCGTCGCTATTCTGGTTGCGCTTGCAGTTCCTGCGTACCAGGATTACACCATCCGTACCAAAGTTGGCGAGTGTGTAAATAACGCCGCCGTTGCTAAACTCTCAATTTCTGAGTATCGCGAAACTACCGGTATTTGGCCCCCAGATATTCAGTCATCAGGCTTGGGTACAGCCGGCGGTGTGACTGCAGGTTCGAGCCAATACTGCTCACCATTTGTTTATATCAATGGACCTACTTTCAGCGTTAACGTGAATGAAACTGCAGTTGATGCGGGCATCGTTGGTTTAGTTCAACCTTCATTGAATGGTGGTGTTGCGCCATCTGGAAATATTGACTGGCATTGCAGTTTCGGTGGCACATCTCCAGCAAACGTAAAATACTTACCTGCTACCTGTCGCGGTACCTGATATTTTTTTCTAATAAGTTAACGAGAAAACCCCTGCTTTCGCAGGGGTTTTTCTTTTTAAGGGTTTCTTTCGTAATATCAGCAGCTTATCTGGAATACAGAAGTTTACAAACTGTTTGAAACTGTCTATACTATTAAAAGTGGAAGTAATATGTTTGTCCTGAACATGGAGTGGGTTGACGTTAACCCTGGTGTACCGGAGATGAAGTTTCGCGTTAAGAAACTATGATGCCGGCAAAGGTCGAACTGGAATGCAAAGCAATGAAAATCATTAATCAAGGGAACCCAAAACCATCAGCTGGTTTTACGTTAATCGAACTGATGATTGTTATAGCAATCGTTGCAATCTTGGTCGCCATAGCAGTTCCCGCCTATAGAGACTATACAATTCGCGCAAAAGTAGCAGAATGCATCAATAACGCAGCTGTTGCCAAAGTTCAGATCTCAGAATTCCGCCAGACTCTCGGCTCATGGCCACCAACAGCACTGTCCGCAGGCATTGATATAAGTATTGGTGTGTCCTCGAGTCAGTTCTGTAATGGCTTTATTAATTACGATCCGGGTACCGGTAGTTTTGAAATTGACGTCAATGAGACGGCGGTTGATGTCCTGCTCAGTACAATCGCCCCGGTAATGACGCCTCTAGTAGAATCTGGAAATGGAAATATTAACTGGGATTGTACTGTAGGCTCAACCGTACCTTCCGACATCCACTTTCTGCCTTCTACTTGCCGCGACACCTGAATTCTGCTCAAGTAATTTATCTTACTGAAATCTCATCATTTGATGAGATTTCTCTTTATTCGTCCTGCACTTGCACTTTGCACCTGAGATTTCAGTATAATAGTCTTGTGGGACATGGAGTAACCCGCTAGTGAATACTGAGCTCAAAGTTTCCAACCATCTGCACGGCTTTGCACGTCGTCTGGTGGCCGAGGGAATATTGGAAGAGCAGGCAGCATTGGAAGCTGTAGAACTTGCCGGTAAAAAAGGCAGTACCATTCTGGCCTGGATGATTCGGGAAAAAAGGGTTAACCCTGAAATCCTGGCTGCTGCTGCGTCCGTTGAATATGGCGTGCCTCTTATAGATGTCTCAGCATTTGATATGACGATGGCACCTGTCAGTATGGTTGACGAACGCCTCATCCAGAAGCACCATGCCCTGCCACTCTACCTTCGCGGAAACTCGCTTTTTATCGGCCTCTCAGATCCAACTGACCACGAGGTGATCGATGAGATCTCGTTCAGTTCAGGGTTTCACGTCGAGCCCGTATTAGTTGCCTCATCACAGCTTGAAGAGGCGATAGAAAAGGCACTGGAATCAGCTGAGCCTGAATTTAATGAATTTGAGGACGAAGGCCTCGAAGACATGAGTTTTCAACTTGAGGCTGATCAGGACCAAACTGATGATGACAGCGGGAGTGATCCAGCAGTTGATGAAACTCCGGTTGTGCGTTTTATTAACAAAGTTTTGCTGGATGCTATTCGCAAAGGCGCCTCGGATATACATTTCGAGCCATATGAGGCCAATTACCGCATCCGCTATCGCATGGATGGCGTATTAAAGTCCGTTGCAAGCCCTCCGGTACAAATGGCACGCAGGATGTCATCGCGACTAAAGGTTATGGCGGGTCTTGATATCGCTGAAAAGCGTGTACCACAAGATGGCCGTATTAAGCTGAATCTAAGCCGTAACAAGTCAATTGATTTTCGCGTCAGCACTTGCCCTATTCTGTTTGGTGAGAAGGTTGTGCTGCGTATTCTTGATTCTGAATCAACCAAGCTTGGAATCGAAGGCCTGGGATTTGAAGAAGCACAAAATCTGATTTATCTCGAAGCGGTTAAAAAACCGTATGGAATGATCCTCGTCACCGGTCCAACCGGTAGTGGTAAGACGGTCACGCTCTATACCGCGCTGAATATCCTTAATGAAGAAGGAGTGAATATTTCAACGGTCGAGGATCCGGTGGAAATTCGAGTTCGTGGAATAAACCAGGTTCAGCAAAATGCCAAGCAAGGAATGACTTTTGCCCGTGCATTGCGTTCTTTCCTCAGGCAGGATCCAGACGTGATTATGGTTGGAGAAATTCGTGACCTTGAGACATCGGAAATTGCAATTAAGGCGGCTCAGACAGGTCACCTGGTGTTATCTACTCTCCATACCAATGACGCTCCCCAGTCGATAACCCGCCTGATGAATATGGGCGTGCCGAGCTATAACATTACCTCGGCAGTTAACCTTGTAATGGCTCAACGGTTGATCCGAAGGCTACATAAGTGCAAAATTCATAATGACCTTCCCAAAGAGGCTTTGTTAGCTGCAGGTTTTGAGGAGGAAGAATTAGAGGAATTAAAGATTTATAAACCAAATGGCTGTATGGATTGCAATGAAGGATACCGGGGAAGAACCGGAATTTTTGAAGTGATGCCCATTACAGACACTATCGCGCGTATTATTCTCGAAGAAGGCAATGCGATGCGCATCGCTCAACAAGCCAGGGAAGAGGGAATAATGGATCTGCGACATTCAGCATTATTGAAAGTCGCAAACGGAATAACAGATCTTATTGAAATCAACCGGGTAACCAAGGATTAGGTTATGGCAGTAGTACATATTGAACCCGTCGTCTTTCTCTGGGAAGGACGAGACAAACGCGGCGTTAAGCTGAAAGGTCAGCAGGTCGCTCCCAATCAGAACCTTGTACGTGCAGAGTTGCGTCGCCAGGGCATAAGCCCTATTAAGGTCAAGAAAAAAGCAAAACCACTACTCGGTGGCGCAGGACACCGCATATCTGCAAAAGAAATTGCAGTCTTCAGCAGACAGTTGGCTACCATGCTGAAGTCAGGTGTACCTCTCGTTACGGCTTTCCAAATCATCGCAGGTGGCGTGAAAAACCCACGCATGCGTACCATGGTGAGTAAAATCCGTAGCGATGTCGAATCTGGTGGAAGTTTGTTTGAAGCTTTAAGCGCTCACCCTATACAGTTTGATGAGTTATACACAAACCTTGTAAAAGCAGGTGAATCTGCCGGTGTGCTAGATACAATTCTAGATGAAATCGCGTCTTATAAAGAGCGTATCGAGAGCATAAAAGGCAAGATCAAAAAGGCTTTGTACTACCCCATGGCAGTAATATCTGTCGCAATTATTGTATCGGCGGTACTGCTGATATATGTAATTCCACAATTTGAAGAAATTTTTGCCAGCTTCGGAGCGGCTTTGCCTGCATTTACTCAGGCGATAATTAACGTTAGTCGATGGTTGCGGGACAATGGCATTTTCCTGGTATTCGTGATAACGGTGGGAATCACCGGGTTCATAATGCTTAAGAAAAGGTCACCAGCTATGAATCACTGGATTGACAGGATCTCTTTGAAGATTCCAATAGTTGGAAACATTTTGGAGAAAGCTGCGATCGCCAGATTCTGCCGAACCCTCGCAATCACATTCGCGGCCGGTGTTCCTTTGGTGGATGCATTGAAAATTGTTTCAGGTGCTACAGGTAATTACGTTTACAACAATGCAGCTGCACGTATCAGGGAAGACGTTGCCGTAGGTCACCAGTTGCAGTTGGCCATGCAACAAACCGATGTATTTCCAAATATGGTTATTCAAATGGCAGCCATAGGTGAGGAGGCAGGTTCACTTGATGAAATGCTAATCAAGGTTGCCGAAGCTTACGAAGAAGACGTAAGCAATGCTGTTGACGCGCTCAGCAGCCTGCTTGAGCCACTCATTATTGTATTTGTGGGAGTAGTTGTCGGAACAATGGTTATCGCTATGTACTTGCCCATTTTCAAAATGGCAGCTGTTATTTAAGGCCTCCTCTTGCCTATTTGATGGAGGTAATACTCACAATAATTCGCGAAAGTACACCCCTGTTCCTCACAGGGGTGTTTGTTTTTGGTTTGCTGACAGGTTCCTTTTTAAACGTCGTTATCCTGCGAGTCCCTGCTGGAATGTTTCATGAATGGCGATGCCAGTGCAAAGAATTGCTTGAGTTAAACGATCCGGAGCCTACGGATAAACCTCCGAATATTTTCTGGAATCGGTCTCATTGTCCAGGCTGTGGTCACGTTATTGCAGCGCACGAGAATATCCCGCTGATAAGTTATGTATTCCTGGGCGGCAAATGTGCCTCCTGCAAACAAAGAATCTCCATTCGTTATCCAATTATCGAAGCGGTTACGGCTCTAATGTTTTTGGCCATTGCCTGGTATTTCGGTCCTACTGTACAGGCTCTGGCTGCGATGGTTCTGGCAGCCTTTCTGATAGCCTTAACTGGAATTGATGTTGATCACCAGTTGTTACCGGATAACATTACATTGCCTTTAATCTGGATGGGACTATTATTAAGCCTGTTCAACGTATTTGTGGATCCGGCTACCAGCATTATTGGCGCGTTGGCAGGTTACTTTACGCTCTGGACTATTTTTCAGTTGTTCAAACTGTTAACCGGAAAGGAAGGTATGGGATATGGAGATTTCAAGCTATTAGCCGCTTTGGGTGCATGGATGGGTTGGCAAATGATTCCGCTAATCGTTTTACTTTCTTCCGTCGTCGGGGCAGCATTTGGTATCACCTTGATTATTCTACGCCGGCACCAGAGCGATCAGCCTATGCCGTTTGGACCGTTTATCGCAGCGGCCGGTTTGATTGCGCTGATCTGGGGTGATCAAATTATTTCAGTCTACCTTTCATCAAGCGGGCTTCGCTAACTTGTCTACTGCGCGTGATAGTTCAATTGCCGGGGAGTCTACACCTAACCCTGAAACTACATTTGTTGTCGCTCTGACCGGTGGCATTGCATCGGGTAAAACTACTGTCTCAAATTTATTTTCCGAACTTGGTGTACCCATTGTGGATACTGACCTTATTGCCCGAGAGCTGGTTGAACCAGGACAGCCACTGCTGGCATCTATTGTCTCAGCGTTTGGACATGAATTACTGGATGCATATGGAAGATTAAAGCGCAGGAAATTGCGCGCTATTATCTTCTCCAACAGTGAGGGAAGAGAACAACTGGATGCAATAATGCATCCCCAAATCGCTGCTGAAGCACGCGATCGCATCAACCAGGTCACTTCCGGTTACTGTATTCTGGTAATTCCCTTACTTGCTGAAAAAGGCCGTTACTCAGGTGTCGACCGAATACTTGTCGTTGATACAAATATCGAAGCACAACGTGCAAGATTAAGTTCACGGGATGACGTGAGCGATGAACAAGCAGATGCAGCGATTGCTGCTCAGGCCTCCCGTGAACAAAGATTGGCCATTGCCGATGATGTAATTGAAAATTCAGGGAGCAAGGCCGACCTCAAAATAAAAGTTGAGGAACTGCACATAGCCTACCTCTCTTACAGCAATTGACCATGGCAACGTTTGAATTTCTCACCTGAACCACAAGGACAAGGTTCATTACGGCCCACCTTTCGACCATCTCTTATGAACGGTTGATCTGATTCCGGTCCCAAAGGGTGTACTTCACCGGCGGTTGCAGAAGCCACTTCATCGTGGCGAAATTGCATAGGCGCATCACTCTTTCTTTGTGCATCAACTGCCTTTACATCTTCCTCAGCCCTGACTTCGACGCGTGCCAGGATTCGTATCACTTCTTGTTGTATGCTTTCTAACAAACCACTGAACATTTCAAAGGATTCGCGTTTATATTCCTGCATAGGCTGCTTCTGAGCATAGCCGCGCAAATGAATTCCCTGACGTAGATAGTCCATATTGCCAAGATGATCTTTCCACTGCTGATCCAATACGTTCAACATCAAAGCTTTTTCAAAGTGCCTCATGACTTCAGCACCGGTTTGGGCTTCACGAGCTTCAAAATGGTTATTTACGGTTTGCAAAGTCCGAACCCGCAAAGCTTCCTCACTCTGCACATCTTCACTCGATATCCAGCGTGAAAGTGGAACTGATATTCCGAATTCACCTTCAAGCGCCGTCTCCAGTTCCTTTATTTCCCATTGTTCGTCAATACTACCAGGAGGAATAAACCGGCTGATAACGTCATTAAATACATTTTCCCTGAACTCAAGAATCGTTTCATGAATTTCCGGCAGTTCCATCAGGTCGCTTCTCTGACCGTATACAACCCGACGCTGATCATTGGCAACGTCATCGTAATCCAGAAGGTGCTTACGAATATCAAAATTATGAGCCTCGACCTTACGCTGGGCGTTTTCAATGGCCCTGTTCAGCATACCCGCTTCTATTGCTTCATCTTCTTTCATGCCAAATCTTTGCATCATTCCAGACATTCTGTCGGAAGCAAAAATTCTCATCAGACTGTCTTCCAATGACAGGTAGAATCTCGACGAGCCAGGATCACCCTGCCTGCCGGACCTACCCCGCAACTGATTGTCAATGCGCCTTGATTCGTGCCTTTCGGTTCCTATAATGTGCAGGCCTCCAGAATTAATGACTTCCTCGTGGCGTTGCACCCATTCAGTCCTGACCTTTTCTTTTGTCGCATCAGTGGTATCTTCCGCCAGATCCGCTAATTCCGAATCAAGACTACCTCCAAGTACAATGTCCGTACCCCGGCCGGCCATGTTGGTAGCAATAGTCACAGCAGATGGCCTGCCAGCTTGCGCAACAATAATGGCCTCACGTTCGTGCTGTTTGGCGTTCAATACCTCGTGCTTAAATTTCTGCTTTTTTAGCATGGAAGAAAGCAACTCCGAAGTCTCGATAGATGTGGTGCCTACCAAAACGGGTTGGCCTCTTTCTACACAGTCTTTTATGTCGTCAATAATGGCGGAGTACTTGGCTTCAGATTTCAAAAAGACCAGGTCATCCTTGTCATCGCGAACCATTGGCCGATGTGTAGGAATAACCACCACTTCCAGACCATAAATAGATTGAAACTCGTATGCTTCGGTATCTGCAGTACCGGTCATACCGGAAAGCTTTTCGTAAAGGCGGAAATAATTCTGAAATGTGATTGAAGCAAGGGTTTGATTTTCCCGTTGAATTGGAACACCCTCTTTTGCCTCTACGGCCTGATGCAGACCTTCCGACCAGCGACGACCTGCAAGCGTTCGGCCGGTAAACTCATCAACAATAACCACTTCATTGTCGCGGATAATATAGTCAACGTCTTTATGGAATAGATGATTTGCTCTTAAACCAGCATTCAAATGGTGAACCAGGTTCAGATTATGGGCGTGGTATAGGCTGTCTTCCTCTTTGAGTAGCCCGGCCTTGACCATCAGCTCTTCAACATGTGCCATCCCATTTTCAGTGAGATAAACCGATTTTTGTTTTTCATCAATGGTGAAATCACCTTTGAGATCTTCTTCCTCGCCATCTCCAGCAACATTCTCAGCTGGCTTCAAGTCTGGTATTAGCTTGTTTATACGCACATAAAGTTGTGGTGATTCATCTGCCGGCCCGGAAATGATCAGTGGTGTTCTGGCCTCATCAATAAGAATGGAATCAACCTCGTCGACAATCGCAAAGAAACATTCTTTCTGTACTCTCTGGTCTATCGAGAACGCCATGTTGTCACGGAGATAATCGAAACCCAGTTCATTATTGGTTGCATACACGACATCACAGGCGTAGGCGGCACGTTTGGCCGCTGGTGACATACCTGGGACAGCCACACCCACCGTCATTCCGAGTGCCGAAAAAATTGGTTTCATCCAATCAGCATCGCGTCTTGCCAGGTAATCATTGACTGTAACTACGTGGACACCACGGCTGGTCAATGCATTGAGATACGCTGCCAGCGTTGACATAAGCGTCTTGCCTTCGCCGGTTTTCATCTCAGAAATCATGCCGCGATGGAGCACAATTCCACCGATCAACTGAACATCAAAATGCCTTAAACCCAGAGTTCGAACGCTGGCTTCGCGCACAGCAGCAAATGCCTCTGGCAGCAAGGCCTCAAGAGTTTCACCATTTTGAAAGCGCGAGCGCTGGCCGGCCGTGAAGGCCAACAACTCATCGTCAGACAGAGCCTGCATATTGGGTTCCAGATCATTGATCTGTTGAACCTCACGGTTCATCTTCTTAACCAACCGGTCATTTCGGCTGCCAAAAATCTTGGTACTTAATACATTCAGCATAAATTTTTTAGTGTCCGCAAAATGATTCGTTTCGCTCTGCGCGTCCGCGCCTTGATAGGCTCTTTATTTGGGGGCTGTTTGGCATGGATGCAAGTGATGCGGGGCATTATACAATGCCTCCCGACCTTATGATTAGTGCTAACCTGCATATTTCACCAAGGCGGACGACATATTGACAGTTATTATTTTAATTCAAGATCTTACAGTGCGTTTGAGCGATTTCTCAAAGTTACAGTTTGTCCTATCCGGTTTTGCACAGCATCTGGCTTCACATCTCGGCAAATCCCTCTCAAACCATAGCTATCGCTATAATTTTTCGAAGGATTTACCAACCTGTTTCGCCATCTACAGCGCAAACTCCGGATCCTTAGTGAATTATGCAGGCTAATAATATTCGTCCCTTATTCAACACAATGCTTAACAAATAAAAGTGCTTTGCAGTAAGCTTGACTTATGCGCAAGAATCCAAAGTCTTCAATGCAAGGGGCCAAACAGGTTTATGAAGTATTAAATTCACAAAATAGGGGACTGGCTGATCTTTTTAAACATGCTAAAACCATTCAATTCCTTGATCAAAAACTAGCTGGTTTGCTGGATGCAGAGATGTCCCCTTATGTGCAGGTCGCTACAGTTCGTGATCATTGTCTGGTGCTGGTTACATCAAGCGCCGCACTTGCCACGCGTTTAAAAATGGATAGTGACATACTACTAAAATCCCTTTATGCAGCAGGAGTAAAAGGAATTTCGCAGATTAAGGTTCGTATCGCTCCCATTAACCGGACAAAGGTTGAAACCCGCAACAAAAGAGAACTGCCGGATATTGCAAAGCTGTCATTGGAAAACTTCGCCAAGGATATTGGTGACGAGAATATGCTGGAAAAACTACAGTAATAAGCCACGAAAATGCCGGGACAGACACTACAACAAACTTGGTATGTTGACAGCCTAGATCAGTGGGGGGGATCGAGTATTGGTGTTTGTAAATTTGCCACTAGCGAAAAAGGACAAAATGCGCTGGTGTCAATATCCAAATGATTTTCAGAAACTGAGTTAGCACGTACTGTGGATTGAAGATTGCTCTTACTTGCATTTTCATAAGGCGTTAATGCTCGAAACTCTTCCAATGCGCTATACAGATTCAACAGTACCTGAAGATCCCTACCACTGACATGTTGCCAAAACCTGCTGGAAATTTCATTAAGAGTACTGGCGAATAATTCGAAATCCCGATCGAGTAATGCACTTGCCGCTTGCGCAAGGAAATCTTGAATCCTACGTTTTTCGACACTTTCGAAAATGTCGAAAGCCCTGACATTATTGCCCAGTTCCATCTGTCGGAATGCGGCAAACCTATAAATCTCATCGTTCAATCGATTGCTAAGTAATTTCTCATCAAGAAATGTCTCTTTGTCGATTGCCAAATCGTACTCAAGCAACAAATTTACGAACGGAAACAGACGTGAATAACCCGGGAGTATCTCTTCCATTATTCTGCCTTCAGCAAGAATCTTCTCTGATAATTCTGGCTGCCAACAGGATGGCTGCGACATTAATTTTCCAAGTAATGGGAAATTACCAGGACCGCGAACATACATTGCATGCCAGGCATCCATAAAATCGAGATCGAAGCCACTGATTTCCATCAGAACGTCAAGCAACTTCGGGTCAGTATGTGTCCAGGCGACTGTATCGACGTCATATTTATTAAGTTCTGCTTCTAATTCTTCTGGCGAATTAACTAAGGCCGAGTGCCATTTCATATGCTCCAAAGGATATAAAATATTAGTGCGCCCATCGATATACACCTGGGCGTTGGGTGCCAAATTATAAATCAGGTAACCCCCGAGACCATAATCGTTGAACACCCGACTCTTGGTTTCTCGTTTCTTCATATATTCGATCATGGCTTCTGGATAGCGGGTTGCTGTCATACGATTTTCCGACATGAAATTCCTTGAGCGCTCTATAATCGAGAACAAGGTCGTACAGATTGCAATCAGGCAAATCAAACCTGTCAATCTGATCTTTTTACGATTCTCAGATAGTAATGATTGCGGAAAATTAGACGAAACTAGCAAGTCTGCCATTAGTAAAGTCACGACAATTCCGGAAACAGGAATCATGCGAGATACTTCCACCGCAGCGTAGACCAACGTCGCCCAAACGAGTATATGACCAAATTTTCTCTGTTTGAACGCCAGAAAAGGCGTGATCACGGCAATTAGACCCACTACATACAAGCCGGCCAATTTAAGCAATGTAGGGTCATGTTGATATTCTGCAATTAATTGCTTCCAGTCGGAAGAAAATGAAAATGACTCCAATACCGGATGCGACCAGGCTGGATTTACAAACCCAACTGCAAACACCAACAGGCCGGACAAAAACCACTTGAACCATGTGGAGGACGGAGCATGTTTATCATATTGCTCTACAGCGCAATCCAGAAAATAGGCAGCGAAAATAACGAACCCAACTATCGAAGTACTGTGGTAATTAGTCCAAACCAGAGCCAACAGCATCATGGACAAAACCTGGCTTTTAGAGATTTTCTTATCAGGTCGAAACAGAAAATAGAGAGCAACAACATACAAGAAATATGAGAAAAGTTCCGGGCGCACGAAGACTCGCAATTGCAACAGAAATGCGATTACTGGCAGGACCAATGCAAATATAATCACACTGGCTTTGAGCTTTCTCAGCAAAATATATACCGCAACAAGAACTAAGAAAAAACTTGCCAGTTTAATCAACAGGAAACCGGTTTCTACGCCAAATTGAGAAACCGAAAAGTGCAACAAGGCCTGGAACATAACCGGCGGATTCGAAATCGCTTCTCCGCCGAATGTGTAACTGTAGTGATCGATCCATGGGCTAAGCCCATTAACGATCCAGTCTTTGCCCATTTGCAAATGCCAGAATGAGTCATAGGCTACCGGATTGCGAAGCGAACTTACAAACAAGGCAACCAGACTGATCAGAAGAACTGATCCAATTATCAGCGAACGTCTGCTTTCAACGAAATTGATCCAATTGATTTTGGAATTTTGGTTCACTTTGAAGACGGTGCTCCGTAGATAAACATTCTGGTTTTTCGGAGCACTTCACTCAAACCAAAATCAAGGTTTGCCGGACTCCAATCCTGTGGCAGAGCATTTCTGCAAAAAGTAATGTTTGCATTATTCTGGTGCACGTCAGAGAACTGGTAAAGAATCGCCTTTCCGAGCAGTTTCTGGACTTTTCTGGTCACTTCAAAAATTGAAGATGGTTTTGAGGAAACCAGATGACAAACCTCGTCAGAATCATTCATCCCTGTCTGGATTTTCCGCACTACATAACGTCCGACATCTTCGACAAAAACATAGTCCCTGAGTGCTTGTAAATTGGATTCCAAGGTGGTTGGTTGATTCCTTAGTGCGTTCCAAATCAAGTGACTAATGAGGCCGGAACGGAAATTAAATTCCTGTGCGCCAAATACTGTGCTGGGTCGATAAATCCTGGTTCTCCGGTGCGCGCCATCCTCCAGACCGGCCAATTGCATTTCCTGATGAAGCTTCATTACTCCATATGGTCGCAACGGATTGGGTTCAGATGTTTGTTCAACCAGTCTTTGACCTTCAAAAAGGCCGCCTGCCGAACTGATAAAGTGGAAAATGCCTTTTTGCGAAGGTAGAAGTGTCTGGAAAAGACTCAGTGTTGCATCAAATGAAGTCTGTTCATCTCTTAGGTCAGTCTCACTACTGGCAAAGCCACCCTTCCCGGCACTCCAAACCAAATGTAGTTCACACGATTCTTTTCGCCCAATTTCAAAAACCGCCTGTTTAATGGCCAAAAACTGCTTTTCCCTTAATTTGGCATCAGACCACGAAGTATCAAATCGGAAAATGCAGGCATATTTGTTCCACTCCAGGCGCCTTGCAATTGCACTACCGATAAGCCCAAAACCGAATAACAGCACCAGTTTCCTGGATTCTACCGAAGATTTTTCGTGAAATATCAACAATGTCGCATTCCGTTCATTCCAGAAAAAGTCTGACTCACCGTGGCTTTTGATACGCGCAATAATACTGCGCACCAAGTGGGATTTTAGAAAACCAAGAATCTATCATAGACAACGCAGAGTTAATGGGCGGGATGGCGTAGAAGTATCCACAGTCCACTTTTTCAAAACTTGCGGCCTGCAGCAGACTTTCAGTCAGTGACATGGAAAGCAGTTCGGCATCCCGGTCAAATTCACAGCGGTTGACAACGAATCGCGTCACCGGATTGTATGGATTATGTTCAATAATAATAATGATACCGTTTGGCGCCAATACCCGGTTGATACTTTCCAGCACTTGTGATCGTGCCGCTGATGGAATGTGATGAAAAACACACGACGCAACAGCGAAAGAGAAACTGTCATTTTTGAATGGCATTTGTTGACCGTTAAAAAGCACTGATTTACCTGATTTTACCACCGCGTTACGCAACGATTCCAAAGATACGTCTACGCCAGTCACATTTGTTGTGAACCGAGTCATCGCTGCTGATAGCAAGCCGGTTCCACAACCAAAATCCAATACTCTGAAGTTACCATTCAGTCGACTGGAGTCAATGAGACTCTGCAATACTTGGAGCTTGGATTTAATTGCTGTATCGATGCTAGCCAAACCTTTGATAGAGCCTTCGAGTCTCTTTTCATAATCATGACCAAATTTGTCAAATTCATGCATATTTATTGATGCGTGACATGATTCTAGCTTCAACCTTCAAGCTGAGTTTCAGGCTTAAGAACATAATCTAATTCAGAAGCCAGTAGGTTATCTGAACTTCTATCGACTACAAAAAAAGTAGGTTTCCCCTGACCATTGAACATATCTGTCCGCACAAACTCCAGAGTGAACCCAAGTAGCAAAGAAATCCCACCCCCATAAAAAAACATCACGCTCATCAATGATGCCCAACCTCTGACGTCTGCGACATCCGGGTTGAAGAAGAAGTTGATTAGCACCCACGACTCCACCAGAATGGCTAGTAGTAAAGATGCTCCACTAATGAGCATTGAAAACCGGAAAAACTGGATGTCAGAACTGAAAATCAATCGCTTAAGGTGACTTAAAAGACTAAAAAACGAATATCCACTAGACTTTTTTTCGAGGAATCGTTGATCTTCCAGATGCAGTGGATACGGAATAATTCGCGACGTAAACCACACCAGCGCGACATCAAAATAAGTCTGGTGAGAACTGACCGAGGCAGCTGCACGGGCAATCTCGCCACGAATCAATCGAAAACTGCTAAAAGATGCCGTGAATTTGCTTTTTGAAACCCAATTGATCAATTTTTTAGCTGTGACGGAAAATAAGTCCCGATAGCCGCTACCGTGAGTGCCATGACTTGCCGTAGCGAGAATAACGTCGGCATGTTCTTCAGCTGCAATGAAAAGCATATGCAGAATGTTTTCCGGGGGATGCTGCAAGTCTTCATCCAGTGTCACTACCCAGTCACCCGAACAATGTAGAATTCCAGCAACAGTGGCGTTGTGTTGCCCGAAGTTTCTGGATAAGGTGACTACTCTTATCCAAGGGTAAGTTTTTGACAACTTGTCGATCACTTGTTCTGATGAATCAATTGCGCCATCAAGTACAAATATGGACTCAGCAAGCACAAGTTTTTTCGAATGAGTTTCAATCTGGACTCTCAATTGATTAAGCTCCAGAACCAATTGCGGCAGGTACTCCTGCCCTGCGTAAACCGGCGTGACTGTACTAATTGAAATCATTGTGAATTCCTAACGTTGACATATTTTCGATTCAGTCAAAAACGAAACGACTGAACAAAATGTAGCTGAGGAATGGAACTGTCGCGACCACGATCATATAGCTTCCATATGCGGAGATTCCAAAGGATGTAACAGCTACATAAACAATACCAGTCGACAATGATAGTCCCAGCAAGGATACAACCGTGAATTTGGCGAGTTCAAACTTGAAAGGACGGGTTGAACGGAAAGCAAAATATTTCTGAAAGATAAAAGAAAATCCAATACAAGCAGAATACGCCGTGACTGAAGCTGTCACTTCATGGTCTGGGAACAGATATGTGATCATGGATGCCAATACAAAATAGAGAGCGCTGGAAACAGCGCCAACTGAACAAAACCGTAAAATCCTAGCCCATCCGCCATTCGTATTACTTGTCCCCATTATATTATTTTGATCAGCATTTCCAGGCAACAGTACTATCTTATCGTATCATTCATAGAAATCCGATAGTAAATTAGTGTGGTTTGTACCGCAGGTACTGCGGCTTAGTACAACGATTTACAGAGCAGTAGCAGGGTGTGCGTATGATATTGGGGCAGTTTCCTGATCTTCGAAAATGACCTCTTCCCATGCACTGGGGGTGTCGAGTAGTTTCCTCAATAACAGGTTATTCAGTTCATGGCCGGACTTGAATCCGGAATAGGCTCCAATTAAACCATGGCCAAGCAGATAAAGATCGCCAATGGCATCAAGAACCTTGTGTTTTACAAACTCATCTTCATAACGCAAACCATCTTCATTTAAGACTCTGTAATCGTCCAGAACGACAGCATTGTCCATGCTGCCTCCTAGAACGAGGTTTCGATCCCGTAACATTTCCAGATCTCTCATAAACCCAAAGGTTCTTGCCCTGGACACTTCTTTCAAAAATGACGTAGTAGAGAAATCGACAGAAGCGTAAGAAGTATGAGATTTGAATACGGGATGATTGAAATCAATTTTGAAAGAAACCTTGAAACCGTCATAAGGCTCAAATCGTGCCCATTTATCATCGTGTCTTATTTCAATCGGCTCTAAGATCTTGATAAAGCGTTTGGCAGAGGATTGCTCTTCAATACCGGCCGACTGAATAAGAAATACAAACGGACCAGCACTGCCGTCCATAATTGGCACTTCGGCGGCACTTACATCAACATAAGCATTATCGATTCCCATACCTGCCATGGCGGATAACAAATGCTCTACGGTTGATACACGAACACCATCCTGAACCAGAGTGGTCGACATACTTGTATCGCCAACATTTGCGGCAGTGGCATGTATATCAACCGCCGGCTCAAGGTCAACCCTTCGAAAAATAATACCCGTATTCACAGCAGCTGGCCGAAGCGTCATATAGACCTTTTCACCAGTGTGAATTCCCACTCCAGTTGCTCTGATTACATTTTTTAATGTACGTTGCTTTATCACTTACATAGAAACTCAAACCAGAATAATCGTTGAAATTCTAGCACAGGGGCTATAGTCACTAAAGATTAATTTGGTATTTAAGCCACAAAATGTTGCTATTTAACAACATTTTAACAACCATTTAGCGCCCTTTAAATTCCACGAAAATATCAGGTACATGGATGTACCTACACGAGCGACAGCGAAGTGCAGGAACGAAGCAGAGTCACAACTCTGCGGAGCGGTGTTGCGAGGCAGTATCCTCGCAATTGATGAAGTTGCGAAGCGACTCTGAATAAAGCGCGGAGCGGTGTTGCGAGGCAGTATCCTCGCAAATGGTGAAGTTGCGAAGCAACTCTGAATAAAGCGCGAAGCGGTGTTGCGAGGCAGTATCCTCGCAATTGATGAAGTCGCGAAGCGACTCTGAATAAAGCGCGGAGCGCGGCCCGTCATGCTTTCTCATTAATGAAGAGCCAGCCTGCAAATCAGGCTGACTCCTAAGGCGAGCGAGAACTCCTGTAAAACAGGCGTTTTAGTTCCTCAATAGCAATCCGGCTTAGTCCGCCTGTATCCTCAGAAATGAAGGGATATCCAGGTAGTCGATGTTTTCCTGTTGCGAAAACATGTCGTTGGTTTCAGCTTCACCAGCGGAAGTTTGTGGTGTTGATTCTCCAATGAAACCGCCATCAGCTTCCTCACCAAACATACGCTCAGCCTGACCAGTAGTGCCATTTCGAACCAACTTCATCTTGCTTTCCAGTGGTTGTCGATTAGCCACAGCTTCGCCAAGACCGGTTGCGACAACCGTTACTCTCAGTTCATCTCCGATCTCCGGATCAATAACGGTTCCAATTACAACCGTGGCATCGTCTGATGCCAGGTCCGCAACCGCACTGCCAACCTCATCAAACTCTTTCATGGTCAGGTTCATACCTGCAGTAATATTGACCAGTACGCCACGCGCGCCTGAAAGATTGATATCCTCCAGAAGTGGGCTTCCAATTGCAGCATGAACTGCCATATGAGCGCGATCTTCTCCTTGCGCCCGCCCGGTACCCATCACAGCTTTCCCCATTTCAGACATCACCGTGCGAACGTCTGCAAAGTCGACGTTAATCAAACCCTGCCTTGTAATCAACTCGGCAATGCCCTGTACCGCTCCTTGTAAAACGTCATTGGCTGCTTTGAATGCATTCAGAAGCAAAGCATCATCACCCATTACATCAAATAGTTTAGCATTTGGGATAGTGATCAATGAATCCACATGACGCGCTAATTCTTCGATTCCCTGCTCGGCAATTGCCATCCTCCGACGGGCTTCGAAATGAAACGGCTTGGTTACCACAGCAACAGTCAATATTCCAAGTTCTTTTGCAACCTGAGCGATCACCGGTGCGGCCCCTGTACCAGTGCCACCACCCATTCCTGCGGTGATGAAGACCATATCGGCACCGGTAAGTATTTCGATGATACGGTCGCGATCCTCCAATGCCGCCTGTCTGCCGACTTCCGGATTGGCACCAGCGCCAAGGCCTTTTGTGATACTTGTGCCAATTTGCAATACCGCCTTGCCCTTAAATTGGCGCAAGGCCTGAGAATCAGTATTGGCCGCAATAAATTCGACACCATCAATATTGGCATCAATCATTTGAGCAACGGCGTTGCCGCCACCGCCTCCGACACCAATGACCTTAATTTGGGCACTTGGTGTGTAATTTTCCACCAGTTCAAACATTTTAGTTCTCCTCTCGCTCGCCTTGTTTTTCACCGGATTCGGGGCTTTGTACCGTCCCGTTTGGCCAGTGCATTCCTAAAAAACCGTTAAAATTCACCCCGGAACCAACTTTGGATCCGGTCCAATAAAGAATCACCACTACCAGAACCCAATAGACTCCGGCCTCTATCCGCCTGACTGCCATAGAGCAACAGGCCTACACCAGTCGCGTGGACCGGATCTGAAACCACATCAGACAATCCACTTACATATTGGGGTATTGCCAGCCTTACGGGCATGTGAAATATTTCTTCAGCCAGATCTATCGCACCTTCCATCTTGGAGGCACCTCCACTCATCACCAGACCGGATGCGACCATGCTTTCAAAACCACTTCGGCGAAGCTCAGCCATGACCAAAGAAAATAATTCGCGGTAACGTGCTTCCACGACCTGGGCCAGCGTTTGCCGCGCAAGTCGCCGGGAAGTACGGTCACCGACACTTGGTACCTGAATGGTTTCTTCGCTCCCGGCCAACTGCTCGAGTGCACATGCGTACTTGATTTTGATATCTTCGGCATGTTGTGTTGGCGTACGCAGGGCAACTGCGATGTCATTGGTAACCTGGTCTCCAGCAATCGGAATACAGGCTGTATGGCGAATTGCGCCGTCGGTGAACACGGCAATATCGGTCGTGCCCGCTCCTATATCAACAAGACAGACGCCCAGGTCCTTCTCGTCTTCACTCAAGACTGCAAAACTGGCCGCCAGGGGTTGCATGATCAACTCATCAACAGTCAAGCCGCAGCGTGCCACACATTTTGTGATATTCTGGGTTGCACTCAGTGCCGCGGTCACGACATGCACATGCGCCTCAAGCCTGACACCGGCCATTCCAATTGGCTGACGAATGCCATCCTGGTTGTCCAGTACATATTCCTGGGGCAACACATGCAGAACTTTCTGATCTGCTGCGACCGGAACCGCCCTGGCTGCATCAAGAACGCGATCCACATCACCTTCAGTAACTTCTTTGTCTTTGATCGCAACCGTACCGTCTGAATTTTGGCTTCGAATGTGGTTCCCGGAGATTCCACAAAACACCGAATGAATCTCGCATCCGGCCATCAGTTCCGCTTCCTCTACAGCACGTTGAATTGCCTGTTCCGTTGAGGTCATATCCACCACAACGCCGCGCTTCAACCCTCTTGAGGGATGTGATCCAAGGCCAATGACTTCGACCGAGCCATCAGCTTGAATCTCACCAACAATCGCAACGATCTTGGATGTGCCTATGTCCAGTCCTACGACCAGTGATTTTTCAGTTTTCTTTACCATAAGTCCCCGCAAACCTGTCTGGTGGTTTTGGCCATCGCACTGCAAATCCGTTTGTGTAGCGAAGATCCACGGCCATGGGAGCCATGTCTTTGCCATGCATTAGTCCGGCCCAACTCCCTACCAGACGTTGAAGCCTTTTATAGGGGTCTTCGCGGCCGATTTGTACTTCGGTACCGTTACTTAATTGCAAAAACCACGAGCCACGTGGTTCGAGCCGAATCAACCCCACTTCCAGCCCGGCCCGCAGTAATTCATCATTAAATTTATGCCAATTGGCGAATACAAGATCCAACTGTTCAGGTGGGCCATTCAGACGTGGCAGACCTTGTATTCCTGCAGCACCAGCCACTTCAAATGAAGTGCCGTTTGAGGAGATCAGATAGTCCCCAATCCAGTGTGCAACGGGGGTAAATTCCTTAATTTCTACGTGAACCGTATCAGGCCAGGATTTCTGCACCGTGGCAGTTTCAACCCACGGCTGTCGATATGCCGCCTGTCTTATTTTTCCCAGGTTCACCGTGAAATAACTACCGGATGTCGCTGGTATAAGACTGGCCCTTATCTGCTCTGCACTCACCCTTTCAAAAGCACCGTCAACTTCAAGCCAACGCACCGGCCATTGCTCCGCAGTGACCATACCCATCGCCACCCAGATGGCGCCACCAGCAGCTAACAGGCACATGAACAGTATAGCCAGCAGGTCCTGACTGTATCCCCGTGAATATTTGAGTGACCCAATTATAGTGACACGATTCACAGGCTGGTCTCCAGAATCCGCCAGACCAACTCATCAAAATTGATTCCCATTTCTGCTGCTGCCTGTGGAACCAGGCTGTGATCTGTCATTCCTGGAATGGTGTTTACCTCCAGAAACCACGGCTTATTATTCTGGTCCAGAATAAAGTCTACTCTGCCCCATCCCGAGGCCTGCAAGATTTCGAAAGCCTGCAGCGATTGTTGCCGCAGGCTCAGTTCCAGATCTTCATCAAGCCCGGCGGGACAGAAATATTTTGTCTCATCAGAATTATATTTGGCTTCGTAGTCATAAAATTCACGCGGTGTCTCAATTCGAATTAAAGGAAGTGCACAGTTTCCCAAAATGCCGGCAAAATATTCTTCACCAACCACTGCCGGCTCTACCAGTACTTCATCGCCATAATGACGTGCCAGATCTATCGCTTCGGATAATTCAAGTTCATTTTGAGCCTTTGAGACACCAATACTTGAACCAAGGCCGCATGGCTTCACAAACATTGGAAAACCAAAACGTTCAGATACATTTCCATAATCGCGGTCGTGTGGACCGACCAGTTCAAATTCTGTGGTCGAAATTCCCTGCTGCTTGAGCAATAATTTGGAACGCACTTTATCCATGCTCAGTGCCGATCCCAGCAGGCTCGAACCGGTCACCGGAGTCCTTAACAGCTGTAATACTCCCTGTATGGCACCATCTTCTCCGCCGGGCCCGTGCATCAGGTTGAAAACACGATCAATTCCGCCAGCTTCTATAGCCTCGATCAATGCCGGCCCACCATCGAACACCTCGTACCTAACACCACTGCGTTCCAATGAACGGGCAACAGCAGCACCACCATCGAGTGATACTTCACGCTCTGCGCTGTCACCCCCTACCAGCAAACCAACAAAACCAAATTCTGCCGGGTTATGAATTCGCTGAGGCGTCAATGTGTTCATTCTGTAAGTCCATTTGCGCCGTTGGAATCCCGCAATTGTTGAGCGATTTGTTCAATACTGCCGGCACCCATCAACAAAACCAGGTCATCATCAAGGAGGCAGTTTTCAAGGGCACCCATTACCTCATTTATCCCGGCAAGAAATACCGGATCAACTTTACCTCTGGCTCGAATTGACTGACACAATGCGCGGCTGTCCACCCCATCAATTGCACTTTCACCTGCCGCGTAAACTTCAGTAATCAACACAACGTCCGCATCAGAAAGCACTCTGCTGAAATCATCAAACAGGTCGCGGGTTCTGCTGTAACGGTGCGGTTGAAAAACCACCACTAGGCGTTGGCCCTGCCAGCCACCCCGGGCTGCCTTCATGGTCGCCTCAATCTCGGTTGGATGGTGACCGTAATCTTCAATTGCCTGAATTCGATGCCCACCGATATCGTGGAAACCAAGATCAGCAAATCTACGACCGATACCTTCAAAATTCTCCAGGCAGGACACCACTGATTCGAGATCCAGACCCAATTCCCATGCAACCGCAATTGCGCCCAATGCATTCCGGACGTTATGCACACCGGGAAGATTAAGCACAACTTCCACAACTGAGTCGCTAGCCGGTACGTGGACATTGAAGAACATCCTGCGACCTTCCTGCCTTACTTCTGTGGCACGGATATCAGCGGCTTCAGATAATCCAAAAGTTACCACCGCCCTGGTCACTTCAGGGATTAGTGCAGCGACCCCTTCATCGTCAATACATAACAATGCCGCACCATGGAACGGGAGGTGCTGTAGAAATTCGGAGAACGCCCTGCGCAAGTTATCAAAACTGCCTTCATAGCTTTCCAGATGATCACGATCAATATTGGTCACGATTGCGATCACTGGTTGCAGTAACAAAAAGGAGCCGTCACTTTCATCCGCCTCTGCCAACAGATAGTCACCCTGGCCGAGACGAGCATTACTCCCCCAGGCGTTAACTACACCGCCAATAACAAATGTCGGGTCCAGACCCCCCGCTGCCAGTAAACTTGCGGCGAGACTGGTCGTGGTGGTTTTTCCATGAGTGCCTGCAACCGCGATACCGCGTCGAAAACGCATGAGTTCAGCAAGCATTTCAGCCCTGGGAACAACTGGAATTCTTGCCTTCCTGGCCGCCAGAACTTCGGGGTTATCTGCAGGTATTGCAGTTGAAACAACCAGTACATCAACTTCGCTTACCAGCGAGCCGTCATGACCGTAGTTTATTTTCACACCCAGACTATCAAGGTGTCTGGTCGCTCTGGATTCACGCACGTCAGAGCCACTGACTTCAAAGCCCTGGTTGGCGAGTACTTCTGCAATGCCGCACATTCCCGAACCGCCGATGCCTACCATGTGCACCTTACGCATGCGACGCATCGGTTGAAGTTGCCCTCCCCTGGCTCTCACTCGCTGCCTCCTATCATGCGGACACCCACTCTCTACAAGCTTCAATAACCTGTTCTGCAGAATTGGGGATGGCGACCGATCTTGCTGCAACAGCCATCTCCAACATCCTGGGTCGGTCAAGAAACAGCGCTTGTAATTGATCTGCCAGGTACTGGGCTTGCAAATTTTTTTCCGCAACAATTTGCGCAGCACCTGAATTCACAAGGAAAGATGCATTACGGGTTTGGTGGTCATCGACAGCATGTGGAAACGGTACAAGAATCGCACCAACTCCGGCGGCTGCCAATTCTGAGATGGTCAAAGCACCTGCTCTGCAAATCACCAGGTCAGCCCAGCCATAAGCATCAGCCATACCGTCGATAAACTCGTGAACCTCTGCCTTGATGCCCGCTTCGATGTATGACTTTTCTGTCTCAAGCCGGTCAGCAACACCCGTTTGGTGGCATACCTGTGGTTGAAGCTCTTGCGGCAGTAAATTCAACGCTTCGGGTACAATCCTGTTCAAGGCACGTGCACCCTGACTTCCGCCAGTCACCAGCAATCTGGGTCGGCCGGTACGCTGAAAGAAGCGAGTTCCCGGCTCCGGCATTCCAGCCACGGATTGTCGAACGGGATTTCCACAAGTCACTGCGTGAAGCCGTTTAGGAAACGTATCTGGAAAGGCCTGAAGTACCCGTCTGGCAATTTGGGCCAGTACCCGGTTAGTCATGCCAGGCACCTGATTTTGCTCATGAACAATCAATGGTACGCCACGTAACCAAGCGGCAATTCCACCCGGCCCGGCAACATAGCCACCAAAACTAAGTGCACAACTTGGTTGGTTCCGAATCATGCTCGCCCTTGCATCCAAAACTGCTTTTGCCAGGCGAAAGGGCAAAGTGAGCCAGGCCTTGACTCCTTTCCCCCTAACTGCAGATATTCTCACCTGATCAATCTCGATCCCATACGCTGGGACCTTCCGGCATTCCATACCACCCTCAGCACCCAGCCACCGAACCTTGATGCCAAGTTTTTGAAACTGATCTGCCACAGCCAGCCCCGGGAAAATATGCCCACCCGTTCCGCCGGCCATAATCAGCACACTTGGCGAAGATGGCTTCATGTTTCAGACCCGGTAATACGGCTTCGACTTCGAGGTTGAAGCAAGCCATCACGATCCAATTCATAGCGAATTCGAAAAACCATACCCAGCGCGAGGAAGGTCATCAAAATACTGCTTCCACCCGAACTGATTAACGGCAATGTGAGCCCTTTGGTTGGCAGAACACCAAGATTCACTCCGATACTGACCAAGGCCTGCAAGCCTATCCAAATCCCTATTCCAAATGCCAGATTTCCCGCAAACGGACGTTCACTGCGATGGGCCATCATGCCGATCGACATTATTCGTGTCACCAGCAACATAAACAGTCCGAGTACAAAAATGACCCCAATCAGACCGAATTCTTCAGCCAGAACTGCAAAAATAAAATCTGTATGGGCCTCCGGAAGATAAAATAGTTTCTGGATACTGGCACCCAGACCAACACCAAATACTTCGCCCCGCCCTACTGCGATCAGAGCCTGAGTTAACTGAAACCCACTATCAAACGGGTCTGCCCAGGGATCCATGAAACTGACGATTCTTCTAAGGCGGTAAGGTTCCATCGCAGCCCAGCCAAAAGCGGGCAGCGTCACAGCAATAAGAACCATGATGTGCCTCAATGCGGCACCAGCAAGCCAGATCATTCCGCCGATGATGGCAGTAATGACTGCTGCACTTCCCATGTCCGGTTGTATCAGCAAAATAAATGACAGCAAGCCAGCCAACAATAAGGGTTTAAAGGTATCAAAAAAACGGGTTCTGATTAATTCAGACTTGCGAACAAGGTAGCCAGCCATGTAAATAATGACCATAACCTTGGCCGCTTCTACAACCTGAAAGTTCACAATCCCCAATCTGATCCAGCGACTACTGCCATTAACAGAATGTCCCAGGCCAGGTACAAAAACCAGCAACAAAAGCAGCGCAGCGAGCAGTAGCATTGGCCTGCAAATCCTTTCAAGAAATGCCACAGGAATAATTCTGAATGAAGATGCCAAACCGATTCCGAGGCAAACATAAATTGTATGCCTGAGCAAATAATGAGTTGCGTTGACCCCCTGGCTCTCAGCAATCGCAATTGAGGCTGAACCTACCATCACAAGACCCAAAGACACCAATAGCATAATCGGTAGAAGCAACCATAAGTCCAGGGCGACCTCGTGGTTTGCTCGATCTGCACGCAGTGCCTGTGAATGTGAAGAATGTGATTTCATCGTATCTTCAGCGTAGCCAGACCTGCCAGCACGAGGATGACGGAGATTATCCAGAACCGGACAATCACTCTCGGCTCTGGCCAGCCTTTAAGCTCAAAGTGATGGTGAATGGGCGCCATCCTAAAAATACGCTTACCGGTGAGCTTGAATGACAGGACCTGCAGTATGACAGACACCGTTTCCATGACGAACACACCAGCCATAAGAATGAAGACCAGTTCCTGACGAACCAGTACTGCGATTAAGCCCAGGGCTGCACCCATCGCCAGGGCTCCGATATCGCCCATAAATACCTGCGCCGGATACGTGTTGAACCAAAGAAAGCCAAGTCCTGCACCGGCCATAGCACCGCAGAAAATGGTTAATTCACCAGTCCCGGGTATGTGTGGGATTCCCAGGTAATCAGAGAAAACAGTGTGTCCGGTGACATAGGCGAAAATGCCCAGTGCAACTGCTAAAAATACCGCTGGCATAATCGCCAGACCGTCCAGCCCATCAGTCAGGTTTACAGCATTGGAAAAACCTACAATAAAGAAATAGGTAATAACGATATAACCCATTCCCAGTGGTAGTACGACATCCTTGAAAAACGGAAATATGAGTTCAGTCTCCGCGGGACTCTGCGCACTCGAGTAAAGGTAAATCGCGGCAGCCAATCCAGCGACTGACTGGGCCATGTATTTCCAACCTGCTGACAGGCCCCTGGAGTCTTGCAATACGAGTTTCCGATAGTCGTCCACCCAGCCAATCAGGCCAAATGCCAGTGTCACTAGTAAAACCACCCAGATATAACGGTTATCAAGGTCAGCCCAGAGCAGGGTAGATAACACGATGGCAAATAGAATTAGAGCGCCACCCATAGTCGGGGTGCCGGCTTTTGCAAAATGTGACTTGGGTCCAAGCTCCCTGATTGGCTGGCCAATCTGCCTTTTGACCAGTTTGCGGATGAATGACGGTCCAAGTAGCAAAGAAATAGCCAACGCAGTTAGCGCACTCAGGATACTGCGCAGGGTGATGTAGACAAAAACACTGAAATCGGGATTTACTTCCGCCAGCCTTTGGAACAATTCCAGTAACATTAGCCAGCCTCCCGCATTGCCATAGGGCCGGTAATGGCCTGCACCACCTGCTCCATCCCCATCGAGCGTGAACCTTTGACCAGGCAAGTGACTCCAGCACTAATTTCCGAGCAGAGCGCTTTGAGCAAACTTTTGTGATCTGTAAAGTGACTCCCACCCCTGCCAAAAGCATCCACAGTAAAAATAGAGGAATCGCCCACTGCGAAAATTCTCTTCACACCGAGTGCTCGTGCAGCCTCACCCATTTCTGCGTGCATTCTGTGACTGTTATGGCCTAGCTCCTTCATGTCACCCAGCACCAACCACGGTTCACCTTGCTGATGAGTCAATACCTGCAGCGCAGCATATAAAGAGGCTGGGTTGGCGTTGTAAGTATCGTCTATAACTGTCCATCCATTCTCAGTACGTATCAGGTTCAGGCGACCGGGTACCGGCATAGTGTCTTCAAGACCCTGTCGAATCTGATCCAGCGGAATATTCAAAGCCAGTGCAACTGCGGTCGCGGCCAGAGCATTGTGCAGATTATGTTCACCGGGCAGGTGCAGGTTTAGAGGAAAGCTTCCAGATGGTGTTTTTATTTCTATACCCTGAGTCGTAGATTCAGGGTAAATATCACTGTTTGTTTTCCTGCCAAAGGTGATGAAATTCTTTGCAGGGCTCATTTCCTGCCAAACATCACACCAAAGTTCATCAATATTAATGATCGCGGTCCCATCAAGCGGCAATGCCTGGTACAACTCACCTTTGGCACGCGCCACACCCTCTTCATTTCCAAAACCCTGAAGGTGCGCAGGCCCTACATTAGTGATGAGAGCGATATCGGGCGCTGAAATCTCGGCCAGGTAGGCAATATCACCACCTTTACTTGCGCCTAACTCCAGGACTGCGTAGCGATGCTCGTGATTCAGTCCGAACAGGGTTAAAGGCAGGCCTAGCTCGTTGTTATAATTACCGGCAGTTGAAAGAACATTTGCATCAAGTTCCAAAACCCTGGTCACCATTTCACGAGTAGTCGTTTTACCGTTGCTACCGGTTATTGCGACCACGCTTGGATCAGTTTCTGCCCTCCACCAGGCCGCCAGCTTACCCAGAGCAGCCAGCACATCAGGGACAACTAACTGGGAAACTGGAATATCCAGCTTCCTGTTGACCAAAACGCATGACGCGCCATAGTTTAATGCTGCAGCGGCAAAATCATGACCATCAACGTGATCGCCACTGAGCGCAGCAAACATCATGCCGTCATTAACCATGCGACTATCCGAAGTGATGCCTCTGAAACTTGTGGCACCGCCCACATCTTTACAGCCAAGAACCTTTGCAGCCTGTGGCAGCGTCATGGTGATCATGCGGCCGCCTCCAAAGCTGTACGGATCACCGCTTCATCACTAAACGGAAGTTTTTGCCCGCCGATTTCCTGCCAGGTTTCGTGACCCTTGCCGGCGACCAGAATGATATCACCCGGTCCTGAGCTGGAAATTGCCCTTGTGATGGCGGCAGCCCTGTCCGGCTCCACTAAAGCCTTCGCGGGTTCTTCGAGACCACTGAGCACATCATTTATTATTGAACTGACCGACTCAAAACGGGGATTGTCACTGGTAATGATCAGGCGGTCGGCCAATGACTCTGCTGCACGACCCATTTCCGGCCGCTTGCCACGATCCCGGTTACCGCCACAACCAAAGACACAAGTTAGTTTGCCACTTAAATGTTTTTTGACGGCCTGTAGCGCATGCACAAGCGCATCAGGAGTGTGTGCGTAATCTACTACCACAACCGGTTGTCCGAGTTCACCGCCCAACCTCATCATTCGCCCGGGCACCGGTTCCATCATTTCCATCTCACGTACAACATCCCGCCAACTCATACCGAGCAAACTCAGGGTCCCGGCAGTGGCCAGCAAATTCGAAACATTAAATGCGCCTAGCAATCCGGTTTTAAATTCGGAATTTCCCCAAGGCCCGTTCATTCTCAAATACATTCCATCAGCGTCAACTGAAAGAATTTCCGCGCTTAGTTCAGCGCCAGGAGCCATTCCAAACCCCAGCACCTGGGTATCTCCACCCAATTCGTTTATCCAGGACCGACCCATAAGATCGTCGTGATTGATAATCGCAAATCGTGGTGCAAAATCAGTAAAAAGACGTTTTTTACTGTCGGCGTATGCCTGCATATCCAGGTGATAATCGAGGTGGTCGCGGCTCAAATTGGTAAAAACACATGCATCGAACTGGACAGTCTGACAACGGCCCTGTTCAAGTGCATGCGACGACACTTCCATGGCCACCCTATCAATTCCCGAGTCCAGACATTTCGCCAATATTCCATTGAGGCGCAATACATCTGGGGTGGTGCGATTCGCTGTAGTCAGGTCATCAAGTGGCCCATAGCCGAGCGTACCGATCATTCCGGAAGCCCCGTAAAATCGATGCCAAGCCTGGGCCAGAAAGTGTGCAACTGATGACTTGCCATTGGTGCCGGTAATTCCGGCAATGGTCATCAGATCAGAAGGGGCGGCCCAAAACCGCGACGCCAGTTCGCCCAGCTTGTCCGCCAGGCCCGGAACTGATACGCAAGGCACAATAACATCAGGATCATCGTGCGAACCGTCATGGATAATAGCGACAGCACCATTTTCAATAGCAGCTTCAACATGGTCAAGGCCATGCCCTTGTGCGCCCTGTACAGCAATAAAAGCATGACCTGGCTCTATACATCGTGAATCGAGATCAAGGCCGGCGACCGCGATATTCGGTGGATCCGGGAGCCAGCCTTCCAGAAGCATTCGCAAGCTCATTCCGTAAGTCATTGCTTGGCTCCGACTGCTCCGGAACTTAAAACTTCTCCGGAATCTACCAGTAAAGCTGAATAATTATCCGGTGGTATATTCATTAATCTTAGTGCGCCACTTACGACACTGGAGAACAGGGGTGCTGCCACATCACCGCCATAATAAAGGTCACCTGTGGGGTCATTTACCACCACAACGCACACAAGCCTCGGCTTGGAAACAGGCGCGAATCCGGCAAAACTTGCGACATACCGCGAGGCATATCCTGATGCACTTGCTTTTCTTGACGTCCCGGTTTTTCCGGCAATTCGATAATTCGGGACATTGGCCTGCTTACCCGTTCCCAGCGGACCAGTAACAGTTTCAAGCATTGCCGCTATCTGCCGGGTGAATCGTGAATCTATCACGGAAATTGGTGGATTCATGGCGCCGTGGATCAGGGTCGGTTGGCGTAAACGACCTTCGTTAGCTATGACCGCATATGCCTGAGCCAGTTGCAAAGCAGTGGTTGATATTCCGTAACCGTAAGAAATTGTCGCCTGTTCCACTGGCCGCCAACGGCTATGGTTACGAAGCACTCCAGCAGACTCTCCGGGGAAGCCGCTTCCGGTTGCTTCACCAAACCCAAAGCGGCGATAGGTATCCCACATGTGTTCCGGCTCCAACTCCAATGCCAGTTTTGTCATGCCTACATTGCTGGATTTGGTGATAACTCCAGTCAGATCCAACAATCCGTAATCGCGGTGATCATGGATCGTGTGGCCTGACATTGTGAGGCTACCTGGCGTTGTTTCCACCGTTGTCGCCAGTGACACCTTGCCGCTTTCCAGCACTGAGGTCATAGCAATGGCTTTCATGACCGAACCCGGCTCAAACACATCTGTGACGGCACGGTTTCGCAAACCATCATTCTCTGAACCGGGGTGATTCGGGTTATAGGATGGCTGATTGACCATGGCCAGAATTTCACTTGATTCCAGGTCCAGCAAGACAACACTGCCGGATCGTGCCCCGTGTTTTAAAACTGTCCTTTTCAGTTCGCTGTAGGCCAGATATTGCAAACGCCTGTCTATCGTAAGGCGCAGATCCTTGCCAGGGCTTGATTCACTGATCAGCTCAATTTCCTCGACAGTACGACCCAGGCGGTCCTTGATTACCCGCTTGCTGCCGGTCTCGCCCGCAAGCCACTCGTTGTAGGCGAGCTCAAGTCCTTCCTGCCCAATATCATCAATATTGGTAAATCCAACCACGTGTGCAGCCACTTCACCAGCGGGGTAGAAGCGACGGTATTCTTTTTGCAGGAATACACCCGGGATGTTCAGCGCCTTGATTTGTGCGGCAACGTCGGGATGAAGGCGGCGGCGTAACCAGACAAATTCTTTACCCGATCGTTGCGTGAGCTTACGCTCCATATCATCGGGGTCGGTTTCCAACACTGAGGCGAGGGGCTCAAGATTCTCGGGGCTTTGCAACACTTCACTTGGTTTAACCCAGACTGAGTCTACCGGCGTACTCACAGCCAGAGGTTCGCCGTTGCGGTCACTGATAATGCCGCGTGTAGTCGGGATATCTACCTCGCGCAGGAATCTGGCCTTACCCTGTCCCTGCAGAAACTCGGTTTCTGTAACCTGTAAATTGACTGCCCTTGCAATCAGCGCAACTGATGAGAGGAGGAATATCAATAACAAGGCATACAACCTGCTCAAATGCACTTGATTTTGAGCAGTTGAGCTCATGGTCGCACTACCAGTATGTGCATACTTTGTGGTTGCTGCATTTTCAATTGGTTTCGAGCTTTTTGTTCAATCTGACTGGCATCTGCCAACCACGCCTGCTCAAGTTGCAGACGGCTCCACTCGGCTACGGAGTTGTCATGAATTTTTTCCAGTGCACTCAACTGGACAGAAAGAAGGCGGCTCTGATGACGTGTGTAGACAACACCTAGTGCGCTGCAAACATCAGCAATCAATACAATGATCAGAATTAGTAGCCGTGCGTTCAACCAAGTTTCTCCGCAACTCTCATGACCGCGGAGCGGGCCCTGGGATTTACGGAGATTTCATGTTCGGAGGAACGAACTGCCTTGCCTATCAATTTCAGCACGGGCTTCCAATCAGGATGCTCCGGAATATTGCGACGGACCTTGCCTGGTCTTGCGGCTTCTCGAAACGTCCGCTTGACCAGGCGGTCCTCAAGGGAGTGGAAGCTGATCGCCACCAGCCTCCCCCCCGGGCACAACTGCTTAATTGAGGCTTCCAGACCTAAGGCCAGGTCAGCCAGTTCGTTATTAATAAATATCCGAATTGCCTGAAAGCATCGTGTAGCCGGATGCTTACGTTCACGTCTGCCGATTGTATTTTCAATCAGCTCCGCCAGCTGTGATGTACGATGCAACTGTTCCCGTTGCCTGGCCATCACGATACTTCTGGCAATTCTGCGCGCTTGGCGCTCCTCTCCGAACTCCCAAATCACACGAGAAATTTCCCGTTCGGTTGCCTCTGCAAGCCATTCAGCCGCAGAAGTACCTTGTGTGGGGTCCATCCGCATATCCAGAGGGCCGTCTTTCATAAATGAAAAACCCCGCTCCGGGTCTTCTAACTGTGGTGATGAAACGCCCAGGTCAAGCAAAATGCCATCCAGCGCTGCCTCTACACCCCAGTCACGGACCACATGGTCCATGTCTGCAAAACTTCTTTGGACGATTGAAAAACGGGGATCTTTTCCCAGTTCTGCCAGTCCCGCGGCAATTGCCTCCGGGTCTTTGTCCAAAGCTAGTAAGCGTCCCTGCTCAGTCAGTCTCGCTATAACAGCGCGACTGTGTCCTCCTCTGCCAAAGGTGCCATCAAGGTAAATACCATCTCCTCGAATGTTGAGTGATGAAACCGCCTCATCCAGCAACACTGCCTGATGCTGAAATGTGTTCATCGACTTTGGCCGTAACCTTTGGTCTTAACTAGCCAATCCTTCTTCTGGTAAACGCAAATATCCGTTTGAGATTTAGAGGACCAGTCGTGACATCTCTTCTGATGCCGGTTCATTGAGGCTGGACTCCTCTTCCTGGCGTTTCTGATTCAAGGTTTCTTCGTTCCAGATTTCAAACCTGGAACCCATACCCAAAAACACCACATGTTTATCCAAATTCGCCACTTGCCGCAGGGTCTGAGGCAACTGGATACGCCCGTTACTATCGGGCTCCACTGGTGCAGCACTTCCTACAAGGCGGCGCTGCAGCGCACGATGACTGGGTTTGAAGGTACTAAGCGCCATGACATCATCACGTACACGCTTCCATTCGGTCTCCGGAAACAACCACAAAGCACCTGAATCAAAGGCGCTATACGCCAGTACGAGACGACCCGCGCATTGCTCGTCAATTGCTTCCCGAAACCGCGTCGGGATCGCCAGACGCCCTTTGGCATCCAAGTTGATTGCTGTTTCACCGAAAAACACTTCATTCCCACATTAATACAATCATTTTCCACTAATTCCCACTAATATGCACGATAGTGGCAGATCAAGCGATTGTCAAGCAGGACAAGGACTTATATTTGATTAAAGCAGTCTGAAGTGGCCACCCTCAGACCGCATTCTGGTGATGATATGGAGGTACGAATGTGAAACGAAGCGTAGGAGCCTGGACCACCAGGCGAATTGCTTCGGTTAACACCAATTTGTTTATAAGCGTAGGAGCGATGGTGCGCTTGCGGAACGCAAGGGCCATCGCGAATGTGGTTTCGGCCAACATTGGCTTATAACAAAGCGTAGGAGCGATGGTGCGCTTGCGGAACGCAAGGGCCATCGCGAATGTGGTTTCGGTTCGCAATCAATTGTGGAAGTACGTAGGAGCGATGGTGCGCTTGCGGAACGCAAGGGCCATCGCGAAGCTTTTTAGCCATCGCGAAGCTTTTTAGCCATCGCGAATGTAGTTTCGGTTCGCAATCACACAACAACCCATTTGGCACATGGATGTGCCAATACGAGCGCCAGCGAGTGCAAGAGCGAAGCAGACCCACGCGTCTGCGAAACGACATGCGAATGGGGCAGGAGCCCCATTTCGCTCATAAAAGGTGGAGTCGGCCGATAAGCCGGGTTCTGTCGTGGGCAATCATTCATCTGGGATCGCTGTCACCAACGTCCTCATGCGACCTACCCGAAGGCATCGCGGGCCGCGATTCTGCCTTCCTATTTGGTCTTGCTTCAAGTGGGGTTTACCTAGCCACAGAATGTTGCCACCTGTGCGGTGCGCTCTTACCGCACCATTTCACCCTTACCTGCCACACCTTTTACAGTGGGCAGGCGGTTTATTTTCTGCTGCACTTTCCGTAGGCTCGCGCCCCCCAGGAATTACCTGGCACCCTGCCCTGTGAAGCCCGGACTTTCCTCCCTGCATGTCACTAAGGACTGCAGCGCGATTGCCTGGCCGACTCCGGGGCGTATTTTGCGCTAGTTGGGAGTTTTTTAATAGTGTGAATTGTGTCAATTTGCACGATGGATCAGGAGATGAGCGGGAAACGGTTTTGAAGGCATACGCATCAGGGATGATGCGGACGAGCCTACATGGATGTATACACGGTGGCGTTACATGTCGCTATACATGTATTTTTTCAATCGCGAAACGATGCCTTTTCAAAAATAGTTACCGGTGCTCGACCTAATTCGTGGAAGTGCTAACCGAAACACATTCGCGATGGCCCTTGCTGCGCAAGCGCACCATCGCTCCTACAACAAGCGCACCATCGCTCCTACAACAAGCGCACCATCGCTCCTACAACAAGTGCACCATCGCTTCTACAACAAGTGCGCCATCGCTCCTACAACAAGTGCACCATCGCTTCTACAACAAGTGCGCCATCGCTCCTGCAACAAGCGCACCATCTCTCCTACAACAAGCGCACCATCGCTCCTACGATTCTTTCAGGCTTTCGTAAATATCTTTACGCGGGGTGCCGGAAATTTTAGCGGCGACCTTGGCCGCCTGACTGGCCGGCAGGTGCTCACGCAGGGCACAGGCAAGCTCCAAACCATCAACACCAGGTGCATGGTCTTGACTACCGCTGACAAGAACCACAAACTCGCCACGCCTTTGATCACCATCAGCGCCAATACGGATTTGTATCTCTTCCAGACTTCCCCGGATAACGGTTTCAAATCTTTTGGTCAGTTCCCTGCACAATGCAGCTTCGCGAGTCGGGCCAAAGACCTGTAGCATATCCGCTATGGAGGCTTCTATCCTGTGGCTTGATTCAAAAAAGATCAAGGTTTCTGTATCCCTTTCGAGTGATGTCAAACGTTTAATTCTGGAAGATGACTTTGCTGGAAGAAAGCCCTCAAATCGAAATCGATCGGAAGCAATGCCAGCGATGGAAAGTGCAGCAGTGACTGCACTTGGGCCTGGTACTGAGAATACAGGCAGGTTTTCTGCGGCCAGGGCTCTGACGAGTTGAAAACCCGGATCTGATATAAGCGGCGTCCCGGCATCAGAAATTAGAGCAATCGCCTCTCCCTTTACAATGCGGGCAAGCAATCGGGGAATTTGATTTTCCTCGTTGTGCTCGTGCAGAGAAACCAGGTTGGTATCAATTCCATAATGATTCAACAAAATTCTGCTATGCCGAGTGTCTTCGGCGGCAATGCAATTCGCTTCCTTGAGCACTCTGACGGCACGGAAGGAAATATCCTCCAAATTTCCAATCGGAGTTGCTACAACATAAAGGCCGGGATCCAGCATAAAATTCCAGTGCTCTGCAGTATTATGCATAGGTTATCATTCCGCATGGAAACAATTGAAACTACATTCAAGTAATCAAAGGCTCATGCCAGACAGCATCCGAACAGACATCAGACTTTTCATTGCATATCTTGCAATCACTCTGCTTGGCGCTTGCGCAAGTGGTCCTCCTGCGCCAGTCATTGAGATTCCACTTGAAGTGTCCCGGGCGCAGCAGGAACTGGCAACCGGCAATTTTTCGGAAGCTGCCAGGCTTTGGCAGGAAGCAGCACTTGTTTCAGGTGAGCCGGAGCAACATCAATATCGGTTGCAGGCCGCTGAAGCCTGGTTGAAAGCAGGTAATAACTCACGCTCAGCAACATTGCTTAAGCAAGTAGACAAACGCCAACTCAAAGATGACCGGATCTCCGGCTACTCTCTGTTAAATGCCGAGCTCGCGCTTGCAGCATCTGATGGTGAAGCGGCTGAAATCTACCTGGCATCGGCACGACAAAATCTTACAACAAGC
>JBLHGQ010000016.1:0-35356 GCA_047614505.1 Rhodothermales bacterium | reverse complement strand
GACCTGTATTGGGACAGTAAGCAAGGTCAGTTATTACTGGCAATAGACCGTTTTGACGAACAGTTTATCTATCAATCTTCCATGCCACGTGGAGTTGGGTCCAATGATCTTGGGCTCGACCGGGGACGACTTGGCGATACCAGGCTTGTGGAATTTTTCCGTTCCGGACCGAAAGTATTGCTGATAGAAAATAATCTGGATTACCGGGCAAATTCAAGCAACCAGGCAGAACGTGATGCGGTTGCAGGGTCATTTGCCCGGTCGGTGGTTTGGGGTTTCAATGTAGTACAGGAATCCGGCGATATTATACTGGTGGACGCCACTTCTTTCTTTTTAAGTGATTCGCAGGGACTTGCCGAATGGCTTAGCCGGTCTTCACAAGGCTCATTTACTGTTGATGCAACACGATCCGCCATTTTTCTTCCCCGTACCAGGGCTTTTCCGGACAATACTGAGATCGAGTCGATCATCACCTTTACAGGCAGCCGGAAATTTGATGAAAACGGCGCCGCTGTGAGCGATATTCTGCCTTCTGTTGTACCGGACCCCTCTGCCATCACCGTGCACTTGCATCATTCACTGGTGCGCCTGCCGGATAACAATTACACACCGTTACCCTACGATCCCAGGGCCGGCATTATTGGAACCGGCGGCGGTAATGGCTATTTCGACTATGCGACCGACATTGGTGAGCCCATCAATGTTATCAACGGTCGCCGTCATCGCTTACAAAAAAAGGATCCAGAGGCCAGCGTCTCTGAAGCTGTTGAGCCGATCATTTATTACGTGGATCCCGGCGCACCTGAGCCGATTCGTTCTGCACTGATCGAAGGTGCCTCCTGGTGGAACCAGGCTTTCGATGCAGCAGGATATAAGGACGCTTTCCAGGTCAGGCTGTTGCCGGAGGATGCCGACCCGATGGACGTTCGTTACAACGTCATTCAATGGGTTCATCGTTCCACACGGGGCTGGTCATACGGAGCATCCGTGCTGGACCCGCGAAGTGGGGAAATTATCAAAGGACATGTGACGCTGGGGTCTTTGCGCGTGCGCCAGGACTACCTGATAGCCGAAGGCTTGCTCAGCCCCTATCAAAGTGAAGAAGTTCCGGACACCATGCTGGAGATGTCACTGGCGCGTATCCGCCAACTTTCCGCCCACGAAGTGGGACATACCATTGGTATGGAACATAATTTTGCTGCCAGTGTAAATAACCGCGCTTCAGTAATGGACTACCCCTTTCCTTTGATCCGATTTGACGGGAATGGTGATCTGGATCTCTCTGACGCTTATGGCGTTGGCATTGGTGACTGGGACAAGCGCACCGTCCTGTACGCTTACCAGGATTTCCCTGATTCTGTTGATGAGAATTTAGACCGGCAACAGATTCTGCAAGATACGCTCGACTCCGGACTTTTGTATGTTTCTGATGAAGATTCCAGAGATCCCGGCACTGCTCACCCACTGGGTAACCTGTGGGATAACGGCGAGGATGCCATTGCCGAGCTTGAGCATCTGCTTAAAGTCAGGGCATATGCATTGAGCCGTTTTGGACCGGAAAACATTCGCCTCGGAAGGCCAATGGCCGAAATAGAAGAAGTACTGGTGCCCTTGTATCTGCTGCACCGCTTTCAACTTGAGGCAGTGGGCAAACTCATTGGCGGACAATATTTCAATTACGCCATGCGTGGCGACGGCCAGGCGATGCCCGTCACCGTGGATGCGGTCAAACAAAATGGTGCAATCACCGCACTACTAAAGTCCCTGGAACCTGAAGTGCTGCTATTACCTCAATCACTGGTGAATGCGATACCAGCACGGCCTCCGGGCCATAGTCTGACCCGTGAGTCTTTTTCAAGAACAACTGGTGTGCTATTCGACCCCCTGGCGCCTGCTTCAAGCGTCATCGGCCTGACACTTGATGTTTTGCTCCATCCGGAACGGGCAGTGAGAATGAACCGCTTTCATGCCGCCGATGCTGAATACCCTTCATTTGAGAATCTGCTGGCAGCAGTGCTCGGTGCAAGCTGGCGAAGCAAGCAACAAAGCGGCATGAATGGCGCACTACAGCGCCTGCGCAACGACATGGTGCTGCAGCGACTACTGAGCATCAGCAGCGATAGCAGTACCTCTTCTGAACTGAGAGCACAGGCGTTGAAAAATATCCGCGACCTGGATAAATGGCTGGAAGGACAAACGGACAGACGACTGGATGCTGATTGGGTGGCTCATTTTGCATACGCGCAAACCGAGATTGCTTCCATGATTTCAGACCCATCCAGGTTTACGCCTTCTAAAGCGCTAGGGGCACCGCCGGGCGGGCCTATCGGAAACTAGGGAGCCCTAAATTCAGAGACTCCCTAATTTTGATGCGTTTCGAACGGAACGCGGATACTGATGGTCAAGCCATGGGGATCGGTTTGATGTAGTCGGAACGAATGGTGCTGGCCGTAGAGCTCTTGAAGCCGCTCCCGCGTATTGCGTAGACCTACCCCGTTTGCCCCTGGAATCTCGCCATTGACCAATTCAACTCCTGGACCGTCATCACTGACTTCAAGCAGCAGGTCTCCAGCAAAAACCCGCGCTGCAATTCGTAAATTGCCACCATCTTCTGCCTTAGCAATGGCAAATTTGATGGCATTTTCAACCAGCGGCTGTAGTAACAGACTGGGAATCAAGGCGCGCTCAGCGCCGTCTTCAATATCCAGCTCCATACCCAGCCTTTCCTCAAATCGAACTTTCTCAATATCCAGATAAAGTTTGAGCGCTTTGAGCTCCTGCGCCAGGGAGATTTTCAGCATCGGGTCGTTATCAAGTGAGTACCGCAAAAAGCTGGAAAGCTTGGTGACCATGTGATTGGCCTGCTCGATCTGCTTTTCCAACACTAATGTTGAAATTGCATTCAAGGTATTGAACAGAAAATGCGGATTGAGTTGGTAACGCAACATTTTCAATTGAGCTTCATGCGCCATGGCTGCTGATTTGAGTGCGCTCTCGCGGTATTCCTGGAATACACGCTGATACTTGATACCAAAATAAAGCACGCTCCATGCAGCCATAATCCAGATGGGCGTGCTGTAAGCACTCATGTATGAGAGTCTCTCGTATATTTCAGCGGCATCACCAGCTTTTTCAAGCCAGGTCTTTGTCTCTTCATTTTCGGATACCCAGCGCGTAAAAATATAGCCACGGGCTTCGTACCAGGCATAACCGGCGGCCGCACTACCGAGAAGAAAGGCAAGCGCTCTCAACCAAATTGGCCGCTCCCACAATGCGCGATACAAAACCCGCAAAACCAGGGTAATGAGTATTGCAATCACGGTAATTGACAGGACGTAAATCCCGTAATGAGGTGGGAACTTATCTTCAAAAGTCGACAGGGTAAGCAGGTACTTACCTACCCCCCATGCAGACCAGCCAAATAATTGCAAAACCCAAAACTGGCGTTTGTGGTCGAATGTTGAAAACAGCTTACTCATCCGGCACATTTTAGAGCCTTAGCGCCACGATTGTTGCATCTTGTCCGGTCAAAACTACGATTCGTCTCAATCCGGCACGATTTAAGTACCGGTGTACAATTACAGTGTATTTCGTATTGAAATTCTTGCGGCCTTTTCAGTTTCAATGTCCAGGTACGCCTTGCTTCGCCAGGCCAGTATGAGGAAGGCAAGAATAAGAGGCATAACCGCATACAGAAGCCCATTCCATTGGAATCGAAACAGGAACCATCCGGAGCTGAGCGCGACGATGGCCTGAATGGAAAACACCAGAAAATCGTTCATGGCCTGCACCCGAAATCGTTCAGGACTTCGATAGCCAAATGCGAGAATATTGGTCCCACTCAGAAAAAGGAAGTTCCATCCAATACCCAAAAGCACCAGGGCCCACCAATAATTTGCCACTGAGGTCCCCGCGAGCGCAAAGAAAACACAAATCATAAAAGCTGCCACGCCTGCAAGGAGCATATTCCGGTGGCCAAATCTACTTTGTAGCGACGGATAAAACAGAGAAGGTAAATACATGGCAATGATGTGAGCCTGCAACACTCTCTTAGTCCAGTCGAGACTGTGGCCGGAGTGCTCATGCATGCTAATTGGCGTCGCTGTCATCAGGAAACTCATTGTGCCGTAACCCACTGCTGCAGCGCATATAGCCAAAAGTACGATTGGGGACTTCACTATGGATGAAAGACTCCGGATCGCCTCTGAATGTTCTTTTTCTTCAATGATGGAATCAGGAACCTGGCTTACCAGAATCACCCCCATAACGTAAGCCACAACCAACAACATGTATGAACCTGCGAACGGGGTAGAAACCAGGTTACGTCCCAGTACAGCCAATTCGGGACCGATAAAAGCAGCAAGAATTCCACCCAGTAAAAGCACTGAAGTTGCCTTGGCAGCCAATTCTGCTGGTGCCTGTTCAAGTGCTGCAAAACGATACTGGTGACCCGCTGCTGCAGACCAGCCGATCATCAGTGCAGAAAGGCAGTAAGTTGGAAAAGATGAAATCACCAGACTATAAGCCGCTAGCAATGTGGCAACCACTGCCAACAGGCCATATGCGACAAAAACACGCCGCCTTCCCCACCGGCCCAGAAATTTTCCGGTTGGCAGTGTAGCCAGCGCCACACCGACAATTAGCAAAGCGACTGGCAGGGTAGCAAGTCCGGCGCTCGGAGCAAATTTCACGCCAATAATTCCGGCGATCAAGACGTTCAATGAAGTGCCTGACATCATAAATGCATAGGCCAGCATCAGGCGCCAAACCGACAGCGGAATATCTCTCACTTATCTTTCCTGAAGGGCAAAAATGCTGCCGCCTGTTCGCCATAGGCTTGCGTGTTTTTCTTTTCATCTTCCAGAAAATTTGAGATTGCTGAGCGGAAACGGACATCTGCTATCCAGTGATATGATGAGGTCATATCAGGTTCGAAACCCCTTAACAGCTTGTGCTCTCCCTGGGTACCGGGATCAAACTCGGCAATGTTATTTTCAATGCAAAACTCGATCCCCTGGTAAAAACAAGCCTCAAAATGCAGGCAGTGGACGTCAGTAAGGCAACCCCAATAACGGCCATACAATTTTTGGGAATCAAAGAAGAATAATGAACTGGCCACTACTTGTTCGTCTTGTTTTGCCACTACCAGCAACAAAGATTCACTCATTCGCTCGAGCAAGAGATCAAAAAAGTGTCGGTCGAGATAACCGGGATGTCCGCTTCGCTTGAGATATGTACTGCAATAGCATTGGTAGAACGCCGACCAGTCCTCATTAGTAATTTCATTTCCGGTTTTTCTTTCCAGGCTTACACCCTGATCCTGGACTGCCTTGCGCTCTCGTTTGAGATTTTTACGCCGCGAAGAACGCAATGCCTTCAGATAATCCTCGAAACTGGCATAGTCGTGATTAAACCAATGAAACTGAACGTCCTGCCGACTAAGTATTTCTGAATCCTTAAGCAGGCAGACCTCAGCCGCCAGTGCTTCATCCGGAAACAACAAATGCCAGCTGGAACAGCCCAGCTCGCCCGCCTTGAGCTTGACCTGCTCTACAAGCGATTCCAATACTTTGCTCCTGTCCGCATTGCTGGCTATTCCGATTCGCGGCCCACTCGATGGCGTGAAGGGAACGGCGCTCAATAACTTGGGATAGTAATCGAGCCCATGTCGTTCATACGCCTGGGCCCAGCCCCAGTCGAAAACGAATTCGCCATGTGAATGGAATTTGAGATACATGGGAAGAACCGCAACCGGTTGTGTGTCGTCAAGCAGTAACAAGTGTAGTGGCGACCAACCGGATTGATCTGAGACGCAACCGCTTTCTTCCAGCGTCAGCAGAAAAGCATGTTGGATGAAAGGATTATCACTGGCAAAAAGCCCATCCCAGATAAATGGCTCAATTTCGGCAATAGAGGAATGGAATTCGGCGCGGAACATGCCGAATTGTAAAGGCTATAGAGTCATAAAGTCAGGTCGTACCGGTCAAGACTGATATCACAGACGACTGTATGGCATCGAAAAGGTATCACCCTCCTCCAATCGGCCACTTTCAAGGCCTTTATTAAACCAACGCATGCGCTGTTCAGAAGTCCCGTGCGTGAATGTATGTGGTACAACTTTTCCTTGTGTCTTACTTTGAATGGCGTCGTCGCCAATGGCGTTAGCAGCACGCATGGCCTCTTCAATGTCACCACGTTCCAGATATTGTTTTGAATGATGCGCCCAAACGCCGGCATAGTAGTCGGCTTGCAACTCCAGCCTGACAGAGTATTCGTTATAGTCAGGCTGACCCCGGCGGGCGTGCACCTTTTGTGAGGCACCTAAAAGTGTCTGAATATGGTGGCCGACTTCATGTGAAATCACATAGGCCTGAGCGAAATCACCGGGAGCCTGAAAAGTTTGTTCCAACTGGTCATAAAACCCAAGGTCAATATATACCTGACGATCACCCGGACAGTAAAACGGTCCACTGGCAGCGCTTGCATTTCCACAGGCTGTTTGCACACCGCCCCTGAAAACGACCAGTTGTGGCTCCTTATACTGAGCCCCGTTACGGGCAAACTCCGCTTTCCAGATATCTTCGGTATCTGCAAGGATTACTTCTACAAAAGCGAAGCGTTCCTGCTCCTGCGCACTGGCTTTGACCGGCCCGCTGGACTGTTGAGGCGCCCCGCCCAGCAATGCAACTGGATCAACAAGCCCCATTTTCCACATCACCCCACCAACCACTACAACGGCCAGGATTCCCTTGAAACCAAATTTGCTACCGATATTAAACAATAGCCCCAATGCACCTGCTCCACCTCCGGCATGTGAACTGCGACCGCGATGGTCCTGAACATTTTTACTGGCCCTTCTTCCCTTCCATTGCATAAGTAATTCCGGTTTATTCCTGGTCAGAATGACCAATCAAAAAATTCACACTTACGTTGGTTCTGACTTCCTGATCAGAGGAGAAAATTTGCGTTGGCGCACTCATCGCCACATCCATTCTCGCCATGTTGGCCATCATGGGCGGCTGTTGGGAGAATTCGGACAGAACGATATTCTGCACACCGGCAATTGACTGATTGAGCGCCGAAAGTGCTTTTTCGGCCTTGGCCCTGGCATTAAGAACAGATTTTGCGATAAGGCTATCTTTGATTTCGGCCAGGATATGGGGTGAAATCGAAAACTGAACGCCATCAACGCGATTCACTCCCGCAGCCACGCCGGTATCGATAATAGTTGCGACCAGTTGAAGTTTTGAGGTTGCTACTGTCAAGATATTGCTTACCCTGTATCCGCTCAGGACTTGGCTTCGCCTGCCGGTTTGCTGGTCATGTGCACTATCGTAAACCGCCTGGATATCAAACCGGGAGGTGCTGATTTCATCTTCATTCAAACCAGTATCACTCAAGGAATCCGTCACTTTCTGCATCAGTTCCGCATTTGAGGCCAGAGCCAGAGCTGAAGTTTTCTCCTGCGTTTCCACGCCGAATCTTACGGTCACCAGATCTGGTTCAATATTGACACTGGCACTGCCAGTCACGGATATGATCCGTTCAGAATTCGACTCCCCGTGCGCGACGACATCAAGACTAATGACAAAACCCGAAAAGGCAAACAAAGCCGGAACCATCAGTTTTTTAAGTTGGTTTTTGCTAAATTTCATGGGCAACATCATATGCCTTCCTTTGCTTAAATTAGGTTGCAGATTGTTTCGCTGACTGATCAGACTTTAAACTATTTGCGGTCACAGTGGGTTAATCCACTCTGAACGCAATATACTTAATAAAGTGATGTGTTTGTTATTTTAGTGCCCTTTCAACTGCGGCTACAACGCGACTAATATCGTCGGCAGATATACGATAGCTACTGGCTGATATTCGCATAACGCGCATGCCATCAAACTGAGATGCGCCAAACCATGCCTCGCCGCTTTCATTGATTCGACCAATCACTTCGTCGGTTCTCCGGTCGTGATCTCCATCGGGGTCGGTAAACCGAATCAACCCTTGATTGATAATCGGGAAAGCCAAAACTTCAACGCCCGGAAGGTCACCTAATCGCTCAACCATTTCGGCTGTCAGGTCACAGCAACGTTCAATGATTTCTGCAACCCCGTTTCGACCAAGAGTCCGCAGTGCAGCGTACAGGGGAATGGCACGCGCACGCCGGGACCAATCAGGGCCCCATTCAAACTGGTCGCGAACATTTTCCACTTCAACCTTATAAGCCGCCGGTATCGTCATTGCTCTTTTGTGTGCGTCGGGATCTGCGACGAATGCGATGCCGCTGTCATAAGGCACATTTAGCCATTTGTGAGCATCTGTCGCCCAGGAATCCGCTTTTTCATAACCTTTCACCAGGTGACGAAAGCGCTGGCTGGAAGCAACCCACAAGCCGAATGCACCATCGATATGTACCCAGGCCCCGTAACGATGGGCGATGTCACAAACTTCGTCAAAGGGATCAAAAGCACCGCGGTTCAGGTCACCGGCTGCCAGCGCTACGATGGTTGCCATATCAGGCTGCTTTTTCAGTTCAGCCTCAAGCGCGGAAACATTGATCGTACCGTCACTATCCTTTTGAACCTGAACAACAGAGTTCGTGCCTATGCCAAGATGACGGATCGCCCTTAATAATGTTTCGTGGTGTTCACCGACCAGCACCCTGATAGGCGGACTGCCGTTCAAGCCCTGCTCTTCAACTGACCAGCCTTTATTGGCCAACACTCTGTGCCGGGCAGCGGCCAGGGCTGTGACATGGGCCATCTGGCAACCGGTGACAAAAGCGTAGGAGGCGTGTTGAGGCAGGCCAAGAATATCTTTCAGCCAGCCCCCCACTATTTCTTCGATCATTGCCGCTGTTGGTGAACAGGCATAGGCGGCGGCATTTTGATCCCAGCTTGAGGTCAACCAGTCAGCAGCCAGAGATACCGGCGTAGTACCACCGATAACCCACCCAAAGAATCGACCATTCCCACTATTGAGGATTCCACTTTTTGCGTCCTCATTAAGCTCATTGAGCACCTGCAGTGATGGCATACCATCATCCGTGAGATCTTTTGACAAGGCTGATCTGAGTGCAACCGGGTCTGGTTCTTCACTTATTTTGTGAGAATCAAAAGATTCAAGGTATTCATTGGCAAGCCTGGCTGCCAGTTCCAGTTCGGGTGTCATCAAAAGGTCTCCATCAGGTTTCGGAATCTTCAGGGATACTGTAATCGCTGTCCACCCGAATGTTGCCAAGCATTTAGACAAATGCCAATCACCAGATAGCCAGGTAAATGGGATGGTCAGTATTATTCATTGATCAAAGAGGCAAGGAATAAAGTCTACTTTGCAGATTACGCTCAGAATGCTAACGTGAATAATAGAACCAACAAATACAAGCAATTGATGGAGCCTGAAAATGTCTGACAGAGAATTTGGATTCTCAACGAGAACCGTGCATGCTGGTTGCCGGCCGGATCCGACTACTGGTGCGCGGGCATTGCCAATTTACCAGACGACTTCCTATGTGTTTGAAGATACAGATTCTGCTGCTGCCTATTTCAACCTGCAGGAATACGGCAACACCTACTCACGCATCATGAACCCAACGGTGGCGGCACTCGAAGAACGGGTGGCCAGCCTGGATGGTGGAGTTGGCGCGGTTGCCTTTGCCAGCGGTCTGGCAGCACAATCCGCCGCCCTGTTCACTCTTTTAAGCCCCGGTGACCATGTGATTGCCTCATCTGCTCTTTATGGAGGAACCATTACCCAGTTCAAGCATTTTCTGGGAAAGCTGTCAGTCGAACTGGATTTTGTTGACCCCGATGACATGAGTGCCTGGAAAGGCGCGATAAAAGAAAATACAAAACTTTTGTTTGCCGAAACCATCGGAAACCCTGGTGGTAATGTGCTTGATATCGAAGCAGTAGCTCAAGTTGCGAAAGAGTGTGATTGCCCCCTCATGGTGGATAACACCTTTGCAACACCGTATTTGTGCCAGCCACTGAAGTGGGGAGCCGATATCGTAGTTTATTCGGCCACCAAGTTCCTTGGCGGACATGGCACCAGCCTGGGTGGTATCGTAGTTGACAGCGGTGATTTCAACTGGTCCAACGGACGCTACCCGGTAGTAGCGGACCCTTCTCCGGCCTATCACGGCCTGTCTTTTCACGAGACCTTCGGTTTTTATGGTTACCTGATGAAATTGCGGGCTGAAACCTTGCGCGACCTTGGCGCTGCGATCAGCCCATTCAATGCCTTCTTGCTGGCACAGGGAATAGAAACCCTGCCCCTGCGCATGCGACAGCATGTTAGCAATGCGCAAGAAGTTGCCGAATTCCTCGAATCTGAACCGCGCACATCTGCGGTTAGGTATGCGGGCCTAAAGAGCAGCAACTACCACGCTTTGGCTGAAAAATATCTCGAAAAAGGCTGCAGTTCGGTGTTTTGTTTTGACCTGCCAGGGGGACGACAAGACGGTATGAAATTTATTGAATCTCTGTCCCTGTTCTCTCACCTTGCCAATGTCGGTGACGCGAAAAGTCTTGTGATCCACCCCGCCTCTACCACCCACCGCCAACTCAATGAAAAGGAATTGGCAGCTGCAGGTATTGGACCAGGCACCATTCGGCTTTCCGTTGGCATCGAGGACAGCGAAGACCTGATTTGGGATCTGACACAAGGACTGGATGCACTTGGGAGCAATTCATGAACCTCGAACCTTTTCAGCGTCCGGAAGTAATACGCAAAGTATTGAACAGAAAAACGGTGGCAATTGTAGGACTCTCTTCAAACGATTTGAGGGCCAGCAATTTTGTGGGTCGTTACCTGTTACGAAACGGCTACACGATTTTCCCGGTCAACCCACGGGAGGAGGAGATTCTAGGGCAGAAATCATATGCATCCCTGGGGGATATTCCTGTCCCGATTGATACCGTCGATGTATTCCGCCACCCAAGCGCGGTGCCGGACATTGCACGCGAGGCAGTTGCTATCGGTGCCACGTGCTTGTGGTTGCAATACGGGGTAATTAGCGAGGAAGGAATTGATATCGCAGCGAGCGACGGCCTGGATGTGGTCGCAGATTGTTGTATGAAAGTGGAGCACGCGCGGTATCTGGGCCGGATGCACTGGCTGGGTTTCAACACGGGCAGGATCACGGCGAAGCGTGCCAGCATGGCGTAATTTGATGTAAATTGGCTCACTAACCTTGATAAAGGAGAATCGAAAATGACCGATCACGAAAGAACTGTAGACAATGGTGTCAACGTAGGCGCACTACTCGACGCCAGAGCAGCTTTGACAGAGATGCCTGCAGCCGCGCAGTTCAAATGGCGCGCTACCAGTGAGTGGCAAAACGGCACCCATTCCCGTACCTCTATACAAAAGTTCTTCGGCTTGGGTGAGGAACAATCACATCTTGAACAATTTACCTTTGACACCGATCACCCGGAAATTTTTGCCTCTGAAGATAAGGGCGCAACCCCGGTTGAAGTTGTTCTGGTTGGCCTGGCGGGTTGTCTGAGTGCAGGAATTGCCTCCGTTGCCCAGAACCGCGACATTCAGTTGCGCTCAGTTAAAGCAACGCTGGAAGCACCAATGGATATAGCAGGCATATTGGGCATCGATCCCGACGTTCGCAATGGTTTTGACGGAATCAATGTGCATTATGAAATCGATGCAGATGCCAGTGAAGACGATATTGCGGCTATTGTTGCTCAATCACAAAAACGCTCAGCCGTATTCGATATTATTGCCAACCCCACGAATGTGAATGTAAACGTTAACAAGGTCTGAACCGGGCATATGAGTGCAATCGGTCCAACGATGCTTGACACCATTGTAATCGGGGCCGGCCATGCCGGCCTGGCCATTAGCCAATGCCTTAGCGAACGCTCAATTGACCACCTGGTCATTGAGCGCGGCGAGGTTGCAAATTCCTGGCGAACTGAACGATGGGATTCTCTCACCCTGCTGACCCCAAACTGGCAAAGCTGTTTACCAGGGTTTAAATACCAGGGTGATGACCCGCATGGTTTTATGGACATGCGTCAGCTGATTAATTTTATTGACGATTACGCCAATCACATCAAGGCACCGGTGAAAGCCAAAACGACGGTCAATTCTGTATCGAGGAATGGAAGCGGCTATCGGGTAGAAACGGATCAGGATGAGTACAAAGCCCGCAGCGTAGTTATCGCCAGCGGTGCCTGCAACATACCTGCCATTCCAAAGATCAGCGGATCGATACCGGATGATATTGTCCAGATGACATCACGTAACTACCGCAATCCCGGGCAATTGTCCGAAGGCGGGGTTCTGCTTGTGGGTGCATCGGCTACCGGTCTGCAACTGGCGGAGGAAATCCACCAATCCGGCCGTCCGGTAAGTCTCGCGGTTGGTGAACACGTTCGCCTGCCCAGAACTTATCGGGGCAAGGATATCCAGTGGTGGATGCACTCTGCCGGATTGCTCGATGAAGGAATTGAGATGGTGGATGATCTGCGCCGCGTGCGTCACCTGCCCTCCCCACAACTCATCGGAAACAGCGATCACCAGATCCATGATTTGAACCGTATGAGCGACCTTGGTATTCGTCTTTTTGGCCGCCTGATGGCGGTTAACAATGGTCAAGCGCAATTCTCCGGGTCGTTGAAGAATGTTTGTGCACTGTCAGACCTGAAAATGAACCGCCTGCTAAATACCATTGATGAATGGGCCGAGCAAAGTCCGGATGCATCTCATTTTGAACCCCCTGAGCGATTTGATCGTACTCAGGTGGAAGATTCGCCAGCGCTGAACCTGAATCTGGAAAAAGATGACATTCGTACAATTTTCTGGGCCACCGGGTACCGGCCGGATTATTCCTGGCTCGATGTCCCCGTATTGGATCGCTGGGGTCTGATTCGTCACGACCAGGGAGTAGTCGATGCGCCGGGAATGTATTTATTGGGATTGCCTTTCATGCGCTTGCGCAAATCGTCATTTATTCACGGCGCTGAAGACGATGCCCTGCATATCAGCAGCCACCTGGCGGCCTACCTGAATCGAGAAACGCACTGACCTAAGCGACTGCACGCGTTGATGACAGTGTTGAAGTTAACATCAATTGGTGACAAGCTTTTAGATTCCATCATATCCAGGTCCAGCTGAAACGATGAGCAGCAATCCGGTAGAAATGAATAAGCAATCTGCTTATCAAATGCTGATGAGCGAGTTATCCGAAGAGGGAATCTTGCGATTAACTCTGAACGATGTAAAACGTCGAAATGCTTTGTCCGAAGAAATGTTGGCGGCGCTGGCTCATGCCTTTACACAAGCCGAAACTGATTCTTCTGTGCGGGTTATTATTCTGGCTGCAATGGGCCCTGCATTTTGTGCCGGGCACGACCTGAAACAAATGACAGCGGCCCGTTCTGGTGCAGATAAGGGCAAGGCCTACTTTACCGATATTTTGTCAAGCTGCTCGGCCTTCATGCAATCAATAGTATCCAACCCAAAACCGGTCATAGCCGAAGTGACAGGTATAGCAACCGCCGCGGGATGCCAACTGGTTGCCAGTTGTGATCTCGCCTTAGCGGCAGATACAGCATCATTTAGTACACCCGGTGTTCATATCGGTCTCTTTTGCTCGACGCCGATGGTCGCACTGTCACGCAATGTGTCGAACAAGGCGGCGATGGAAATGTTACTCACCGGATCCATGGTCAGCGCACAAAAGGCCGAGCACATCGGGTTGATTAATCAGGCGGTTGAGGCTGAAAAATTGACTGATACTGTGATGACCATGGCCAGAACAATTGCCAGTAAGTCCAGCATGACACTGGCAACGGGTAAAAAAGCATTCTATGAGCAAAGAGAAATGGGGCTCGCTGACGCCTATGATTATGCATCCAGTATCATGGTAGAAAATATGCTCAAACACGATGCCGAGGAAGGAATTAACGCGTTTATACAAAAGCGGGCACCTTCCTGGCAGGATATATGAGCTTCCATTTACGGTTCAGACAGGCTTGAGCAACCCTACAATACTAACTTGGACCTAAATCCGTGGCCAAATTCACTTGACCACTACAATATGTAGTTATTCACGCACCCTTTTTATTGGTCAGGCTTCTTGCCTCTTACCTTCACCAAATGGGTAATTGTTTGCACATAACAGTTTTCATCGAAGCCCCCTGCACCTTTGATGATAAATCGATCAGAGGTCGTCAGGCGACCGGCAGTATCGGTAAAAGCAAGGCTCTCTGAATATTTTGCTTCGCGACAATTGCTTTGAAAGCTAATCAGGAAATCATCACGAACACCGGTATTAACAATGATGTGACGATCATCAACGTAGCTCCAGCCATTAATCCGAAAATTGTTGATCGAATTCTCAGGTGTTCCGAGTTGATAACCTTTCAATTCAATCTTTTCTTCAAACTTCAGAATGTCTTCCAATGTCCTGGGTGACTTCTCACTGGTCGCACAAGCAAACATGCTGCTTCCCAGCACGACTGCTATTACAGATCGTGTAATTGAATTCATTTTTGACTCTCCGTATTGATCATCTTAGTGGCGTCGGAATAGTGGCGGCACAGTTATTAGATATGAAAAGCATGTTGTGGTTCACTTGATCGGGTCAAATTATCTTTAAAAACCACCAAAATCATACCAATCAGAGCCCTGCGGCATTAAAATGGCGGGCTGTCGCTTCCGTGGACTTCAAACAAAGCCCATGGCAACAATAAGGTATAAAAATTAATGTTCACATTGATCACCAATGCAGATATTTACTCCCCCGAAGCACTGGGCATAGGTCATGTGCTGACTGGCGGCGGGAAAATTTTGTACGTTGGTGCCACATTGCCACAAGTCGACAGAGCCTTAATCAGCGGAACGATTGATCTTGAAGGCGGAAAACTGATTCCGGGTTTGATAGATGCCCATGTTCACAGTACCGGAGGAGGAGGCGAGAATGGTTTCGCAAGCCAGGTGCCTGCGGTAGATCTAAGCCAGTTCACGCGTTTTGGCGTAACCAGTGTGGTAGGCCTTCTTGGCGCTGATGATGAGACCAGATCAACCTCCAACCTGCTTGCGCGTACCCGTGCTCTGCGAGAAGAGGGCCTGTCGGCCTGGTGCTGGACCGGTGGTTATCATCTACCCCTGACAACACTTACCGGCTCAGCACGAAAAGACATCGTCAATATTGATTGTGTGATCGGTATCGGAGAACTGGCGATTAGCGATCACCGCTCCAGCCAACCGACATTTGATGAATTGGCGAGAATTGCGTCTGAAGTATATACAGCAGGCATGATCAGCGGCAAAGCCGGTATTTTGCATTTGCACCTGGGCGATGGTGATCGGGGACTGGAACTGATAAGCAGGCTGATATCGGAAACCGAACTACCAGCCCGGATGTTTCATCCCACCCACGTTAACCGGCAAAAGGCGCTGTTTAATGAAGCATGTGAGCTTGGCCGGCAAGGGGTAACCATTGATGTCACCGCTTTTCCTGTCCAGGGTGAGGATGAGTTGTCTGCAGAAGATGCATGGGTCCTGTTTACCGAACGGAATGGCAATCCCAATCGAATCACAGTCAGTTCTGACAGTGGTGGTTGTCTGCCGCAATTTGACGAAAATAAAAATCTGCTTGCCATGGGCATCGGCACTTCAGCTGCACTTCCAGCCTGGGTTCGCAATTTGAACCAAAGAGGATTTGCGCTGCAGGACATCCTGCCTGCGGTTACCAGCAATGTCGCTGACCTACTAAAACTGCATGGAAAAGGCCGCATCATAGCCGGTGCTGATGCAGATCTGGTCTGCCTGGATAACAATCTTCAGCCGATACATGTAATGGCCCTGGGCCAATGGATGGTGCGGGACGCGGTGGTGCTTGTTAAAGGAAATTTTGAGAACTGAACCGATGCCTGCGACCCCCGAAAACAGCACGAGCCGAGGTTACCTGATTCCAATAGGTGGCGCTGAAGGCCGCAAAAAAGACAGCAATATTCTCGGGCGATTCGTCGAACTGTGTGGCGGCGAAGATGCGCGGATCCTGGTCATTCCAACCGCCTCCCAGCGTAAGGAGGCCGGTCCGGAGTATGTGGAATTGTTTGAGTCCATAGGCGGCAAAGCGATCAACATGCCAATAGAACAGCGCGAAGACTGTTTTGATGAACACATTCTCGAGAAGCTGGAAACAGCGACGGGCATATTTATTACCGGTGGTAATCAGCTTCGCCTGTCTACCATTCTTGGCGGGACACCGGTGGCACGTGCAATCAGAAGTCGCAATGCAGATGGCGTGCATCTGGCAGGCACCTCGGCTGGCGCGGCCATCATGCCCGAGCATATGATTGCCGGAGGCCGAAGCGGCCCGTCTCCCCGCGAAAGCGGCGTGGAATTGGCACCGGGACTGGGCTTGACCAACCGGGTAATAATCGATCAGCATTTTAGTCAACGTGGCCGGATGGGGCGATTGATTTCCGCATTGTCATTCAATCCCTTTGTATGCGGACTTGGTATTGATGAGAACACCGCAGGCTTCATTGACCCGGCCGGAGAAATGGAAGTGGTGGGAAAAGGAACAATTACCGTAATTGATCCGGCAGAGTTAAAACACTCTTCTATGAGTTATGTGCGCAGGGCACAAGCCGTTACGATGTTGGGATTGAAGTTACACGTCCTGGCATCGGGTGCACATTTCAACCTTGAAACGAGAGTAGTCACTAAATGAAAATTTTATCCACCAACGTATATGTGGGACCAAGTATCTACGCGCATTTCCCGGTTATTCGCCACCAGGTCGATATTGGTGAACTGGAACAATGGCCGTCTGCCAGACTAGGCAAGTCCTTCATTGATGCCCTGATCAAGGCCCTGCCAGGCCTGACCGAACATGGTTGTTCCTATCGTGAAGCAGGTGGGTTTGAGCGCCGACTTCGCGAAGATGAAGGCACCTGGATGGCACATACCTGGGAACATGCCACCCTTGAACTTCAGAACATGGCGGGATCCCTGGTGAGTTTCGGCCGCACTCGAAGCATGGGAACAACAGGTCAATACAACATGGTTTTTCAATACCATCAAAGAGATGTCGGCCTGGAAGCTGCACGAATCGCTCACCAGTTGTTGTTAAGCCTTTTACCGGATGAACTAAAATCAGTTCTGCACGACGAAATCGAGGCGGAATTTAACTTCAACAATGAGCGTGATGACTTCATTCGTTTCGCACAGAGAAAAGAACTGGGACCCAGTACTGCATCACTCGTGCGGGCAGCCGAAGAAAGAGAAATTCCTTTTCAACGCCTGAATAAGCACTCTCTGGTTCAGTTCGGTCACGGAAAATTCCAGCAGCGAATCCAGGCAACCATCACCAGTAAGACATCTCATATTGCGGTAGAGATTTCCTGCGACAAAGAAGAAACACACAATATTTTGAAAGACCTGGGCCTACCGGTACCAAGACAGTACCTGGTGAGAGGCGAGAAGGAATGCATCCGTGCTGCCAATAGAATCGGCTATCCGGTTGTGGTCAAGCCACTGGATGCAAACCACGGTCGGGGTGTTTCTATCAACCTGACAGAAGATAGCCAGGTTGCATTGGCGCATGAGAAAGCCCTTGAACAAGGCAATGGCAAAAGCGTGCTGGTTGAAAGTTATGTGGAAGGTTTTGACCACCGCATGCTGGTGGTCAATGGGGAACTGGTTGCGGCCGCCAAGCGCGTTCCCGGTCACGTTATCGGTAATGGCCGGGACACCATCGAACAACTGATTGATGAGGTTAACTCCGACCCTCGCCGCGGCATTGGTCATGAAAAAGTTCTGACCCGACTTGAACTTGATCATCAGGCAGAACGCCTGATGTCGAAGGCCGGCCTGGACAAGGACTCGGTCCTGCCAGAAGGGGTAGTCTTTTACCTGCGTTCAACTGCAAATTTGTCTACCGGCGGCACAGCCATTGATATGACAGATGTTGTGCATCCTGATAATCGCGAAATGGCAGAGCGTGCCATTGGAGCAGTAGGCCTGGATGTGGGTGGTGCTGATTTTCTGACCCAGGACATTTCACGTTCATACAAAGAGATCGGCGGCGCTATTGTTGAAGTCAATGCTGCGCCTGGTTTTCGCATGCATGTAGCACCATCTGAAGGTCAGCCAAGAGACGTTGCAGGCAAGGTAATGGATATGTTATTCCCGCCTGGTTCACCAAAGCGTATTCCGATTGCCAGCATTACAGGAACCAATGGAAAGACCACAACTGCCAGAATGCTGGCGCACATTCTGAAAACAGCAGGCCATACGGTTGGCATGACATCTACTGATGGTGTTTACATTGACGGACGGCTTTCCGTAAAAGGCGATATGACCGGCCCGACTTCAGCACAGATTGTTTTACGTGACCCGGATGTGGACATTGCGGTCATGGAAACCGCACGTGGTGGCCTTCTGCGCGCCGGCATGGGTTATCGCAAAAGTGATGTGTCAGCTTGTCTCAACGTTAGCTCTGATCATTTGGGTTTAAAAGGCGTTGATACGCTTGAGCAACTTGCTGAAATCAAGCGTGTCGTTGTTGAGATTGCACAGGACACCGCGGTACTGAACGCTGATGACGAGTATTGCCTGCATATGGCCGATTACACTGAGGCCAAGCACGTATGTTACGTGACCATGAATCCGGCACATTCGCTGGTTCGTGAGCATGTCCGTGCCGGCGGCAGGGCTATGGTTCTTGAAAACGGTATCAATGGCGACATGATCACGCTGTATGACAATGGCGCCCATTTCCCGGTGCTTTGGACTTATTTGATCCCTGCAACCATGGAGGGCAAGGCTACTCACAACGTCCAGAATGCGATGTTTGCAGCGGCCATGGCTTACAGTCTGGGAAAATCACTGGAAAATATTTCTCACGGTCTGCGCACCTTTGATACGACATTCTTCCAGGCGCCGGGTCGCATGAATGTATTTGATGAACACCCCTTCAAAGTGATTCTGGATTATGGGCATAACCCCGCAGCCATGCGTGTCATCTGCCAACTGGTAGACCGCCTGGATGTGAGTGGAAAAAGAATCTGCATACTCGGTGCGCCTGGTGACCGTCGTGACGAGGACATCTTTGCGATTGCTGAGGAAACTGCCAATCATTTTGATCATTTTATCTGCCGACCGGACAATCAATTACGCGGTCGCGGCAAAGACGAAGTTCCCCGTATGTTACAAGCGAAGTTGATTGAACTCGGCGTTGATGAAAAGGCGGTACAGGTTATTTTGAATGAGCCTGATGCAGTCGCTGCCTCTCTGGAAATGGCCAATGAAGGTGATCTTGTGATGGTTTTCGGCGATGACATCACGCGCACCTGGAAACAGATCATCAATTTTGAAGCCAGCCCGGACAGTTCACAGCCAAAGCGTGAAAGCAAGCCGTCGCATGGTTTTGTTGAAGAAGATCCAATGGCTTTCATTCTTGATGAAGGTGACGAGCTTATCCGCGACGAACGCGGCGTGCGCATCGCCCGGCATGAAGAAGAAGGCGATTAGTGAGTCCAGAGTTATCTGACAGCAGACGATTGACAGGGGCGAATCTTTTTTGGGACCGGCCAAGTGCCATCATCGATGCGAAATTTACTGACGATCCCGAGCCATTTATTGCTTCCTGGTCGACAACTGCCATATCTTTGCTAAGGGCAGTTGGCCTGTCGGAGGAAAAACTTTGCCACCGGGTTTTTGACGGTGGTTTCAGCGTCCTGATTAGTGCACCGGTAGATGTTTTGTACTCTATGTGCGAATTAAACGAAGCTGCTTTTGCGCTTGCACTGAACTTGAGTGGCTACAATTCTGAGACTGACTTTGATGAGAGTGTTATACGTTTAAAAACTCTTTTTGCCGAGGAGCAAAATCCGCAATTACTATTATTACAAGCAGCAGCACGTGAGCATCAGGTTCCTTATTTATGGGATGATGATCTGGTCTCAGTCGGCTACGGCAAAACTGCTCAGATATGGCCTCCTAATAAACTACCTGCCCCTGAAGATGTTGACTGGCAGTCCATTGCCGGCATCCCGGTTGCTTTAGTAACCGGCACCAACGGCAAATCCACTACAGTGCGCATGTCGGCTGCCATTATGGCAGCATCCGGGAAACGAGCCGGGTTAACATCTACAGACTGGATCCGGATTGGCGAAAAGATTCTCGACCACGGGGATTATTCCGGCACCGGCGGTGCGCGAACCTTGATGCGCCACCCTGATACCGAGGTTGCGGTGCTGGAAACCGCCCGTGGTGGCTTGTTGAGGCGAGGACTTGGAGTCGAAAAAGTGGCAGCTGCGGTTATCACCAATGTAGCTGCCGATCATCTTGGCGACTATGGCATCAATACTGTTGCTGAATTAATTGAGACCAAGTTTATTGTTCGCCGCGCGCTGGATAACAATGCACCATTGATTCTGAATGCTGATGATGAAGGCATCGCAAAATTTGCAACCGGCATTGATTGCAAAATAATCTGGTTCAGCCTCGATCCTTCGAATCCCGTCATTGTCAGTCACCTTGCAGCTGGTGGACGTGCTGCGATCCTGAAAGATGATGCCTTGAAACTGGTAAGCGCTGATGAATCCAATAGCATCATCAATTTGGTCGATATTCCAGCGACAATGAATGGTGCTGCAAAACACAATATACAAAATGCGCTTGCAGCGATGGCCTTGTGTCATGTTTTAGGTGCAGAAGATCAGGCGATTCATGATGGCCTGGCGTCTTTCCAGGGTAACGAATCTGACAACCCTGGCCGTGGCAACTGGTTTAAGAAAGATGGCGTACAAATCCTGGTTGATTTTGCGCACAATGCACATGGCATGGACGCGTTATCCACCATGGTTTCACAAGTACCGGCCCAACGTCGGGTATTGTTAATTGGGCAGGCGGGCGACCGTTTGGACAAAGAAATCGCTGACATGACCCTGGCTGCTTGCGGAATGAAACCGGATACCATCCTGGCTTGTGCCCTGCCCGGTTATGAACGTGGCCGACCACAATCAGAAGTGCAGAACCTGATCCGTCAAACTGCCATTAAAACCGGGGTGAGCCCGAATCAAATCTTTGACTTTGATTCTCCTCCACAAGCAGCAAATTCAGCCCTTCAGAATGCAGATAATGGTGACCTACTGGTATTTTTGGCTCTCACACAACGCGAGGAAGTGTTCAAACTGGTGCATGATTTCATTGGTGAGAGCAACTCCGGTCTATAGATGGAACATTATGTGGTGAACAATGTGATAGACAAATCAGTTAATAAAATCCCCTCGCAACTTTTACGTTATGCGGCAATTGGCGTATCGGCGACTGCTGTTCATTACCTGATTATGGCTGTGCTGGTAAATAGCGGCTGGTTTCCGGTATTTGCCTCCACAGTGGGTGCCGTGGCAGGAGCAATCGTGGCTTATATTGCTAATCGGCGCTGGACTTTTTCGGTCAACCACACGACATCAAGAATGTTACGCTTTATGTCTGTGGCACTACTGGGGCTGGTGATGAATGCGGTCTTGTTGATGATATTTCAGATCTGGTTCATTGAATCAATAATCGGCGCGCAATTGTTAACAACTTTAATTGTTTTTGTAGTAACTTTTTTTATAAACCTTGTATGGAGCTTCGCTTGAGCACGAACCTGACAAAACAAGTCTCACCCTTGATCAGCCTGATCGTGCCTGTCTACAACGAGGCGGAAGTACTCGAGCAAACCTGGCAGCGTCTGAATGAGGTGCTTTGCGCAACGAACTATCGTTTTGAAGTGATATTTGTAAATGACGGCAGCACTGATGAATCAGTCTCAATACTGGATAATATTCACCAGAACAATCAAACCGCTACAGTTGTTAACTTAAGTCGCAATTTTGGCAAGGAATATGCTCTGACCGCAGGCCTGGACTTAGCTGACGGCGAAGCAGTGATAATGATAGATGCTGACCTGCAGGACCCTCCGGACCTGATCCCACAAATGCTTGAAGCCTGGCAAAAGGGCTTTGATGTGGTCACCATGCGCCGCGAAGGCCGTGATGGTGAAACATTCCTCAAGCGCACATCAGCCTGGTTGTTTTACCGATTATTAAACCGAATCAGCGATGTACCGATACCCGCTGACACAGGCGATTTTGGTTTGCTCAGTGCCAGAGCGGTGCAAGCAGTACGGAACCTTCCCGAGCGCGTTCGCTATATGAAAGGGATTTTTGCCTGGATCGGTTATCCACGAACCGAAATTCGATATCAGCGTTTATCAAGGGCCGGCGGCAAAACCAAGTGGGGTTATCTGCGCCTGATTCGTTTGGCGTTTGATGGAATCACCGCTTTCTCTACTTCACCGCTTCGTCTGGCAAGCTATGTAGGGTTCATCACTGCAATTGGCGCTTTCATTTTTGGTGTCTGGACTATCGTTAAGACATTAATGTTTGGTGACCCGGTTGCGGGATTTCCTACCCTGCTCACCACCGTGCTGTTTCTGGGTGGAATCCAGCTCATAGCCATTGGCGTATTGGGTGAATACCTTGGCCGCCTGTTTGCAGAGAGCAAACAAAGGCCACATTACCTGGTCAATAGCATTCAGCGTCACCATTCGAAATCGAGTCAGAGCAGCGAATAGGTGCTAATGAGTACCAGGCAGCTTTGGTTTCTGCTTTTTCTCATTCTTTTCGCGCGGTTGCTAACGATGGGTATGACCCCGGTACTGGACACCACCGAGTCCCGATACAGTGAAATTTCCCGGTTGATGCTGGTTTCCGGGGATTGGGCAGTTCCTCAAATCAGGGAAGGTGAGCCGTTCTGGGGCAAACCACCCCTGTTCGCATGGTTGACGGCTGGTTCATTCAAACTGTTTGGTATTTCTCCGTTTGCTGCACGCATTCCTCACTTTCTGTTGGGCCTGGCCACATTGTTTCTGGTATTCAGGCTTTCACGCGCTCATTTGAGTCAGAATTACAGCCTGCTCGCGCTTGTGATTCTGAGCTCAACGCCTTTATTTTTTGTCAGCAGCGGCACTGTAATGACCGAATCCGGCCTGCTGTTTTCAACCACGCTTTCTATGGCAGGATTCTGGTTTTGTCTGATGGACAAAGGCCGTATCTGGGGGTTGGCCTTTTTTGCCGGGCTTGGTCTTGGCATGCTGGCAAAAGGCCCGGTTGCCGTCATCATGACCTGCCTGCCAATTTTTGCCTGGTGGTTCCTTGGAAGAAAACAGCCAAAACCATCATTAACAAAACTTCCCTGGTTATCAGGTATTACTTTAAGTCTGATTATTGCCGTCCCCTGGTACCTGGTGGCAGAACAACGAAACCCTGGTTTCCTCGAATATTTCCTGATTGGAGAGCACTTTCTGCGTTTTATTCAACCGGGATGGCAGGGTGATCTGTACGGAAACGCACATTCTGAGCCACTGGGCATGATCTGGTTTTGGTGGTTTCAAGCGACCGCCGCCTGGGGTGTTTTGCTTGCATTCGTCGTCCTGAAGTTCGCTTTGAGCTACCGGTCGCGACATTGGCCATCTTTTGACGACTGGCAAATATACCTCATATGCTGGTTTCTGGCGCCACTGGTGTTTTTCACCTTTTCCGGCAATATTCTTTGGACTTATGTTATCTCTGGAATGCCCGCATTCGCCTTGCTACTTGCCGGGTCACAGGCACATCGTTCGTGAATATTCTGGGCTTGAAAATCAACCGGACATTAATCTTTTCTATGGCTCTTTTGATTCCGATCTCCACTCTCAGCTTTCTTGGATTGACTAGTGCCGGTTCATTGAAAATGCATTCTGAACGTGATTTGGTGGTTCGATGGCAGAAACTCGAACCTTCGTCTGCCAGACCACTTTACTACCTCAATTATTTGCCCGTTTCAGCAAGCTTTTATTCAAATGGTAGTGTTGTGAAAATAGACAGCGGGTTTTCAGATTTACTAAACCATGGATTTTGGCTTGCAGTACATAAAACTGAAGGCGATGCATCTGCTTGGAATTGCAGACTGCAGTTCCAACCGAGGCGTGGAATTTTTGACCTTTATCTGTGCAATGAATAGGAAGAAGATGATGAAGATATTAAGCACTGCTTTTATCCCCTTATTGCTAGTCGCTTGTGCGGGTACTGATATGAAGGAAAGTTCCACCAGCATTAGCAGCAAAGTCCTGCTCGAATCAACCACAAGTTGGGATGGTGGTAACTTTGCGTATCCCGAAGGTGATCCTCAATTGACCATTACCCGGATTAATATACCCAAAGGGGTTTCTCTGCCCATGCACTGCCATCCTGTTCCGCTTGGCGGGGTTTTAACCAAAGGCGTTCTTGAGGTCACGAAGGAAAGCGGGGAAATTTTCATTCTTAGTAAAGATGAAGCGCTGATAGAAGTTTCCATGCAATGGCACTATGGCAAAGCGCTGGAAGAAGTTGAGATTCTGGTGGTTTACTCTGGCGCGAAAGGCTTACCCGTAACAGTGCTAAAAAATGGTGACCCTAAACTGGTCGCACAGTGTTATTGATATGACCAACCCTTTGCCAATCATTATTGATTGCGATCCGGGGCAGGACGATGCGGTCATGCTTTTGCTGGCCATGGCGTCTCCTGAACTCAGGATTCTTGGAGTCACAACTGTCGCAGGTAACGTGCCATTGCCTCTGACCGAGAGAAACGCCCGCATTATGTGCGATTTGGCCGGAAGAAAAGACATGCCGGTTTTTGCCGGGTGTTCTCAGCCCCTGCATCGTGAACTGGTCACCGCTGAGCATGTACATGGGCGCACCGGCATTGACGGGGTTGAAATTTTCGAACCCGGGACGCCTCTGCAGAAAATTCATGCGGTAGATTTTATTATCAATACTCTCAAGTCTGCAGAACCCGACTCTATAACTATCGTGCCAATCGGGCCCCTTAGCAACATTGGCATGGCCATTGAGCGGGCTCCCGAAATTCTGCCGAAAATTCACCAGATTGTGTTAATGGGTGGAGCGATGCGTGAAGGGGGCAACATATCTGCCTCAGCGGAATTCAATATCTATGTCGATCCCGAAGCAGCGGAAATCGTGTTGAAATGCGGCAGGCCGATTGTGGTCGTACCACTGGATGCCACGCATCAGGTTCTGGTTTCCAAAGAAAGAGTGGAGAGACTGAAAACGCTAAACTCCGCAGTCGCGAAAGCCATCGTGGGCATGCTGGATTTCTTTAACCGATACGATACTGAAAAGTATGGTTTTGAAGGCGCGCCCTTGCATGACCCCTGCACAATCGCCTGGCTATTGCAGCCAGATTTATTCAAAGGCAAGCTTTGTAATATAGAAGTAGAAACGCAATCTGAATTAACCCGGGGTCACACTGCCGTCGATTTCTGGCAGGTTACCGGCCGCGAGCCCAATGCCCTGTTTCTTTATGAGGCAGACGCCAAAGGCTTTTTTGATTTGCTTTACCAGCGACTTTCCCACTATGAAAACTGATTTCAGCCGTTTGTCGATAGCCGTTGTTGGCTCGGTAAATCTCGATATCGTAGCCACCGTCAAAGATTTTCCACAACCGGGCGAAACCGTAACAAATGCAATAATTAACCGCCATCCTGGAGGGAAAGGCAGCAATCAGGCTCTTGCTGCGCATCGTCTGGGGGCGAAAGTATTTATGGTGGCATGTGTCGGCAATGATGGTGTTGCTGAAGAAGCGCTCTCCAACCTGAAAGCTGAAGGCATTAATCTTGATTATTGCCGGTCACTGGAAAACATCAGTACCGGCCTTGCGTTAATCCTGGTATCAGAAGATGGAGAAAACCAGATTGTGGTTGCACCAGGTGCGAATGCGGCATTTACACCCGACCTTCTACGCTTACCTGAAGCAGATGCCATCATTGCTCAGCTTGAGGTTCCGATGGCGACTATATTGCAGGTTGCGCAAAATCACAAAGGCTACTTCTGTCTGAATGCGGCGCCCGCCAAAGAAGTTGCCAGGGAGGTACTTGAGCATACCGACCTGCTAATTGTAAATGAGATTGAAGCCAAAGCCATTGGTGATAATCTTGGTAGTTTTAAAGGCATATTAGCAACAACCCTGGGAAGCAAGGGTGCTGTTCTAAGCCGATCAGGCAAGCAAATGGCGCGTGCACTACCACCCAAAATTGAGGCCGTAGACACCACAGGAGCAGGCGATGCATTCACCGCCGCGTTGACGATCTGCCTTGTCAGCGGCATGGATCCGCAGCCGGCACTGGAATTTGCCTGCCGTGCTGGCGCCTTTACTGCCACCCGGGCTGGTGCGCAGGGATCACCGACGATGCAAGAACTGGAATCGTTTTGAATATGAGAATTATTTTTCTTACTCTTTTACTTGGCGGCTGCTCGAGCATTCCTGATTCACTCGATGAGCAGACCACAACCGTGCATTGGGATAGTTGGGGTGTACCGCACATTTACGCCACTAATGATGAAGACTTTTTCTACGCTGATGGCTGGTCACAAATGCAAGCCCATGCGAATACCATTTTGCGCCTTTATGGCAAATCAAGAGGCCGGGCGGCAGAGTATTGGGGCAAGGCACATCTTCCCAACGACGTCATGATTCACACCCTGGGCCACCCGGATCAGGCGCAATTGATGGGCGAAGGGCAGAATGCCGAAACGAAATCGCTGCTATCTGCGTTTGTAGCCGGATTGAATGCCTATGCAAAGCAACACCCCGAGGCGATTGAAGAAGATAATCGATTGGTTCTTCCATTAACCGTTGTCGATGTAAATTTGCATTCCTTGTTTGTTGTCAACACCAGATTCGTCGCCGGGCGTGAATTGCAGATGTCACAAAGATGGGAAGAAACCGGCTCAAACGCTCTGGCAGTCGGTCCTTCCCGCTCTGAAAGTGGTAATGCCATGCTGGTGCAGAATCCGCACCTGCCCTGGGGCAATGAATTTCTCTGGTTTGAAAAGCATGTCATTAAACCTGGTAAAAACATTTATGGAGCAAGCCTTGTAGGCTTGCCAGGCTTTGCCATTGCTTTCAATAATCACCTGGGCTGGACCCACACCAATAACACCATCGACAATTCTGATCTCTATGAGTTGAAACTCGAAGGAGATGGGTATCGTTTCGATGGTGAAAAGCGACCCTTTGAGGTCAGAAGCCTAAATCTGAAAATTAAGCACGATGATGGCTTTGGCGAACACAAGCTTGAAGTTCGAAGCAGCGTGCATGGCCCAGTGGTCCGGGCGGGTAAAAACAAAGCCCTGGCACTTCGACATGTAGGTTATAAGGTTAATGATGCTCTTTTGCAGTGGTGGCGTATGGCCAATGCCAGCAACTTTCAGGAGTTTGAATCGGCATTGAAAACAGCCCAAATACCTTTTTGGAACGTGATATACGCCGATATCGAAGGTAATATTTTTTATCTGTTTAATGGACATGTTCCGGTTCGCGATAACGGTGACTGGGCTTTTTGGCAGGGTTTGATTCCAGGTGACAATCCGGCTCATTTATGGACTACAGTTCACCCCTACGAAGACCTGCCGAAATTGATGAACCCGGCAACCGGCTGGCTGCAAAACGCCAATGATCCGCCGTGGACCAGCACCGTTCCTCAAATCCTGAAAGCAGATGACTACCCTGCCTACATGTCACCACGGGTCATGCATTTTCGACCCCAACGTGCGGCTCAGATGATGAAGGACGATGATTCGATTACTTTTGAGGAGTTGATTGAATACAAACACGATACCCGTTTAGAAATGGCCGACCGGATACTCGATGATTTGTATGCCGCGATCGACGAATATGGTGGTGACAATGCGCAAGCAGCGAAACAGGTATTACTGAAATGGGACAGGAAAGCTGACAACGATAGTCAGGGAACGGTACTCTTCTATAACTGGGCCATGGCATTAAATCCATACGTTTCAGCCATTTATGAAACACCATGGAACGAAAAACTACCACTTTCCACACCCGATGGTCTTGCCAAGCCTGAAGCTGCCGTTAAAGTACTGGAAGAAGTGGCAGGGGAAATGATGAATCAATATGGCCGTCTTGACATCCCCTGGGGCGAGGTTAACCGGATTGAATACAATGGCATCAGTCTGCCAGCAAACGGTGCTGCCGGGGCAGTTGGCGTGTTTCGAGTTGCAGCTGCCGGAGTAGCAAAGGACGGCGTGCAAACGGTGCGCCACGGTGATTCCTGGGTAGGAGTTATAGAATTCGGTGAAACCCCGCATGCAAAAGTTTTACTTAGTTATGGAAATTCGACACAAAAAGGCTCGCCACATTTCGGTGATCAACTCAAACTGTTTTCAGAAAAGAAATTACGCGATGCCTGGCGCACTCCTGCCGAGCTGGAAGGGCATATCGAGAAAACCGAACAGTTGCCAGCAAGGTAATCAGGTTTGGTACCTTGCCGGCTGTTGCTAATTTTTGAGCTTTTTGTAGCGCACCCTTTTTGGGGAAGTATCTGCACCCATCCGTAGTTTGTGGTCAGCATCATATTCAGTGTAATTGCCTTCGAAAAAGCTTACTGCACTATCGCCTTCAAAGGCCAGAATATGGGTAGCAATGCGATCCAGAAACCATCGGTCATGCGAGATCACCATCACGCTGCCGGGAAATGCCAATAAGCCCTCTTCCAGCGCGCGTAGCGTTTCTACGTCGAGATCATTTGAGGGCTCATCAAGCAGCAAAACATTAGCACCTTGCTTGAGTGTTACAGCCAGTTGTAGACGGCCGCGTTCGCCACCAGACATGTCCCCTACCCGTTTTTGTTGATCGGAGCCCTTAAAGTTGAAGCGACCTGCGTAACGGCGCGACGGTACCTGATAATTGCCGATTTCCAGGATATCCTGACCATCAGAAATCGCTTCCCAGACCGTCTTGTCATCGTCCAGTTCATCTCGCAGTTGATGCACATAGACCAACTCAACCGTTTCACCCAGGTCAATGGTTCCGGCATCAGCCGATTCCGAACCCGATATCATTTTGAACAAAGTGGTTTTTCCCGCCCCGTTGCCACCAATTACGCCAACAATGGCGCCTTTGGGCACCGAAAAACTCAGATCCTGGAAGAGATTCTCGTCACCAAAACTTTTACTTACACCGTTTACCTCAATGACTTTATCACCCAGACGGGGGCCGGGAGGGATGTAAATTTCGTTGGTTTCACTACGTTTTTGAAACTCTGTATTACTCAATTCTTCAAATCGCTGCAGCCTTGCCTTGCTCTTGGTCCCACGTCCCTTAACACCGGCACGGACCCATTCCAGTTCATGTTGAATGGTTTTGTAATGCGCAGCTTCCTGCTTCTCTTCAATGACCAGCCTTTGTTCCTTTGCCTCCAGCCAGTCCGAATAATTTCCTTCGTATGGAATGCCATAACCGCGATCCAGTTCAAGGATCCAGCCTGCAGCATTGTCGAGGAAATACCGGTCATGGGTAATTGCAACAACGGTACCGGAAAAATCACACAAAAACTGCTCCAGCCAGCCAACGCTCTCCGCATCCAGATGGTTGGTTGGCTCATCAAGCAGCAACATGTCGGGCCTGGAAAGCAATAACCTGCAAAGTGCCACACGACGCAATTCACCGCCGGATAATTTACTGACATCAGCGTCCCAGGGCGGCAACCTCAGAGCATCAGCCGCTACTTCCAACTGGTGATCGAGATTGTGAGCGTCCCAGGTCTGAATAATGTCTTCCAGTTTCGACTGCTTCTTTGCCAGCGCATCAAAATCCGCATCAGGTTCCGCATAGGCAGCGTAAACCTTATCAAGCGCAGCGAGTGCATCCATTGCCTCCCGCATGCCGTCCTCGACATTTTCCCTTACGTTTTTTGACTCATCCAACTGCGGTTCCTGCGGAAGGTAACCGATGTTCAGGCCGGGCATGGGCCGGGCTTCGCCCTCAATGTCGGTATCAACGCCGGCCATAATGCGCAGCAGGGTAGACTTACCTGAGCCATTGAGACCCAAGACGCCAATTTTTGCGCCCGGGTAAAATGACAGGGAAATATTCTTTAGAATCTCGCGTTTCGGCGGAACGATCTTGCCAACGCGATTCATGGTGAAAACAAATTGAGCCATTGAATAATCCAGTAAACGAAGCGGCGCAATTATAATGCATATGGACAGTAGGATTGCGCTGTAAGATCATTCTCGCTTATTCTTGCCCATCGATAAAAAAGGCAAACTCATGAGTCGAATCATCATTATCATTTTGGCAATGGTTTTTAGTACCGCTGCATTCCCAGAAGAATCCACAAAACTCTCTGCTGTAGAACACTTTGAAGAGCAGAAAGTGATCATCCTCAAGGATATTGCAGATGATGTCATTTATAACGAGATAAGTTTTCCGGACGTGAAAGTAGTGAAGCATGCACTGGATATGATGTCTTCGACGCTTGACGGTGTTTCAGATGTAGCTGAGTTGACTGAGGAGCAACGGGGTGACTTGTTTAACAATCAGGGATTGGTCAACACTATCCTGACCATGGCTGAGAATGACAGCCGTATGGTATGCCGCCGCAGTGGCAGACTGGGCACAAACTTCAAAACCACCACCTGTGAGACAGTGCGTGACCGGCGTGAGCGCCAACGTGCAGATCGTCTGGCAATCGATGGTTATTTGCGCGGCACACCGTTGGAATCAAACTGAGAGCAAGAGATCTCGGCATTCCATTTGACGGGAACCCGGGACCATTGAATTCAATTTCCGATGTTGATGGAGTTACGGTAGGACACGTCACCCTAATTAGTGGTGATGGAAGGTTGGAAGTCGGCAAGGGACCGGTCAGGACCGGTGTGAGTGCAATTCTTCCCCGCGGCAAAAGCGCAGATCCTGTTTTTGCAGGTTGGTATGCCTTAAACGGCAATGGTGAAATGACCGGCACAAGCTGGATAGAAGAGTCAGGTTTCCTCGAAGGCCCGGTTATGATTACCAATACCCATAGCGTTGGTGTCGTTCGAGACGCTGTCGTTGAGTGGCAATTCAAGAATGAGTTGTTTAACCCCTCTCCTGACCTTCCTGATGTTTTCTGGTCTTTGCCGGTTGTAGCAGAGACCTATGATGGTGATCTGAATGACATAAATGGCTTCCACGTGACTAAAAATCACGCTTTTCAGGCTCTTGATATCGCCGCCAATGGGCCGGTCGAAGAAGGCAATGTTGGTGGCGGCACTGGAATGTCATGTCATATGTTTAAAGGTGGGATAGGTACTTCCTCGCGAAAACTGGATGTCGCTGATGGCAGCTACACGCTTGGGGTTCTGGTACAGGCAAATTATGGTACCCGGGAAACTCTGACCATTGCGGGAGTCCCGGTTGGTAAGGAAATTGCCGATTTAATGCCATTGGATAACCCGGGTACGAAAGAAACGGGATCCATCATTGTTATTGTTGCGACTGACGCACCGTTGCTTCCACATCAACTCAAAAGAATTGCAAGAAGAGTTCCCATGGGGATTGCGAAAGTGGGAGGCTATGGCGGGAATTCATCTGGTGATATTTTTCTGGCATTTTCTACCGCTAATCCAAGGGCAGAATCAGCTGTCTCTCCGACAAAACTCGAAATGCTTTCGAACGAACAAAACTCGCCCCTTTTTCAAGCCACCGTGCAAGCTACCGAGGAAGCAATTATCAACGCCATGGTGGCTGCCCGTACCATGAGTGGCATTAATGGCAATATCAGACATGCCCTGCCCCATGACCGTTTGATATCAGTCATGAAAAAATACAATCGCTTTAACCAATAGATGCGAAAAATCGCTCTCTCACTAACAGGCCGCGATCAATGGCTGAAATCTGATTTCGGCGACGTAGCAGTTGATCAAAGAAACCCTCCTCCCCCATCACTTCACTAAGTACACGGTTATTCTTTTCAAGACCATTGACCAGTCTTTGTAATGCAGATTGATATTCATCCGTCAGACTTTTTCTTTCCAGGACATTCCAACCCGATGACTTGAGCATTGCAGTATAGTCATCGGGTACACCGACAAATGGTGGACCTGTTTTTAATGCTTCTTGCATTTGCGCATGATCAAGACCTTGCGCCGGTGCAATTACAAAAAACACCATCGCTGCACCCTTTTTCAGCACCCGCGCGCATTCACTCAACATCAACAGCTTATCCGGCAGGCAACACAAGACATCAGAATGACCAATCGCATCAAATGAATCATCTGCGAAAGGTAGTGCAGATCCACTTGCAGCTATTGAGTTGCTGTTACCTGATAAACCTTCTTCCTGTGCGCGTGAATTAGCGTATTTGAGCGAGTTAACCGGCAAGTCAAGCATGGTTAGATCACAGCCGGAAATTCCCGCGGTAAATACACCGGGCCACCCGGTGCCTGCGCCGATTTCCAGCAAACTTATACCTTTTCGCAAGCCCAATAGCGGTGGCACCTCTTCTGCTTGCTGCCGGGTAGTCCAGCTGGTTCCGCCGAAATCGCAACCCAATACTTCTCTTTCAAGTTTCCGCATTGCCGGATGAGCATGGTATTCATGCAAAATCTCGAAATCGCAGGTACAGGAACAATATTGGCTCTTGATATTCATCTCGATCCAACAGTAGCAGTTTGAGATTGATCATTCACGACAATCGCAGTTTCCTGTTAAGTCCACTTATATGGATAATGGTGGCAATTCCATTCGAATGATCAGGTAATCAGAGTTAGGCTGACTTAATGCGTGCCGGCAACAATCAATCTCCGCCAGAACCGTGGCGCAGTAGCCTCTTGAGCAGCCTGTCCGCTTTGCTCAACAAATCTATCCGCGCATTAACTGACAGCACGCTGGCCTTACTACCCATCATTCTGGTTGTTGTGTTTTTTCAGCTAGTTGTATTACGTCAGCCCATTCCTGGATTAGGCAATATTTTTGCTGGAACTCTATTTGTACTGCTAGGCCTCGCATTGTTCGTGCAGGGTTTGCAAATGGCTCTTTTTCCTATTGGTGAGGAAATGGCGTACAACTTTGTACGTCGGGGCAACCTTTGGTGGTTGTTAATTTTCGCATTCACATTGGGATTCGGAACAACCGTTGCTGAGCCTGCCCTTATCGCGGTTGCGCACGAAGCTGCAGCTGTTGCCTCAACGGCGAATGTCATTGAGGACTCAGTGGAAGCACGTCAAAGCTATGCTCTTGGATTGCGGCTCACCGTCGCGTTGGCTGTCGGTTTCGCTTTATTGATAGGGGTTTTCAGAATTCTAAAGGGCTGGCCGGTGCAATATCTTGTTATCGGTGGCTACCTGGGTGTGGTTGTGATGACTTTTTTTGCCCCTGCGGAAATCATTGGCATTGCTTACGACTCCGGGGGAGTCACCACCTCTACGGTAACTGTTCCACTGGTTGCTGCACTCGGCATTGGTCTTGCCCACACCATTCACGGCAGGGATCCTCTGGTGGATGGTTTTGGGCTGATTGCATTCGCCTCTCTGACACCCATTATTTTTGTCATGGGCTACGGAATGTTTTTCTGATGGCTTCCTTCACCGAAACACTTTTAAACATGTTGCGCGATGTTCTGCCCATTGCAGCAATCCTGTTCGGGTTTCAGGTATTGGTATTGAAGCGAGCCATCAAGGATCCGGCCAAAATTGCGGTGGGCATGATTTTCGTTCTGCTCGGTTTGACCCTGTTCCTTCAGGGTTTACAAATGGCGTTGTTTCCCCTGGGTCGCTTGATGGCGGAACAACTGACAGCACCGGAATTTATCTCCGGCATTGAAGCGGGTAGCCTCGTGCAGGCCAGTTGGCAGGATTATGGCTGGGTTTATGCCTTTGCAGCAGCAATCGGATTTGCCACCACAATCGCTGAGCCAGCCTTGTTTGCAGTCGCGATCAAGGCCAGCCAGGTGTCGGGTGGTACCATTAGCGTGCGTGGGCTTCGTTACGCCGTTGCCGTCGGTGCTGCCTTCGGTGTCGCCCTCGGCGTATTCCGGATCGTGACAGGAACACCGCTGCACTGGTACATCATTGCCTGCTACATTATTGTCATCATCCAGACAGTCTTCGCACCCAAGCCCATTATCCCGCTGGCCTATGATTCAGGTGGCGTAACGACTTCAACCGTAACTGTCCCGCTGGTCGCAGCACTGGGCCTTGGCCTGGCGGAATCTATTCCCGGTCGCAGCCCGTTGCTGGACGGATTCGGGCTAATCGCTTTCGCCTGCCTGTGCCCGATCATGACAGTAATGGGATACGCACAGATTAATGAATGGCGAACACAGCGTGGCAAACGCCTAAAAATGCGAGCAGAATTAGCAAAGAAGAAGAGGTAACAACATGCACTTTAAACTCATAATTGTCATGGTCAAAGATGAGATGACCGGAAAAGTACTGGAAACTGCCAGAGACAATGGCGCAACCGGGTGTACGGTCATTAATCAGGCCAGGGGCGAAGGTCTGATGCCGGCGAAAACATTCCTCGGCTTGAGCATTGATAACCATGTCGACGTCATCCTGTTACTGGTTGAAGAACATATGAGCCAGGAGATACTAGAAAAAGTGGCTGCAGCCGGAGAGTTTGATGAAACCCCCGGTTCGGGAATCGCATTCCAGATTGACGTTGAGGACGCGATTGGGGTTCGACATCAGATTGAAGTTCTGACTGAGGAATTAGGAGACAAGCTATAAACAACCTGCCTTTCTGGTTCATGCATAATATGGACAATAAGCTGAACTTCATGAAACAACGAAAAGGCAAATGTCCAGTTTCTTTGAACAATTAAAACGCCGCCAGGTATTCAGGTCCGCAGGCATTTACATCGTATTTGCCTGGGTATTGTTACAGGTGGCAGATGTGGTCGTTCCTGCAGCCGGCTGGCCGGAATGGGTAATCACCTTCGTCTTGTACCTGATGATCCTGGGTTTTCCATTTGTTCTCTTGCTTGCATGGATGTTCGACCTGACCACAAAAGGTGTCGAACGAGAAGATGCAGCTTCGTCCAGAAAACCTCTCAGTTTCGGTTCACCAATTATTTTGTTGTCATTGCTGGTTTTTGCTGGTGGCGCCTGGTTCGCATACGAAAGGTCACTGCCACCACCTGACCTGACCCCGTCTATTGCCGTTATCCCTTTTGAAAACCTGACCGGGAATGAAAGCCAGGATTTCCTTTCGGATGGCATAAGCGAAGAGATCATGAATAATCTCTTTCGTATACCGAACCTTAAGGTCATTGCCCGCACCTCTGTTTACGCCGTCAAGGAACTAAACCTGGAGCTACCCGAAATCGGTTCACGCCTGGGTGTTGAAAATGTTTTGGAAGGAAACCTGCAGATCAATGGCGATAATGTACGGCTGGCGGTACGCATGATCGAAGTGGCTACAGGCAAAAGCCTTTGGTCGGAAACTTTTGATGGAGAACTCAGTGATTTTGAGTTCCAGGACCTGGTTACGAATACTGTTA
>JBLHGQ010000015.1:0-35943 GCA_047614505.1 Rhodothermales bacterium | reverse complement strand
ACCAAAGATATTCTTGCACTGGTGCCGGATTCTGATATCCAGATGATAGAGCGTTGTTCAGGGCACGATGGTACATATGGTGTACGTACTGGCACTTACGCCAAGTCCAAGAAAATCGCGCGCCCGGGCGTAAACAGGGTAAAAAAAGCCGAGGCGGATTACCTGGTTTCAGACTGGCTATCGCGGCGGCATTGTCGCTAGACAGTTCTTCATTCGGAGAACGGATTTTTCGGAAAAACTAATATATAGAGGAGTATGGGAAAAATGAAACGATTTCTAATTTTTATTGCATTGGTATCCGCCATGATTGCAGGTAGTGCCGTGGCGCAGTCCGCAAAGTTCACCGCAGTGTACAACGACGAGATAGATCCAACATTCGTACTTTCTCAAGCTTGCGATAGCTACCCTGATGGGTCTCTATGTGGCGAACTCGGGGCCGGTGACGATAATTCAGTACTGTCTGGTTTCGCCCAAATCCGGGTTCCGCAATCCAAGGAATTGCTAGTCGGCCTATCGGCCCAGGTTGCCCTTGGCACCTTGACCGAAGTGAAAGGCAAACGCGGCTCAACCTCCAGCGCTGCAGCTTTCGCTGAGGGCGGCGTAACATTGTTTGCCTGCGAGACTGAAACCTTGAATTGCTATGAAGGCAAGCCGGGTTATGTGACGCTCAGCAATCGTAACCAGGAACTCGAAGCGGTTCTTGGCGGTGTAATTGAGAACTGCGATGTAACCGTTGTTCTCGAGGGAGAGATTATCGATGATTTAACCGCATCCGGTTCATTCAAGCTCTCGGATTGCAGCGTGCTGGACGAGGCGATCTCATTGGGAATTACTACGCTTGCATCGCACCACTTCAATTTCGTATTCCCCAACCTCCCGCAGGGCGACTATGACATCGTGGCAAAATTTGAGACCCAAGCTTCGGCCACCGCAGAGGCTGGGTGCGCATACGAATCAGCAGACCTCGGCTGCCAGGATGGGGTCATCGACTCTGATGTCAGTGAAGGGGATTGCGTATTGACGGGTGGCTATCCGCAGTATGATGAGTTTGATGCATATGAGTCATGCCTCTACAGCAGTGGCTCAGCCAAAGCAGAAGCCTGGGCTTACATCGGTAAGTGGATGATGACTGTCCAGACCGTTCGTGCCGTCAAGGATGAAAACGGAAGTTACGGGGATCCGATAGTTATCGACTAATCTACTTTCTTACCTGAATGAAGAAAGCCCCGCCTTTTGGCGGGGTTTTTTTATGTTTTACGTAACTTGTCATATCCGAAGCCGAAGGTAATTCAGTCAACATACGTTCGAAGGCCGCCCAATGGGACTCCGCGCTATCACCCTGTTGCTCAATATACTTTTTTACGATGTCCTTACCCAGGCTGTAATTGAGCACATAGGAGCGGTACTGCTCGATAAACCCAACGCTCTGTTCGGCACGCTCGCGTGAAGTTAATGCATATTTCCGGCGTTGCTCGATGGCCTCATCGCGGGATATTTTCCCGTCGAGGTAAAGCTGGGCCGTGGCAGTGGTTGCATGACTCAATTTTGTCGTCAACTTATTCAGTTTATCAAGCATGATAGCTTTTTCCGGATCCAGGCCCGCCAACGGAAACAGCACTTCACGCTCATATTTGATCTTCTCTTCATCTGGAAATGCGAGTTCAACGCCGTAATTCGCACTTCCCTCGCCGATAAGACCTTCCGGGCTGAACAAGGGAAACACCGAGAATTCGATCCAGCCCTTTTCTTTCAATAGCCGGTTTTCAACCAGAACATTCCAGACGTGATGACCGGGATAGCCTTCATGACACCCGAGGCTGATGGCTTGATCGAATTCTGAAAATGAATAGTCAGGCAGGCTTGCGTCGTACAGCAGGCGCGCCTCCTCGGCAAAAGAAAAGGATTCGCCACTCACCATCCGAATGCGGGTGTCCATCGCCTGCACGTTCAGCAGCAGGGCCTTGTGCCTGGCCCTGGTTTCTTTGTCAGCAGGTGAAATTTTCTTCAGGTCTGCCAGTAATGCGGCAATGGCTTGTGCCAACTCAACTTTTGGCCGGAGGTTTTCCTTTGCTTCTTCCGCCCATTCGGCCGGCCCTAGGTAGGCGTCAACATAGTCCGCGTCGTACTCACCCAGTTCAAGCGCCAGTTTGACGTAGCGCTCCGCCTCTTGATCAAGCGCGAATGCAGGCAGGCTTAACAATATGCCCAGGCACATCAGTAATTTGATTTTCATCATCAATCAGTGAGCGTCGGGCAGCGTGACATTCGACTCGATCGCGTCGAATTGCCCAGGCGACAAGCCTGCTTTTTCAAAACACTCGCGCTGGTAATTTGGGATTCAGCACCCTGCGTGCGCTCTCGGCACCCACCACCGGTAGCCCGGCAGGATCAAGCAATCCAATCTGTACCAGAACGCTGGCCTGGTCCCAATAAATATGTTCGTGGGAAACCTTGCCGTCCTTGAAGCCCACGATCACGGCGAAAGCTATCTCGACCGGTTTTCCTGTGGGCGCAACGCCTGGTAGCATCCAGTCAATGACGCTGGTATGGGTAAAACTGATGACCAATTCATCGACGATTTGATCCTGTCCCACTGTACGCGATACGCTTCGCATCTCCACATCCGGTGGAAAGAACTGGCCTACCAGGTGGTCGCGGTAGAAGGCGTGAACACCCACCTGGCCATTGCCTCCAATCATGGTGGGAACATTGTGCAAATGGGGGTCGTCACTCATGGTGGCCATGGTCGTATCGAGGTCGCCCTCAAGCTCGGCAGCCACGTGCCGCTCGAAAAGCGTCACCATTTGTTGCTGTTTTTCAGAAAGCATTTGTTTTTAACCCTCCTTCATTCGTTAAAAAATGACAATGCCTTGTTTCTTTGTTACCGCTGTTGTGCGCTAGTGTAACCGCTAAACCAGCAAGGCTAGAACAGGAACCAGTCAGGAATCAGCTCTAGCCGTTCAAGAAGGCAATAAAGACGGATAAATACACATATAACTATTTGTATATATTGATTTATTTGTCTTTATACTGTATATTTAAACAGTATTCATAAAGACGAGAATTTATCATGAAAACCGCACTTCCATTACAGAAATTTGCCGCCCAATGCCTTCCTGCACTTGCTGACCAGATTACCGAACTGGCCTCGCACCTGGATGCAGGCAGCTACCAGTTATTGAAACTGATTTACGAGTTTGATCAGCATGGTGGCTGGCAGGGTGTGGGCATTCACTCCTGTGCGCATTGGTTGAACTGGAAATGCGGCATGAACCTGGGTGCTGCCAGAGAGAAAGTGCGGGTGGCAAACGCTTTGCCTGTATTGCCAAAAATTAGTGGAGCAATGAAGGACGGTCGAGTTAGTTATTCCAAGGTACGCGCCATGACCCGGGTCGCTACTGCGAAAAATGAGGTGGCACTGCTGGAAGTCGCGCTTGGCGGCACTGCCAGCCATGTAGAACAGCAAGTGCGTCTTTATCGCAAAACCAAACGCATCGAGGCACTGGCTGAAGAAAACCTCTGCCACAGCCAGCGCGAGTTGAGCTGGTTCCAGGACACCGACGGTTCCTGGGTGTTCAAAGGCAGGCTCAGCCGCGAACAGGGCGCATTGATGGTCAAAGCCATGCAAGCGGCGATGGATCAGTTGTTTGAAGAAACTGAAAAAGTCAGCGAAGACGTTTCCGCGGAAACGTCGAGCGACACCAGCCACGCAATTCCAGAGCCGATCGCGACACGTCGGGCTGATGCACTGGAACGTGTGTTTGAGGGTTTTCTTGCGAATGCCAAACATGAGCATTCAGGCGGTGACCGCTATTTGATCAATATCCACACGGATATCGACACTTTGAAAGCCGATGGTGCGGGGGCTGAGGCAGAAATTGAAGGGCCCGGGCAAAGTTGTGTCCACGTTTCCGCGGAAACGTCACGGCGCATGGCCTGTGATTGTTCGGTCGTACACTGGCATAACAATAATAGGGGAAACTTACTCAATATCGGCCGCAAGTCCCGCTCTATTCCGCCTGCTATCCGTCGTGCACTGCAACGCCGCGACGGCGGTTGCCATTTTCCGGGCTGCAGTTGCACCCGCTTTGTGGATGCCCATCACATCAAACACTGGGCGGATGGCGGTGAAACCAGTATGGATAATCTGGTTTTGCTATGTCGCACCCATCACCGGCTGGTGCATGAAGGTGGTTTTGGTGTTAAAGCTAACCCTGGCGGCACTATAAAATTCACGTTGCCCAGCGGCAAAGTCATCCCACGCGGGCCCGACACACGTTTCCGCGGAAACTTAAAGGCAATCAAATCCGTTAACCGCAATAATGGCCTGAACATCACCCCGAAAACCCCGGTCCCGGCATGGTATGGCGAGCAGATGGACAAAAATATGGCGGTAGAGGCATTATTGAAACTTGAATGAGGATCTAAGGGATTTCATGAACCAGCTCGAAGAAACTGACATTGCTTGCCCCTATTGTGGCGAAACCATTACCATCCTGGTCGACGGGTCAGCTGGTTCTATGCAATACATTGAGGATTGTCAGGTTTGCTGCCGGCCAATTGAAATCCTGGTGGACCTTTCGCCAGATGGCAGTTGTACGGTTCAGGTTCGTGCCGAGAACGACTGATCATCTGATGGCTTTTTGAGTTAGGCTAAGAACATGATCAACGGCAAAAAACTTGTGATCGTTCTACCAGCATATAACGCGGCAAAAACGCTGGAAAAAACGGTTCGCGAAATTCCAGCTGATATCGTGGATGAGATCATCCTGGTAGATGACCACAGTACAGATGCCACCGTGGAGACCGGCCAGTCACTGGGCATCGGGCATATCATCAAACACGATCAGAACCGCGGCTACGGCGGAAATCAGAAAACCTGTTATGACAAAGCACTTGAATTAGGTGCCGACATTATCGTCATGCTGCATCCCGACTATCAGTACACACCCAAACTGATCACTGCAATGTCATCATTGATTGCGCTCGATGTGCATCCGGTCGTTTTCGGCTCGCGCATCCTTGGCAACGGTGCATTGGATGGTGGCATGCCCTGGTACAAATACGTGGCTAATCGACTGCTCACCCTGATGCAGAATATATTGCTCGGCCAAAAACTTTCTGAATATCACACCGGTTACCGGGCTTACTCAGCGGATGTATTGAGTGGAATTGATTATCACCAGAATTCCGATGATTTCGTGTTTGACAATGAAGTGATATCACAAATTTTTATGGCCGGATTTTCAATCGGCGAGGTGACCTGCCCCACGCTCTACTTCGACGATGCCTCCTCCATCCGGCTTGGCCCGAGCGTTAAATATGGCCTCGGTGTTATCAGGGTGAGCATTCAACATGTTTTACACCGTTCAGGCATTATGAAATCAGCGCGATATGGTGGCTAAGGCTGAATCTGGCGATACTATTTGGGTCAAATACTGGCCAGCTTTTCTGGTTTTGGGCTTTGGCTCTTTCCTGCGTTTTTTCCGGGTCGGCGACCAGATCATTCTCGATGATGAATGGCATGCTCTTAATGCGGTTCAGGATCACGGCTACGGCTGGATCTTTTCACACCTGGGCCATGCAGACCACAGTATCCCACTGACACTTTTATACGAGTTTTTTTCGCAGACCATTGGCCTTAGCGAAATCACCATGCGGGCACCATCCTTGCTCGCCGGAATTGTCGCCATCATTGCGCTTCCATGGTTGATGCGAGAATGGCTCAAACCGCGCGAGTGCGTGACTATGGCGGCCTTAATCGCCATTTCGCCGTTTCTGGTCAATTACAGCCGGATCGCCCGACCCTATATGTTGCTGGCGTTACTAGGGGGCGCTGCAATCATTTTTGCCTGGCGTTGGTGGCAAAACAACAGACACATAGATTGCTTCACCTGGATAGGTTGTACCGTATTAGCCGCTTGGCTCAACCCTGTCAGCCTCGCTGTAACGGTTGCACCCTTCCTGTGGTTTTCAGTTGAGGTGATAGGAGGTCAGCAAAGGCTTTCAGACCTGCGTCGATTATGTATTAGCGGAATGATCATTGCCTTGAGCGTTTCAGCACTGCTCTTTGTACCTGTTGCAGAAGATTTTGCTTCACTGGCGGTTAAATCCGGCATACACCATGTGGGACTGGGTTCATTTTCTGTAGCCGCCACATTGTTTACCGGCTCAGGATATCTCGCAGTTACAGTATTCGTCTTGCTGATGGCAAGTCGCGGTCTGTTTATTCTGTATCGCCGTGACGCATCCTTTTCACTTTATATGATGATGATCGTGGTTGCCGCCACCGTTGCCGTGTCATTGACGGGTGCCGAGTGGATCAATCACGGTATCGTTTTTGCCCGCTACCTGATCGGTCTGCTGTCGATTTTTCTGGCTCTGGCTGCAATCGGACTGGTACAGACATCGAGCAGCCTGGCAAGAATGTTTTCTGCCTCAGACTCAGTAACAAACCTGATCATTCCTGTTTTATTGCTTGCACTTTTCTTTGCCGGGCCCCTTCCTCAGGCGGATGCCGGCAATAGTCAGTTTACCCACCACATGTCGAAGCAGTTCGACTTTAATACCGGGAGAAACCCCATCAGGACCGCGTTGGTACCGGTGAGCCCGGAAATTTTTTATCACGAAATTGCTGAGCTGCATCCTGGCGGCGATGCAGTTATTGTTGAAGCGCCATGGTATCTCGAGTCGAACTGGAATGCGCTGGCCCTGCACCAGGAAATTCATCAACAAAAAGTGATGGTTGGATTTGTTGGAGGCACATGTGCCGATAAACTATATGGAGAACTGAGACAGGATGTCGATGGCCTGGCATTTAGAAACTTTGCCACATTGCAGGACGTGCTCAAGCAGAAAGTTAAGGCGGATTACCTGGTGTTCCGGAAACAGTTTCCCCTGGGAGCCAGACATATTGAAATGGTTTCATCAAAGTGTGAAAAAGATATTCGTGACAGCCTGGGAGATCCGTGGAGAAGCACACCGTCAGCACTGGTGTTCAAGCTTCGGGCCCGGACCCGGACTCTTTCTGGTGATTCCTGACCCACAACCAGCCCGACACGGTCATTAAAATCAGACCACCCAATGGAAGATACAAACCTGGTGAAAGCAACAGACTTGACGCACTCACGCCTGAAAGGGCACGAATACTGCCAATCTCTGAACCAATACTGGCGAGACTGAAAGCGATCGGGATCAAACCAAGAAATGTGCTCAACATAAAGCTTTTTTTCGGCACTCCAGCGGCAGTCATTGCCACATTGATCACAAAAAACGGAATAACCGGAATGAGTCTTGGGATTACCAGCAGCAGAAAATTTCCGTGCTGCACAAAGTAACGAACAGAACTCCTTTGATCACCAGCCCTGCGATCAAGCCAGTTACCAAAGGCCGTTCGAACCAGGGCATGGGTTGTAAACGCCGCCAATACTCCACCGGTCACAGCGAGTAAACCACCCTGAAAAGTTCCAAAAAGCATGCCACTGGCTAGCATTAATGCGTTTCCACCCGGAATGCCCACAGCGAGAATGGCCGCAAATGCCAATACAAAAGCAATACCACTCAGCTGCGGATTGGCCTGCAACCATTCGATAAAAGAAATAATGTGTTCCATTAATGCCCTTTGGCATAGGTTTCCACTTCACCCCAAACCCTTAACAGGTTGCCGCCGAGAATCTTGGCGATATCTTCTTCGGTATAGCCGCGTTTCAGAAACTCAGCGACGAGATTTGGGTATGCGCTGACGTCTTTCAGGCCAGTCGGTAAGCTGTCCCCAACACCATCGTAATCAGAACCGATTCCAACATGATCGGCTCCAACCAGACTGACAACATGATCAAAATGGTCAACAACCTGGCTGGTTGATGCAAAACGAGTGGGGTTGCTCTCTCTGAATGCAGCAATAAACTCCCGGGTTTCGGGACTGCCAGCGGTGACTGAATTTTTTGCCATAAACTCTGCCCGTTCGGCAAACAGTTTTAACAGAATCTTGTTTGATTCGGGATCAATAAATGCAGAGCCAAAATTAATCTGGATAACACCACCATTTTTTGCCAGTGCTTTAAGCATGTCGTCGCTCATGTTCCGTTCAAAACCAGGCACAAAATGACGTAGTGATGAATGAGAGGCAATGACCGGCACCTTGCTAATATCAAGTACCTGCCAGAAAGCCTCGTCGGAGACATGTGAGATATCGACCATTACCCCGACGCGATTCATTTCCGCAACTACCTCGCGGCCAAACTCACTCAGGCCATTCCACTGGCGGTTGGTGTCAAAGGAAGAGTCGGAAATGTGATTGCTCGAAGAATGCGCCAACGTGATATAGCGTATTCCGCGCTTGGCGAACACTTCTACATTCGAGAGTTCGCCGGCAATCGGCGAGCCATTTTCCATGCCCAAGGCCAGCCCAATTTTCCCCTGGGCCATCGCTGATTCAACATCACTAACCGAGTGCGCCATCATGAATTTGTCTGGAGCACGACCAACCATTGCTTCCACACCATCAATTAATTCATGCGCCAACTGATTACTTTTACCGCTGACTTCAGAGTCTGCAGGTGTATAAATCGACATAAAAGGTATGTTCAGGCCACCTGCCATCGCCCGAGGGTAATCAAAATCACCTGAGTCAGTCCCAACGGTTACATCATCCCAGGCATTATGGATGCGGTAGGGAACGTCTATATGGGTGTCAATCAACGGATATTTATGTGTGATCTGAGCTGCAGACACCGAAAAATCCTCTTCTGCCTGTGCATAGGACGCAAATAAAACAGAAAGACTGATTGCCGTAATCAGGTATTTTTTTATCATTACAATTCCTTTATTCGCCAGCCCGAGAACCGGGCTCCACGTGATCAACCATATCCAATTCGTAGTCCAACATACTGTCATCATTAAATACCCAACGCGCTGTGAAGGGTGTACCGGCCAATACCATTGGCAACCAAATTCGATCGTCTTCCCACATTTTGTCGTAAGGTATTTCTTTGATATCAGTCCAAAGAGGAATCGCTTCGTCAGTCTCGACTGCGACACCTTCAATATCCGAAGTGCGAAATACCCAGCAGTGAATCGAGTAGCCATCAACGAACTGGAATTTATGCTCGCCCATGCACTCGAGATTGCTCACGGTAATTCCCAACTCTTCCTGACATTCCCTTGCTGCACATTCAACCGCATTCTCGCCGGGGTCAAGTTTTCCACCTGGACCGTTCACTTTGCCTTTGCCCAGGCCCCGCTTCTTGTGGATCAGCAAAATCTTGCCTTCTTTAATCACGAATACCAGGGTTGCAAGGTCGCGCGCCTGCCATTGAGACCAGTTGATATCCGATTCGCGTTTCACGTCACGAAAATGTGATTCTCCCAATTCACTCATCCCCACATCAATTGACACTGACTTTACAAAACCTGCGTTTGCCAACTTGAAGGATTGCTTTGAAACCAGGCTCAAGAACCAAGGTACGATCGCTCACTTTTTTGCTGTCGATGCGTACTCCACCCTGCTGAATCATCCTGAAAGCTTCGCCATTGCTTGAAGTCAGGCCGCATTGGCTAAGTGCCGCAGCTATGCCGATTCCCTCGCCATCTGTATGAAGAGCCTTTTCCGGGATGGAGTCGGGCATCGCACCATCCCGAAATCGGGAGATAAATGACTCGCGCGCCGCAACTGCTGCTTCCCGACTGTGAAAGCGCTCAATAATTTCTTCGCATAGAAGGAATTTGATATCTCTGGGGTTAGTCCCCTCTTCTACCTGTCTTTTCAAGTCGGCCAACTCTTCGTTACTACGAAAACTCAAAAGATCAAAATATCGCCACATAAGTTCATCAGAAATCGACATCAACTTGCCGAACATTTCCTGTGGTGCTTCGGTAATACCCACGTAATTGTCCAGCGACTTGGACATTTTCTGCACGCCGTCCAGTCCCTCAAGCAGAGGCAGCGTTATGATGATTTGTGGTGGCTGGCCATCCTGTTGCTGAAGATGTCGCCCGACCAGCAAATTGAATTTCTGGTCGGTCCCGCCCATTTCCACATCGGTTTTCATAAAAACCGAATCGTAGCCCTGAGCCAGCGGGTAAAGGAATTCATGTAGGGAAATAGGTTGGCCGGCTTTGAATCGCTTTTCAAAATCATCACGCTCCATCATACGAGCCACCGTGTAACGCGCAGCCAGACGAATCATTCCCTCAGACCCCAGGGCACTTAGCCATTCCGAATTGAAACGAACGATGGTTTTCTCACGATCCAATATTTTGTATACCTGTTCGGCATAGGTATTTGCATTTTCCTTGATCTGTTCAGGCGTTAAGGGCTTTCGCGTAACGTTTTTGCCAGTCGGATCACCAATCATGCCGGTAAAATCCCCGATCAGGAATGTTACATCGTGGCCAAGATCCTGAAACTGGCGCATCTTGTTGATGATGACGGTGTGCCCAAGGTGCAAATCCGGCGCCGACGGATCGAATCCTACTTTGATCTGCAATGTACGCCCCGACTGTAGACGCTCTTCCAAATCTTCGATCTTGATGATCTCATCCGTGCCCCTGGCAATCAGCTCCAGAGCATCGCGGGTTTTTTGATTAGAGTCTTGCTTCATGTTTAACACTATCTGCTCAATGACAGGGCATTGTATGGCCTTGTTCGCACAGGCTCCACCCTGAGTTTATGTTTGACCCTAATCGCAACTCTGGCTATGGTTACGCCTGCTTGAACCTTAAGCCCAAAAGTGAGTCCATCATCAGGATGAATTTCCTCGTACAAATAAGAAATAACTTTAACCGCCTGAGAGTTCAGCTGAGAAGCCGGCTGCCCGGACTTCCGGGTGGCATTAATGAAACCCGGCTGGCTATATTCGCCATAACCTTGATTGTATTTGGTGTGGCACTGGGCGGGCTGGAATCAAAAGACCCCGGTGACGAGGCGCAAAGCCTGACTGCCTTTACCAACGTTATTGCAATTGATCTACCCAAGCGCCTGGATGCCAAAATTGAAGCAGGTGACGATGAGAGATGGCGGTTAATTGAAGTCAAAGACGGGCAGTCGTTAGATACTATCTTTCGTGCCCAGGGGTTTAGTGCCAGCCTTTTACATAACATCCTGGCCCTGAATGAGGAGACCAGGAATCTCAAGAAAATCAAACCCGGTGATGTTTTTGGTTTTCAACTGAATGAAGAAGGTAGATTTGCGCGAATGCGCTACTCCCTTGACGAGGGAAGTTACCTGCTGATAACTCAAGCACCAGACGGGCTGACAAGCTCAACTTTGAAACGTCAGATATCCAGCAAAATTTTTGAAACAAAAGGATCCATTGATTCTTCATTGTTCCTGGCGGGTAAAGCTGCCGGCTTGAGCGACGGGATGGTAATGAAATTGGCCAATATATTTGGCTGGGACATTGATTTCGTTCTGGATATCAGAGCTGGTGACGACTTCAACCTGATTTTCGAAAAAATTTATCGCGATGGTGAGTATTTACGCGATGGAGAAATTCTGGCCGCAACTTTCATCAATCAGGGCGAAAAATTTCAAGCCATTCGTTTTGAAGCAGATAACGGACCCCAGTATTACGCTCCTGATGGTCGTCATATGCGTAAAGCATTCTTGCGCGCGCCTCTGAATTTCTCCTATATCAGTTCTAATTTTAATCCCAAACGTTTTCATCCGATCCTGAAAAGGGTGAAGGCACACAGAGGCATTGACTACCGTGCCCCGTCAGGCACGCCAGTGTATGCCGCCGGAGACGGCAAGGTGACACGCTCGGCTTATGATGCCAACAACGGCAATCATGTCTTTATTCAGCATGCCAACAGCATTGTTACTAAGTACCTTCATTTCACCAACCGAAATGTCAAACAGGGGCAACGCGTCCGGCAGGGTGATGTCATCGGATTTGTAGGCTCCACTGGACTGTCTGAGGCACCCCACCTGCACTATGAATTTGTCGTCAATGGCACGCACAGGAACCCCCGAACCGTTTCACTGCCAACTGTCGAGCCACTATTGAGTGATCATCTGGAAGCGTTCAAGGCATACGCTTCGCCCTTTCTAAGTCAATTGAGCCGATTGGAATCTGCATCAATGTATGCGGGCACCCGTTCCTGGTGACGGGAAAGAACTGCTAGGGTGAGCGCCACTGCATATATCGGCCTGATTTCTGGAACGAGCCGGGATGGAGTCGATGCTGCGCTGGTCAATATCGAAGGCGGGAGACCCGAACTTCTGCACGCATTTTGTAATCCCTACCCTGGTGCAATTAGAAACGAACTGGACCGCCTTCTAAGCAGTGGTGAACGCCCTGCAGCGGGTATTGCTGCAGGCCTTGATGAGCAGTTAGGCCGGTTTTTCGCACTGACGGCAAATGAATTAATCCAACAGGCCGGAATTGAAAAACACGATATTAAGGCCGTTGGCTCGCACGGCCAGACGGTTTGGCACCAACCTGATGCCCGCAGACCAGTTTCCGTTCAGTTGGGAAGCGGCTCAATCATTTCCCGTTCCACGGGTATTACCACCGTTACAGATTTTCGCAAGGCTGATATTCGTGCTGGCGGCCAGGGTGCTCCGCTTGCACCCCTGCTTCATCGCCATCTTTTTCACACACATAAAGAGCACCGGGTAATTCTGAACATTGGTGGCATCGCCAATCTCACGTTTCTGGATACCAATGGAGGGGTTAGTGGCTTTGATTGCGGCCCCGGCAACTGCCTGATGGATTCCTGGATTCAACAAAACAATGGGGATTTATACGACAGCAACGGAACCTGGGCGGCCAGTGGAAAGATTCACGAAGGCCTATTGGAAAAATTATTGGATGATCCTTTTTTCGCACAACAGGCACCCAAAAGCACCGGCCTTGAGTATTTCAACATGCGCTGGCTGCAGTCCAATTTGGCGGACCTGAATATTGAGGCCGCAGACATTCAGTGTTCATTGGCGGAACTCACGGCCAGAACGGTCGCGACTGACATATTGGCAAGTGATGATGTAGCCCGAGTGCTGGTTTGTGGTGGAGGCGTGCATAACGCCTATCTGATGTACTGCCTCAGGAAATTACTGCTCGATATTCCGATTGAATCCACCATCAATCATGGCTTCGACCCCGATTGGGTCGAAGCCATACTGTTCGCCTGGCTGGCAAAAGAGCGCCTGGACGAGAACCCGCAAGCCACACAAGCGATCACTGGCGCGCGTGGGCCGGTGTTGTTAGGTAAGATTTATGAGAGGTCAATCAATTGAATCTACTACTCAATATTCTATGGTTTGTATTTGGAGGCTTTATTGTCACCATCCTTTATCTGCTGGGCGGCATAATCCTGTGCCTGACAATCATTGGCATCCCGTTTGGGATCCAGTGTTTCAAACTTTCAGTATTGGGTTTCGCTCCCTTTGGCAGAGAGATTCGAGATACCGAACCACCCGGCGGCACGGTCTCAATCATCATGAATATTATCTGGATCATCCTGCCCGGGTTGGAACTGGCCTTAATTCACCTGTTCCTCGCCTTTATATTTGGCATAACTATCATTGGACTGCCGTTTGCCACCCAGCACCTGAAAATGACACGACTGGCAATCCTTCCTTTCGGATTCCGCGTAAGAGATGTTCACTGATACGGCTGCATTCACGCATTCGCAAAAGCCCTAGCCTTCACTCGAATGGACCCTTGTACGCTCATTCCAGGGCGCGACTTTCAAAAGGAGGAGCATCCCCGGAATTGCCACCAGCGCGCAAATCCAGTAAAACTGCGTCCAGCCTACCGCTTCAACAATAAAGCCGGTTGAAGCATTTGCGACGGTCCTTGGAACCGCCACAAAACTACTGAACAATGCAAATTGAGTGGCGGTAAATGCAAGACTGGTTTCACGTGCCATATATGCGGTCAAGGCGATCGCGCCCATTCCAACGCCCAGATACTCACCACTGACTACTACAAACAGTCCGGTGAGGCTATGCCCTGCCTGGCTAAGCCAGATATAAGGGAAAATGGTTGATACCTGCACAAAGCCGAATAGCCATAAAGCCCGGTTGATGCTTAGTTTCAACATGACAATACCGCCAATCGTACCGCCGGCAATCCCAGCCCATAATCCGGCAAACTTGGCCACCGAACCAATTTCGGTATTGGTGTAACCCATATCGATATAAAACGGTGTGGCCAATGCAGTTGCCAGGTTATCGCCCAGTTTGTAAAAGAACATGAATGCCAGGATAGTCAGGCCGGATTTGATTCCGTCACGATTGAAGAATTCTACAAAGGGGTCAATCACTGCCTCTTTCAGGGTGTGTGGCGCAAGCGAATCATCACTGACTTCTTTGATTGTCAGAATGGTGACCACACCAATCAGCATGAAAGACGCGGTAATCCAAAATACCAGTGACCATGGCAGATGGTCTGACAAAATTAGTGCCAGGGAACCGGGAATCAACTGAGCGAGGCGATAGGCATTGATCCAGATTGATGTGCCTGTGCCCAGTTCGTCGTCTGCCAGCAACTCCCTTCGATAAGCATCGATCACAATGTCCTGACTGGCACCAAAGAAGGCAACCAGGAATACACAGATGACGATAGGTTGCAGGCTTGATGCAGGATCGAAGTGGCCCAGCATGCCGACCGAAAACAACACACCCAACTGAGATATCAAGGCCCAGCCCCTGCGCCTGCCAAGAAACGGTAACTTGAAACGGTCCATGACCGGCGACCAGAGGAATTTCCAGGTATATGGCAGTCCGACCAAAGCAAACAGACCAATCGTAGCCAGGTCAATTTCAGCTCGGCGTAACCAGGCCGTAACCAGGGAAACCAGTACAAACAGTGGCAACCCGGAACTGAAACCCAGAAATGCACAGGTCAGCATCTTGCGCGTGAACAAGATTTCCTTCCAGTTACGTTGTACTGAATTCAAACGCCGGGCCTGCGTCCCGGAAACTCGAAATCGTAATCAATTATCAGCGGTGCATGGTCAGAGAACCGCTCAGCTTTATATATTTCAACGGATCGGGCCGAATCGGCCAGTGCTGGCGTAGCAACGTGGTAATCAAGGCGCCATCCTGTGTTGTTGGCCCAGGCCTGGCCGCGATTTGACCACCATGTGTATTGCTCTTCCCCCGGTTCAACACAACGAAACGTATCTTTCCACCCAACATCACCAAACAACTCGCTCATCCAGTCACGCTCTTCAGGCAAAAACCCTGAACTCTTTTGATTGCCGCGCCAGTTTTTGATATCAATTTTTTTATGCGCAATGTTCCAGTCGCCGCAAATAACGTAATGGCGTCCATCACCAGCCATTTCCTTTAATTTTGGCTGTAAGTAGTCCATACATTGAAACTTGATTTGCTGACGCTCTTCTTTCGATGATCCAGATGGCAAATACAGTGAAATCACACTTAAATCACCAAAATCTGCCCTCAGCCAACGCCCTTCGCTGTCCATTACATCCCAGTCAATACCAAAATGAATCCGGTCCGGTTCAGTACGACAATAAAGAGCGGTTCCGCTATATCCCTTCTTTACGGCATCATGGTAATAACAACTGTAGCCGGCAGGCGAGAATACCGGGTCGCTTAACTGGTCAAGCTGAGCCTTGGTTTCCTGGATACAAACAACATCTGCATTTTGCTTCTTTAGCCAGTCAAAAAACCCTTTCCTGGCCGCGGCACGAATTCCGTTGGTATTTACTGTAATGATTCTCATGGGCGACGAGCATACCGTCACCAGCAGCAATTGTCATTGCATAGCAGACCTGTGGGCGCGATACTTTCCATACACAATGCAGGCTTCGTGACATGCAGGATTATCAAGCTAAATTGTTCGACCTGGCTCTGGCAAAAGGAAACTTGAAATTTGGTGAGTTCACGCTGAAATCCGGGCGCATCAGCCCGTATTTTTTCAATGCCGGTGGTTTCGATGATGGTGCTTCTTTGCAAGTGCTTTGTGACTGCTACGCCGGTGCAATCATTGCAGCTGGAGTTGATTTTGACATGTTATTCGGACCGGCTTACAAAGGCATCGTGTTGGCCTCGGGAATTGCAATGTCCCTTGCTCAGCAGCATTCCGTAAATATCCCATATGCATACAACCGCAAAGAGGCCAAAGACCACGGCGAAGGTGGTGTTTTAGTTGGTGCCGCAATGGCTGGGAAAGTTCTTATTGTCGACGATGTGATATCTGCAGGGACTTCGGTACGAGAATCTATTGATTGGATCAGCCAGGCAGGTGCAATACCTGCTGGAGTGGCAATCGCATTGGACCGGCAAGAACGTGGGGTTGGAGAAAAGTCCGCAGCGCAGGAAGTGGAAAGTCGTTACGGTATTCCGGTGATTTCTATCGCAGGCCTGGACGACCTGATTGCTTACCTGGATGAAAAATCTGACGCAAATATCGACATTGAAGCGATTCGGCGTTATCGTCTACAGTATGGAAGCTAGATTGACAAGGATTTCAATCACTTTGCTCAGTCTGAGCATAGTGTTCTCTACCCTGGCAATGGCACAGGAACGAACCTATCGTTGGACAGATGATGAGGGTAACGTTCACTTTGGTCGAACCATCCCGCCTGAGTATTCCACCAGACCCTACGATATTCTAAATAAGGCGGGCATAGTAATTGAACGGGTGACCGACCCTATAGCCACTCAGGTAGCAACTGCTGAACTCGATGCCGATGACGATGACGATGAACTTGAGCCATTATTTACAGAAGATGAAGTTCGTCGTTCGTCTGATAATCTACTCGTACTGCGTTATCACACAGAACAAGACCTTCTTGCTGCAATAGAAGATGAGGTTGCGCAACTTGGCTACGACAGACGTCTAATCAGTCAAGCCGAAGTCAGTGTTATGACAAACCTGACCGGCCTTGTAAAAAACGCTGCAGACCGGCAACGAGCTGGCATGCCGGTTGACGAAGAACTGGAAAAAGGCATTCATTCAATGCGGCAACGACTTAGGAATAGCGATACTGAACTGGCGAAGCTAAACATCCGTGAGCGCCAGATTCGTAGTTCTTTCGAAGACAACATCAAACGCTATCGATTTCTGGCCAACGGCGGAAAGCCAGGGTCGATTGACCCTGAGGATGAACCCGATTCTGAGCAATAGTTAAGGAATCTCTAATTTACTCGTGTTTACCCGCTGCCCCCATTGCCAAACTGTACATGTTCTTAACGCATCCCTGATTGCCCGGGCTGGTGGCTCTGTCTCTTGCGGAAGATGCACGCAGGATTTCAACGCCGTTTCTTATCTGTTTGACCATTGGCCGGACAGTAAGTCACAGGCTGCAAAGGCCGATACTCAAAATGCAGCTCCCGTACTTGGCCATGCACTTGTAGGTGAGGAGAATAACTCAACTATCTCTGCCGACCGGTCGAAAGTACTGCAGGTAGCTAATGACCCCAACAGAAATATCTGGATAGCGGTTTTCGCCTTGTTGTTGCTTATCACACTGACCAACCTCGCCTGGACTTTCCGTGTGCCACTTTTGCAAGACCCGCAAGTTCGACAATTTCTCGCTGATGTCGGTGCTCTGGACCTTCCAACGGAACAAGCATTCAGGGACCCTGGCAAGTTTTACCTTGTCAGTAGGGACATGCATAAACACCCTACACGAACCGGGATGTTGGCCATGAGCTTTACTTTTGTTAACCGGGCAGATCGGGTGCAAGCCTATCCCCGCATTGAAGTCATCATTCGCGATATTTCAAATACTCCCATTGCCGCACGGGAATTTGATCCGGCTGAATATTTACCGGTTAATGCCTCTTTGTCCGAAGGCCTGGCGCCCAATGTTCACCTGCCTGTGCTTCTGGAGTTTGTGGACCCCGGTGCCGATGCCACCGGCTTTGAATTGATGTTCCACTAGCATTGGGCTTTCAAGCGCTTTGTGATAACGTCTCCCCTTCGTGAACGCTTCGTAAATCAAAAACGCAATGGTCGTAAAAAAGAACCCATCGATCCCGCTCAGGGAGCACGTACAGGAAACCATCCGTCTGTATCTTGAAGATATGGGAAATACCGAGCCCGAACATGTTTACCGAAAGTTGCTGTCTGAAATCGAACCACCATTGATTGAGGAGGTTCTGCATTACGCCGGGGGCAACCAGTCGCGCACTGCGCGCATCCTCGGAATGACCCGTAATACGCTGCGCAGCAAGATGCGGCGATATTCGATCAAAACAAGGTAAATTTCTTAGGAAATATTCGTTCGCTGCTGCGTATAATGGGCGCGCCTTGTATCATTTTTCTGCCCGGAAACTCACATTACCACCCAAAATTATGGCTAAAAACGATGAATCTTCAATGCGTATTGCATTGATCAGTGTATCTGACAAAACCGGTATTTCCGGTCTTGCAACAGAGCTTCATGAGCTTGGTTTTTTGATCTTAAGTACCGGTGGAACCGCCCGCGCCATTGAGCAATCCGGAATACCTGTAACGGGCGTCAGCCAGCACACCGGATTTTCGGAAATTATGGATGGCCGGGTCAAAACGCTCCATCCAAAAATTCATGGTGGCATTCTGGGTAGAGACACGGACAGGCAGGTGATGAAGGATCAGGGCATAGATGCTATCGAGCTGGTTGTCGTTAACCTTTACCCTTTTGCATCAGTGACGGCAAAACCCGATTGCAGTCTTAAAGATGCCATTGAGAATATTGATATCGGTGGACCTGCAATGGTCAGAGCAGCAGCTAAAAATCATGCCCGTGTTACCGTGGTGACTGACCCAGGTGATTACGACGTGATTGTTTCGGAACTGAAAATGAGCTCCAGAGTATCCGGCAACACCCGTTTTAATCTCGCAGCCAAAGCATTTGCCCATACCGCTCAATACGATTCGATGATTGCAGCCTACCTCGCAAAGCGAAGCAATATTGTTAAGAATGACGATTTGCCTGAGGTTCACAGCCCCAGCTTTACGCGTAAGCAGAACCTCCGCTACGGCGAAAACCCGCATCAATCAGCAGCGCTGTATTCGATAAATGGTGAAACAGGCTCGCCACATGAATCCGCTCATCAACTGCAGGGTAAAGAACTTTCCTACAACAATATTGCCGATGCCGATGCGGCACTTGAATGCGCACGCCAGTTCACCGATCGCCCCTCGTGCATTATTGTTAAACATGCCAACCCCTGCGGTGGAGCCAGTGCTGACACGCTGCTCGAGGCATACGATAGTGCCTACTCAACTGACCCTGTATCCAGCTTTGGCGGCATCATTGCAATGACCCATTGCGTAGATGCAATTACCGCACGAACCATTGTGGAAAGGCAGTTCGTTGAAGTCGTCATCGCACCGGCATACTCCGAAGATGCTCTGACCCAGTTCGCAGCAAAACCAAATGTGCGTGTCATGACCGCTGATTTTTCCACACCGACCGCGCCACGAATTGACTATCACCGGGTTTCCGGCGGTTTGTTAATACAGGAACATGACATTTTGGCGGTGCAGGCGGGGGACTGTCGCTGCGTTACTGAACGTCAGGCCAGTGCTGAAGAGATCAATGACATGATGTTTGCCTGGAAAATGGTCCGACTGGTTAAATCAAACGCTATTGTTTATGCCACTAACGACCGTACTCTTGGTATCGGTGCCGGGCAGATGAGCCGGGTTGATTCGGCACGCATTGCAGCCTGGAAGGCGAAAGAGGCCGGTCTGTCTCTTGCTGGTTCTGCGATGGCCTCGGATGCTTTCTTTCCATTCAGGGATAGCATTGATGCAGCCGCAGCAACTGGTGTGAAGTGCATCATCCAACCGGGTGGTTCCATGCGGGATGAAGAAGTAATTGCGGCCGCTAATGAGCATGGCATAACCATGTTGTTCACCGGCCATCGTCATTTCAGGCACTAAGCAGCTAATAGACGTACTGGTCGTTGGTAGTGGCGGCCGCGAGCATGCTCTGGCGTGGAAAGCCGTTCAGTCACCGCAGGTTGACACCGTATTTGTTGCCCCTGGTAATGCCGGAACAGCACTCGAGCCAGGCGTTCAAAACGTGGCCATTTCGCCTGATAATCATTCAGGTCTATTGGAGTTTGCGCAAAGGAACAATATCGGCCTGACCATCATCGGGCCGGAAACACCCCTGGTTGAAGGCGTTGTGGATCGCTTTATCGAATCAGGGCTTGCATGCTTTGGCCCGAGTGCGAAAGCGGCTCGACTAGAGGGCTCAAAGGCCTTTGCCAAAGATTTTATGGCCCGCCATCAAATTCCCACGGCCGCATATGGCAGCTTTACTGAAATTGAACCTGCCATTGATTTTATTCGTCGAACCGGTGCTCCCATAGTTGTCAAAGCTGATGGCCTGGCCGCAGGCAAAGGTGTGGTGGTCGCCCAAAGCATCCAGGAAGCAGAAGAAGCCGTGCATGACATGCTTGCCGGAAATGCCTTTGGTGATGCCGGTCATTGCGTGGTAGTTGAAGAGTTTCTGCATGGTGAGGAAGCAAGTTTCATTGTGATGGCTGATGGCATAAACATTCTCCCCCTGGCCACTAGCCAGGACCACAAGGCGGCAGGCGATGGCGATACCGGGCCTAATACCGGAGGTATGGGCGCCTATTCTCCGGCTGCGGTCATTGATGAAAATTTGCACAATAAGGCCATGCGCGAAGTCATTGAACCTGCCATTCGTGGTTTGGCAGCAGACGGCTCTCCATTTACTGGTTTTCTTTACGCTGGCCTGATGATCTCACCGCAAGGTGAAATTGGCGTTTTGGAGTTCAACGTTCGTTTTGGGGACCCGGAAACCCAACCAATTTTGTACAGATTGCAATCTGATCTGGTCGAATTGTGTTTTGCTGCAATTGAGGGAAAACTTAATGAGGTCCGTGCGCAATGGGATCCGCGCGCTGCCCTGGGGGTAGTACTGGCCGCAAAGGGTTATCCGGAAGCATATGAAAAGGGGTTTCCTATCAATGGCCTGGATCTCAACTTCCCCAGTAATGTGAAAGTTTTTCATGCTGGAACAAGCGAGCGGGATGGGGAAATAGTCACTTCCGGTGGTCGGGTTTTGTGTGTCACTGCCCTGGGAGACTCTGTTTCTGATGCCCGGCAATCAGCCTATACCGCCGTACAAAGAATCAGCTGGGAAGGTTCATTTTGCAGAACTGATATTGGCTACAGGGCAATTGCCCGGGAACAATAGCCCATGGATGTTTCACACCTTATAGACGACCTAAACGAAGCACAGCGCGAAGCCGTGACCATCGAAAGTGGTCACACACTGGTTCTGGCAGGCGCCGGCAGCGGCAAAACCCGTGTGCTGGTTCATCGTCTGGCCTGGCTGATTCAAGTCGAACATGTCTCACCATTGAGCGTGCTGGCAGTGACTTTTACCAATAAAGCTGCGGGTGAAATGCGCGAAAGGGTGCAGGAACTGCTTAATATTTCTACCCGGCCCTTGTGGATTGGCACTTTCCACGGTATTGCGCACCGCTTATTACGCATGCACTGGCGAGAGGCTGGATTGCCGGAGAATTTCCAGATCATTGATTCTGATGATCAACATCGACTGCTGCGCAGAATCATTCGTGATGAAGGAATGGATGAGAATCAGTGGCCGGCCCGACAGGCACAGTGGTATATCAATGCTCGCAAAGACGATGGTCAAAGGCCTTCAGCAATTGAGCATATGGACCACCCGATGACATCAGTATGGGTGCGCGTTTACGAACTCTATCATGCACATTGCGAACGCGCCGGGTTGGTGGATTTCGCCGAGCTTTTGTTGCGGGCGCATGAACTTTGGTTGCAGCGACCGGAATTGCTGAGTCACTACCGCAAACGACTAACCCATTTGTTGGTTGATGAATTTCAGGACACTAATTCCATTCAGTATGCCTGGATCAGGATGATTGCCGGAGACACTGGCCAGGTATTTGTCGTCGGTGATGACGACCAGTCAATTTATGGCTGGCGAGGCGCCAAGGTTGAAAATGTAAATCATTTTGTACGCGACTTTCCGAACGTAACAACTGTCAAACTGGAGCAAAATTATCGCTCGACCGGGAACATTCTTGAGGCCGCTAATGCACTGATCGCCCACAACGAAGGCCGAATGGGTAAAAAGCTCTGGACAGAAGATGAGCCCGGAAAACCCATACAAGTTTACGCAGCCTTCAATGAGCAGGAGGAGGCACGCTTTGTTGTCGCACAGATCGAGCACTGGATCAGCCAGGGGCGAAAAGCCGAAGAAGCCGCAATTGTGTACCGAACGACGGCCCAGTCACGCCAGTTCGAAGAGTACCTTCTGAAAGCCTCTTTACCCTACCGGGTTTATGGTGGTCAGAGGTTTTTTGAACGTGCCGAGATCAAAGACGCCCTTGCCTACCTTCGCCTTTTACAAAACCCAAATAACGATGCTTCGTTAGAACGCGTCATAAATACACCCACCCGTGGAATAGGTCAAAAGACGATAAACATGCTGCGAATGCAGGCGCGTGAGAGCGGGCTCCCTCTTTGGCAGGCAGCCGGTGAGTGCCTGAAACAAGGAATATTCTCCGGACGGGCGGCTAATGCCATTAGCCTGTTTATGAAAATGGTGGAGGCCATGCGTGAACAAATGGGAGACTGGACTCTTGGTAACCAGACTCAGGGTGTAATCGACCAGAGCAACCTGGCAAGTCACTACGAGAAAGAGCCGCGAGAAAAAATGGAGTCACGGCTGGAAAACCTGCAAGAGCTCGTCAATGCGGCGACTTCCTTTGTATTGCCTGCCGAGGATGAAGAAGCCGGGCTAAATCCCCTGCAATCATTCCTCAGTCATGCAGCCCTTGAAGCGGGCGAAACTCAGGGAGAGGCCTGGGATGACTGCGTGCAACTGATGACCTTACATTCTGCCAAAGGCCTGGAGTTTCCAATGGTTTTCATGGTTGGAATGGAAGACGGCCTGTTTCCGCATCAACGATCTGTGCAGGAATCCGGAGGTCGTCTGGAAGAGGAAAGAAGGCTTTGCTATGTAGGCATAACACGAGCCCGGGAACTCTTATACATGAGCTACGCCGAAGTCCGCAGGATGTTCGGTTCAGAATCGCACAGTCGTCCTTCAAGATTTTTAGATGATATTCCTGATGAATTTATGCAGGAAATTCGTCCCCGAATGGGAACCCGTACCTCCTATGTTAGTGCCAGGCCAACGCCACCGCGTCCGATTGCTGGCCAGAAAAATGAATACCCTTTCAGGCTTGGTCAGAATGTAATGCACAGGAAATTTGGAGAGGGCACAGTGGTAAATTTTGAAGGCGCCGGTGAACACGCGCGAGTCCAGGTCAACTTTAACCAGGCAGGCGCCAAATGGCTCGTGCTGGCTTATGCCAACCTGGAAAACAGCTGATGAATGCAAAAGAGTTAAGGCTACAGACCAGGCTTGGTGTTTTTTGTGGTCTACACTGGCCAAATCCTGATGCTCCCCGTGTGATGTGTTTGCATGGCTGGCTTGACAACGCTTCGTCATTTACCCCTTTGGCACCTCATTTGAAGGATTTTGACCTGATCGCTTTGGACATGGCTGGGCATGGTTATTCTGACCGCCGGCCTGCCGGGGCCCGCTATTACATGATGGATAATTTATGGGATCTTGATGCCGTTCTTGATGCCCTCGACTGGTCTGAATGCAACCTTATTGGTCATTCGCTTGGGGGGGGTGTTGCCAGTACTTATGCAGCAACTGCACCTGAAAGAGTTAGTCGCTTAATTACTCTCGACGGCCTCGGCCCCTTAAGCGCATCACCTGGTGATACAGTGAAAAGATTGAAATCCTCGATTGAATCCGTTCGCAAAAAGAGCAGCGGCCTAAGGGACTATCCTGATATTGAAACCGCTGCTATGACCCGGCAAAAGGCTTCAGGCTTTTCTATTGAAATCGCGCGACTGCTCGTTGAGCGCTCACTCAAACACGAAGATGGGGTTTTTCGTTGGTCAACTGATCCTGCGCTCAACTGGCGTTCGCCGACGATGCTGACAGAGGAGCAGGTAATAGAAATTCTAGTAGCAATTGAAGCGCCAACACTCTCTATTGTCTGCAGCCAGATCGACAATTGGATTGACTCAGAAATTACCGGAAATCGTCGAAGCATAATGCCCGGTTTGTGGCATCGGATGATTGACAGTCATCACCATTTTCATATGGATCAACCTCAGCAAACAGCTGATTTCATTATTGAATTCCTCAACACCCCTGAATCACAACTGGAGCAGAACAATGCATAGACCCAAGCAGGAAATATCTCCCAGGGAAAGACTCATCTTCGCGTTGGATGTATCAGGGCTGGACGAAGCCCGCGCACTGATTTCAACTCTCGGAGATTCTGTTGAATTCTATAAGCTGGGCCTGGAAGTTTTCCTTTCCGGGCACTATTTCGAATTGATGTCAGAGCTCAAAGGCAAAGGCAAGAAGGTTTTCGCCGATCTGAAACTATTTGACATTCCTGCGACGGTTTCAGCAGCGGTAAGGCAACTGGCTCGCCACGAAGTTGATTTTTGTACTGTGCACGGAAATGACGGCATGCTCAAGGCAGCAGCACAGGCCAAAGGCGACATGAAAATTCTGGCGGTCACTGCCCTGACCAGTCTTGATCAAGGCGATCTGGATGATCTCGGATTCCAGTGTGACGCCAAAACGCTTGTATTATCCCGCGCCCGTCGTGCAATGGAAGCCGGCTGCGATGGGGTAGTTTCTTCAGGTCTGGAAGTACCTGCATTGAGACAGGAAATTGATCATAGCCTGATCGCTGTTTGCCCGGGCATCCGTCCGATAAGCAATGATGATGACCAGCAAAGAGTCGTCACTGCCTCACAAGCCATTCGTAACGGTGCGGACTTCCTGGTTGTTGGCCGGCCCATCCGCACTGCTGCTAACCCTGCAGACGCTGCCGAAGCGATACAGTCTGAGATCGCCATCGCCCTCGTGCCTTGACCTGGCATACCTCATAGCTCGATCTATCCAAAAAAACATTTGACATGAGTTAAGTATTCACATTACGATACACGCGTAACTTCATAAAAGAAAAACAAAAATGTAAGTTCAATCTTCACCAATACCGATCCTCTCCGGCTCTGCCGGACTTCCGGGCGGGCCTTGTGCCTAGCCCGGATTTTTTTTCGTTTTTGATAACTATTGTTGTCTGTATGGTAAATTACGGAATGGATCCCTTACCTCCCACACGCCCTTTTTTCAAGGCCATTCACCAGCGCTGGCTGTTGATGCTGCGAGGAATTCTTCATATTTGGGTAAAGTCCCAGGCGCTTCCGGACCTGAGCGGAGAAATTGGCGCGCCAAAAGGAAAGATCGTCTGCTATGTGATGGACGAATACGAGCTGTCCTCAGTTCTTATTTTGGACAAGGTCTGCCAGAAGCTGGGACTGGCCCGTCCTCTTCAGGCGATCACAGGTCTCGAAGAAACTGAGCAGAGAGCCTATGCAGTTCTAAGACGAAAACTGGGGTTTTTGATCATGCGGCCTTCCACCCGAAGAGCTTCTGATGTTCTCACCAGATTGGTTAAGAACTGTGATGCTGACAGGTCGCTGGACATAATGCTGGTGCCGGTCACGGTTCTGGTAGGTAGAGCTCCTGATAAATCTGCTGGTCTGGCAAAAATCATGTTCGCAGAGAACTGGGAAGTTGCGGGGCGCACAAGGAGACTGTTTGGAACACTGATCAATGGCAGGGACACCCTGGTGCAGTTTTCACGTCCAATTTCCCTGCAAGAGCTTTGTGCGGAAGAACTTGGAGCAGCCAGGAGCTTGAGAAAAGTCTCGAGAATATTACGTATGCACTTCCGGCGCGTAAAAAGCTCGGTAATTGGACCTGATCTATCTCACCGAAGAATGATGGTAGACCGGATAGTTAAAACGCCGGCAGTACGTAATGCAATCCAGGAAGAATCCCGCCGCAGTAACACACCAGTGGATAAGGTGACTCAGCAGGCAAGTGAATTTGCGTTGGAAATCGCTGCTGATTACTCATACCGCTTTATCCGAATCGCGTCCCTGGTGATTGGCTGGTTTACCCGCAAAATCCTCCGCGGCGTAACCATGCACAACTTTGAAAGAGTTAAAAACCAGGCACTGGAAAATGAGATCGTCTACGTCCCTTGCCATAGAAGTCATTTGGACTACCTGTTGATCTCCTGGCTACTACATACCAATGGTTTTGTTGCTCCTCATGTCGCTGCAGGGATTAACCTAAATCTTCCACTGATAGGTACGTTTATGAGGGGCGGAGGTGCATTTTATCTTCGCCGCAGCTTTCGCTCACAAAAATTGTATTCAGCCGTTTTCAATGAGTATGTTGCGACCATTATCGCCCAGGGAGTTTCTATCGAGTATTTTGTTGAAGGCACTCGCAGTCGAACCGGACGCTTGCTCGACCCGAAGGCCGGAATGCTTGCGATGACGGTAAAAGGCTATCTGCACTCACCCGTGCGCCCGGTAAGCTTTCTGCCCGTTTACTTCGGTTATGAACAGATCATGGAAGGTACTGCCTACACACGAGAGTTGTCCGGGCGATCAAAAAGATCCGAGAAATTGACTGATCTTTTCAAGGTGCTGGGGATCCTTAAAAATGACTATGGGCACGCGTCAGTCAGTTTCGGACATCCGATTCAACTTGATCAGTTACTGGAAAAACATGACCCTCAATGGCGTGAAACCACTGCCTCCGGGTCTGAAAAGGTCCCCTGGATGAGCCCATTGATTGATGAGCTTGGCAGGCAGATCATGACTGGCATCAACCAGGTTGCTGATGTCAATCCGGTTAATTTGATCGCAAGTACCTTGTTGGTGACACCGCGTCAATCACTCGGAATTAATGAACTTCTTAGTCAACTGGACCTGTACAAAAATCTACTTACAAAGGGCCCGTTAGGAAGCGAAATCAGCATTACCGGAAAAACCCCTGAGGAAATTGTCGAATACACCGCTTCACTGAAATTGCTGAACCGGATTCCCAATGAGCTGGGTGAAATTATTGCTCTGGACGATGAAAAGTCAGTGGAACTTACTTATTTTCGCAATAACTCTGCTCACCTTTTTGCCGTTCCCTCGCTGGTCGCTTGCTGTTTCCTTAATCAGAGGAAGATTGATAAAGAACAATTGAACAATATTGCCCGTGCAGTATTTCCTTACCTCACCACAGAGCTCTTCCTGCCCTGGGACGAAACCGGATTTATGAATGCAGTCCAACTCAACCTGGATTTGCTTGTTGAAGCAGGGCTGTTGTTTTTGGTCGATGATGAGTCCGCTATAGAACGTGCGGAAGATGATTCCGAACTGGCTGGAAAACTTAAGCTTCTTGCCCGTTGCATGCTACAAACACTTGAACGTTACTACATCACCACATCCGTGTTAGCCAGGAACGGCTCCGGCACCTTGAGCCGCCGCCAACTTGAAAAGTTGTGCATATTAACTGCAAAAAGAATTGCCCGACTTTACGGAATTGACGCACCTGAGTTTTATGATCTCAGCCTGTTCCGGCAATTTATCGGGGAAATGCGGAAGTTGGATATCCTGACCAATGATGCGGAAAGCAAACTTTTGTTTGGTCAAAGGATGGCTGATTTAAGTGATCATGCACGCTTTATTTTACGCAAGGAAATTCGTTGGGTCATCATCGGGGCGGTCAGTAATGCTGTGCCGGAAGATACAGCGGAAGAATAGAGCTCACAGTTTTTTTCAGGCGTCTAGATCAGGAATCAATAGCGATTCAAGATGCGCTATCCAATCCTTTAGTTTTAACTTTCGTTTCTTCAGACGCCGCAACTGCAGTTGATCCCGCCAGGTTTCATCCGACAAGAGCATTATTGCCTCGTCCAGGTCTCTGTGCTCCTCCTGTAACTCCGCCAGTCTCTGTGCAATTTCTGCTGGATTTGTCGAATTCATCTGTTGTCAGTTGGCTATCAATGTGGTGTCTGACACTATAGCATTAAGAACTATCCTGCCCGCAAGAGCCCGGGCAGCCAGATACCAGAGGAACACAATGGACCGAAGAAAATTTGTACAAGCCGCTGGCCTCGCCGGCGTCGCAGGAGTTGCGACCGCCTGCAGCAAACAGCCGGCAGAGGGTACGATTTGCGAGACAGATGCCGGGGGTACAAAAGCCATTGAATGGAAAATGGTCACCACCTGGCCAAGAGATTTTCCCGCCCTGGGCACCAATGCCAATCGAATTGCTGAGTCGATTAACAAGCTCAGCAATGGGCGGCTTACGGTCAAAGTTTACGGCGGCAATGAACTGGTTCCGCCCTTTGAAGTTTTTGATGCCGTTGCACGAGGCACTGCGCAGATGGGGCATGGTGCTTCCTATTACTGGAAGGGAAAAATACCAGCGTCCCTGGTTTTTGCCGGCCTGCCCTTCGGTATGATCGCGCAGGAAATGAACGGGTGGTTGTACTACGGGGGTGGTCTGGAACTCTGGCAAGAGGCTTATGAGCCCTTTGGCATCATCCCTTTTCCGGTGGGTAATTCCGGCGTTCAAATGGGCGGCTGGTTTAATAAAGAAATCAATAGTTTGAAAGATTTACAGGGTCTGGTTATGCGAATTGCCGGGCTTGGCGGGGAAGTTCTCAGACGTGCGGGCGGCACGCCACAACTGACACCTGGCTCTGAGATTTTTACTGCTCTACAGACCGGCACCATTGACGCCACTGAGTGGATTGGACCATTCAACGATGCCGCATTCGGTCTCGCAAGGGCCGCAAAATACTATTACTACCCGGGTTGGCATGAACCGGGTTCTGCACTGGAAGGGCTGGTAAACAAAGAGGCTTTTGAGGCATTGCCTTCAGACTTGCAGGAGATTGTTCGTACCGCCTGCAAAGCAGGCTCACTGGATATGCTGTCGGAATTTACAGCCCGTAATGGCGAATCCCTGGCGAGAATCAAGGAAGGAGGCACACAAGTCCGCGCCCTGCCTGATGATGTACTCACCGAGTTAAAAAGGATAACTGCAATCGTTCTTGAAGAAATGGCCCTGGAAGATGAGATGTTTAACAAGGCCTATACTTCATTCAGAAATTTTTACGAAACGGTTGGGGGCTGGACCGAAATAGCAGAACGCTATTACCTGAATCACCGGTAAATTTGTTCGGGAAGCCAGGTAGCAATCTGTGGCCATCCTGCCAGTATGGCCAACATCAGTAACTGGATGACAATGAACGGTAGTACTCCTTTGTAAATCGAGCTTGTTGCCACCGAGTCGGGTGTCACTCCGCGCAAATAAAACAGTGAAAAACCAAACGGCGGTGTCAGGAATGAAGTCTGCAAATTAACCGCAATCATCACTCCCAGCCAGATGGGGTTAACACCCATTGCCAACAGAACCGGCCCAACGATCGGAACTACCACATAGGTAATCTCGATAAAGTCCAGAATAAACCCCAGCAGGAACATCGCAAGCATGACCACAAGAATCGCAAATGCCAAACCACCGGGAAGCCCTGTTAACAAGTCCTGAACCACTTCATCGCCACCGAAACCCCTGAAAACAAGGCTGAACAACGAAGCCCCAATTAGAATCATGAATACCATGGCACTGACTTTGGCAGACTGGTAGACAGTGGCTTTTATGTTATTCAGGTTTAGCTGGCCACGTAGTAATGCAAGCAACATGGCGCCCACTGCCCCCACCGCCGCCGCCTCAGTAGGGGTCGCAATACCTTTCAGAATGGAACCAAGTACTGCAATAATCAGTGCAAGCGGTCCAGCCATCAGGCCTAAAAGGCTCAACAGAGACACCTCATCGTTTTCTGCCAGCTGAGCGGCCGGCATGGTTTCGGGTTTAAAAAACGCCAGCGAAACAATATAAATCATGTACATCGCCACAAGTAAAAACCCCGGAATCAGGGCGCCAGCAAATAACTCTCCAACAGAAATGGTTTCGGGACTGAAATTACCCATACTCAGTTGTGCCTGCTGGAATGCATTCGATAGAACATCAGCCAACAATATGAGCACAATAGAAGGAGGAATGATCTGGCCCAAAGTGCCGGCCGCACAAATAGTGCCCGTTGCAATCGAAGGCTTATAGCGATGTTGCAGCATGGTGGGCAGTGACAGTAATCCCATAGTGACCACTGTGGCACCTACGATACCTGTGCTGGCCGCCATGAGAGTCCCGACGATCATGACCGCGATTCCCAAGCCGCCTGGGATTTTACGCATCAAAAGGGCCAGCGATTGCAATAACTGATCAGCTAGTTTCGACCTTTCAAGCATCACACCCATGAACACAAACACAGGCACGGCGATCAATGTCTCATTGCTCATGATGCCGAAGATTCGATTTGGCAGGGCTTCTAGAAACGATGGATCGAAGCTTCCGGTCAATACGCCTATACCTGCAAAAATCAGGGCGACACCAGCAAGCGTAAACGCAACCGGGAACCCTGCCATTAAGGCAGCAGCCACTCCGACAAATAAAGCCAGTGACATCAGTCCACTCAAAAAGATCGGCCTACCACTTTACTGATTGTCATTTGGTCTCCAATACAGCCAACAGGCCCGCATTTGCAGAGCATAATAGCACCCGGTACTGGCAATGCCCTCACCACCTGGCTTGGATTTTATGCACAATTTCAGTCACCACAAAACAAATCATGAGCTTAATACATCTGTTGCTTGTCAACTCTTCAGTATTGCGTGTATCTATTTGTTAAACATGCACATTATTAAATTGGCCATAATTCTGTAAATTTAAACCAGCGATCCGGTTAACAATCTAAAATCATCCGCGTCAACTTTACCCACAGAGTTATCCACAAGCTGACCGTGTCCCGGATACAGTCCAACAGGACCAGAATCGTTCATTTGACGTGGACATAATTAATAATCCTGCACTCACAAGGGTTTAATGTGTGGTTCAAAGGTTTACAATAGCCCGCTTTCGCCGGGCATATACAACGCCATAAAGAGACAGTGAATTGAAAGAGCATATAGAAGAATTACTGGTCCAGTCTCTGCTTCATATGAAGCGTGACAAATTGTTGTCGGCAGACGTTGATGTTTCACCAACGCTCGAGAGAACGCGATCTGCTGAGCACGGCGAATTTGCTTCCAATCTGGCGATGGTGCTTGCAAAACAGGCAAAAAAGCCACCTCGGGATCTCGCGCAAGCCATCATTGATCGCCTGCCCAAATCTCGTCAGCTTAAAAAGGCAGAAGTGGCAGGGCCCGGATTCATCAATTTTTTTATGAACCAGTTGGCTCTGGCCGGAACCGTTAAAGAAGCTCTGCGAACTGAGCTTCATTTTGGTCACCTTGATCCCAATCCAGACCTTCGTACAACCGTAGAATTTGTGTCAGCGAACCCAACCGGACCATTGCACGTCGGGCACGGTAGAGGTGCCGCCTATGGTGCAAGCCTTGCGAGAATTCTGCAGGCTGCAGGCCATGTCGTTCAGCGCGAATACTACGTCAATGACAATGGCCGTCAAATGGACATACTGGCGCTCAGTGTTTGGCTCCGTTATCTGGAGTTATGCGGCGAGGCAGTATCATTTCCGGAAAATGGCTATCAAGGCGAGTATATCTATGACATTGCTCGTACCGTTCGCAGTGAATCTGGTGACAAGTGGCGTTATTCAAACGTGGAAATCTATGACGGTGTTGCCACGAACTCAGGGGAAGACAATGCCGCTGAGATTCACATAGACGGGTTAATCAAACGAGCTTCCGATCTTCTCGGTCATTCGGGCTATCTTGCATTTATCAAAGCTGCCCTGGATCACATTCTGACTGATATCAAGGAAGACCTTGAGCAGTTCGGCGTCGAGTTTGACTTATGGTTTTCAGAGTTGGAGCTTGAAGAAAGTGGCGCTATCACTCACGCCATTGATTGCCTTGAAAAGAATGGCCACCTTTATGTAAAAGATGGTGCGACCTGGCTAAGGGCCTCGGCTCTTGGAGACGAAAAAGACCGGGTCATCGTTCGGGAAAATGGACGAACTACCTATTTCGCCTCCGATATTGCCTACCTGTTGAACAAACTCGAACGCGGCTTTGACCATGCCATCTATGTTTTCGGGGCCGACCATCATGGCTACACCGCCCGTATGAAAGCTGCGGCGCAAGCGCTGGGTAAAGATCCGGAACAAATTGAAATAATCCTATTACAGTTCGTAGCCTTGTTCCGCGAAGGGTCGAAAGTACAGATGTCTACCAGATCCGGTCAGTTCATCACCTTACGTACCTTACGCGATGAAGTAAGTAGTGATGCTGCCCGGTATTTCTTTGTCATGCGATCACACGACCAGCACCTCGATTTCAATCTTGATCTGGCAAAATCCAGGTCCAATGAGAATCCTGTTTTCTATATTCAGTATGCACATGCTCGAATCTGCAGCGTATTTCGAAATTTGGCACAACTGGATCTGTCGCATAATTCGGCCATTGGTGAAGCAGCCATGGATGTGTTGATCGAAGAGCACGAATTAGCCTTAATGCGAGCGCTCAGCCGTTATCCTGAAGTGATAGAGGCCAGCGCGAGGCAGCGTGCTCCGCATACGCTTGCTCACTACCTTCACACCCTAGCGACAGAGTTTCACGCCTACTACAACGCACATCAGTTCCTTGTAGACGACGAGAATTTGCGAAATGCACGCCTGAATCTGATCCTCGCTACCCGCAACACGCTCAGCGATGGCTTGTCCATGCTCGGCATTTCTTCACCGGAAGAAATGTAGCATGGCTGCCCCACGTCGCAAGAAGGCCACAAAACGTCAAGGTGCCAGTCGCGGCCGAAATAAGCAGTCATCACCATTCATATGGTTTCTTGGCGGCCTTATAGTGGGACTCGCAATTTCAGCCGTATTGTTCTTCAAAGGCTATCTGCCTGAACCACCGGAGCAAAAGCCGGTACCGGATACTACACAATCCCCTTCTGCCGAAGAGTTGGCTGATGATTCTGAAATTGTCGCAGGCGAAAGCACTGATCGACGCTTTGATTTCTTTACCGTTTTGCCGGAAATGGAAGTGGTTGTACCTGACCAGGAATTAAGCAGGAATGCACAACCGGACAATGACCAGAGTATCACTGATGGCGATGGCAGCTACATTTTGCAGATTGCTTCGTTCAAGAATTCGAAAGACGCTGAACAAATGAAAGCAAGGCTGGCGCTGTTAGGGAATGTTGCCAATATTCAGGTTGTCACCATCAACGGCGCCACCTGGCACCGCGTCAGAATTGGGCCGATAAACGGGGCACGGCGTACCGACGAGTTACGCAGAAAACTGCAGGACAGCGGTATCGAAACGCTGGTCATGAAGGCCAGCACTTAATGATATAGGTCTGGATCAGAATCAGGACCTGAAACTGGTCGCTTGCCGGGCTGTTTCCAGTTGGAAAAGGCTTTCCAGAATTCACCCGCCTGCCATGTTTGATTTCTCTGAGCACTAAATTCGCCAGCATCAAATAACTCAATCGCGCTGCGTAATTCCTCATTACCTACTTGCCTGGCGAAATCCATTATGCTGCCGTTGGCATTGGCAGGTCCAAAGCGCCTCACCCACGTTCCGAATACATTGCGCACCTGGCTTGCATTGTTGTCTTTGCAAGCGTTTTTCAACTGCAACAACAGATTTTCCTCATCGATAGAAACATGGTTGTCAGTGTTCTTGTCAGGCTTCACACGGCGACCAGCACGCAACAGCATCACCAGTGTTATGAGCCACAAAATGGCAAAGCCAAGCGTAAACATACGCCAACGCTGCAAATCTGAAGCCATCGATGGGTCAAAGCCAGCCGTCGGTGGAAAAACGGTTGCAGTAGCTGTATCTCCCTGACTACTTGCATTAGTAACCAGGTCAGAGGCCAATACTTCAATCCGGTGCTCAGGAAGAATTGCTGTTTGTAACTGATTATTTGTGGTGTCCCACCAATTGAGGTGAATCTCAGGCAACACCAATTCCCCTGCCTTCTCAGGCACCACCGCATACCGAAACTCTTTGTGACCCAAAATCCATTGGCCGTCATCACGGCTGATACCCTGAGGCTGATCCGGGTAAACCCGGACATTTTTCATTTCCGGCCAACCAGGCTCTTCAATCATGTTTTCCTCAAGGCCAACAGCATCCAGAATCACAGTTCGGGTGACCGGTTCGCCCACATGTAAATTGGTCGTATCTGAAATTTGCTGAGAAAGCGTAATCCGGCGTGCCGGCAACCAATGTTCACCGGCATAATCTGCTGGTTTTGGCATCACTATGACCGTAATTGGGTCACTTTCAACGGTCACTCGACGTCCTCTTACCGATGGTTGCCAAAGCCGGTCGGCAGGCCTTTCAATCAATCGACCACTCAAAGTAAGTGGCGGAATTTCGAGTTCTCCGGAACGCTCAGGGAATATTGCATAACGCCGCTCCAACACCCGGTAACGAATGCCATTACGAGTGGACTGAAACGGAACTTCATCCAGCAATCGTACCGAAGCCTGCTGTGGTGTAGGAGGGTTTATCGCTGCTTCAGTAAGGTTCTGTTGATAAAAGATTCGAACGGTCAAAGCCAACTGAGCATGCACATAGTAAGGCCCTTGTTCAGGGTCAAGAGCCATTTCAATGAAAACCGGTGGCATCTCGCCGGGTTCCAACTCGGGTGCTGCTTCCACTTCAACCTGCATTGGCCTGGTGGTCGCACCTGGGAGCTTCAATGCCGGAATGGTTAGAATTCCGGTTCTCTTTGGCTCAAGTGTGAGCATCAAACGAACCACTGCGACCTGCCTGCCGTTGGCAATAGACATCTGGGTTTCTGATCGCTGATCCAAAATCTCGAAGTTTTCTGCCAGGATAGTAAAGTCTGCAGAAAGACTTTGCTGGGGATCATTGGTTTCTAACACCAGTGTGACAGTTTCACCCGCAACAATTTGAACCCGGTCTAAAGTGGCTTTGACATCCGCTGCCGATACCTGGCTGGAGCAAATAGCCAACAGAAGCACTGCCACCAGACTGCTGAAAGAGAGCCTCACCATGTTTTTTTCTCATCCTGTGGTGCGCCTCTGCGCTGATGTTGATTCCGGAATTTACGTCTTAAAAGACCGCCCGGATCATCCGGTATTCTGCGCAACCATTGTTCCATTGCCTGCGCATCTTCTTCTGACCAGGCCATTTCTATTTCTTCCTGGCTTGGTTGACCTTCTTCACCTTCCTGGGGCTCGCCCTCTTCTTCTGATTCATTTTCGCCTTCCTGAGGCTCTCCTTCGCCTTCCTGCTCAGAATCCGGCTCCCCCTCAGATTCTTCTTCTGAGTTCTCACCCTGATCCCCTTCCTGCTCCTGCTCCTCATCTTGCTGCTGCTTCATCTTTTCAACCAATTCACGATTGAATAAAGCATCTTCCATTTCGGGATCCTCGGCCAGAACACGGTCATATGCGGTTATCGCGCCCTCCAGATCACCCGCCAGGGCCAGAGCATTACCCAGGTTATACCAGGCATCAACACCAGAAGTTCCGGCCCAACTTTGAACCGCTCCCGGATAGTCCTGCGCACGATAAAAAGCTTCGCCCGAAATCGTCGGATCGACAGCCAATGCTGCTGCGAGGTCGGCATTGTTTTCTTCCAAAGCAGATTGCGCCTGCTGATCGCGACGGTGCCAAAGATCATCCCAGACCCCAGCATCAGCGGATTCGCTTAAAAACAATGTGGGTAGAATCAAAAGCTGTACAAGCCAAAGCGGCGATGAAAATAATAGGCCCCGTCTAAAACCTGCAGCAACAAAGGGTAATAGAAACAGTACCAGCCATGGCCCGGTATCCTTCCAGCGCTCACCAAGCGAATCATCACGCAACATAAATTCTCCGCTCTCTCCTCCAAGCCAGGGAGATTCTGTATTTGAAATGGCTTCCAGGCGCGTTAGTCTTCCATTGCCAGCCGAGGCAACAGCGATGAGTGATTCCTGCTCAAGTCGCGTAATCACCACATTCCCCTGGGCGTCGCTGACAAAGCCTGATCCGCTGGGAAT
>JBLHGQ010000014.1:0-37014 GCA_047614505.1 Rhodothermales bacterium | reverse complement strand
CCATCAGGAATTCCGGCACCAGGTCTACTTTTCCGAATGCCGTGGTATTACCTGTGACATTACTTTCATCGTCGGCACCGCCTTCGATGTATTGGAATAATGGTGGGGGAAGTTTCCTGCGGGCAATCTGCCTCAGATCCTCAATATTCAACACTTTATTCATACCGGTCATCATAACCAAATCACCGAAGAATTAATTCAGGAATTGGCAATGCCTCGCATTGATGAGTTTCAGGGTGACATGGTACTTTGACTCGCTTAAAGTTAATTGCTTAAATCGTAGACTAAATGGAGTAAAAACGTGTTCGACCTCGATCGATTTATCGCTGATTGCAAAGCGGCTTATGCAGCAGATTCCAGCCACAAAGCAGTGCGTGAGATTGCTGCCCGTGCGGTTAGTGAACCGGGCCAGGTTGTCAAAGGCCTGGGCGAACCCCAACGCGCTGGGGTACAAAAGCTCTATCACGCACCGGACTTCACGATTATCAATGTTATCTGGGGCCCTCACATGACGCTCATGCCGCATAACCACAATATGTGGGCAGTGATAGCTGTTTATACCGGGCGGGAAGACAATATTTTCTGGCGCAGGATAAAAGACGATCCCAATGGAAGTATTGAAGCCGCCGGTGCAACCAACCTGGGAGTTAAAGATGCGCACCCCCTCGGCCGGGATATCATCCATTCCGTAACCAATCCCATTCCCCGGCTTACCGGAGCCATTCATATCTATGGCGGAGACTTTTTCGAGACCGAACGCAGCGAGTGGGACCCGGAAAGCCTGCATGAAGGGCCATATGATATTGAGAAGAATATGAGGTTGTTCGAAGAGTCCAACCGGACAGTTAGCTAAGTAATTTGATAAGGGCTATGCAGCTTTGAGACGTGCCTTCCAAAGATCATAGGCTAGTTGTTGCGTTAACCATGTTTCTGCTCGACCGCCGTTTTCTACGCCCAGCCATGCTTCAATTTTGAGTGCCATTTCAGGAGAAATTGCGGCACGCCCATTAAGCACCCGGGATAATGCAACCCGGCTCACGCCCAACTGGCCAGCTGCCTCAGTTACCGTCAATCCCAATTCTGGTAAAACGTCCTCACGCAAGGTCAAACCCGGATGAGGGGGGTCAAACATGCTGCTCAATTCTGAATTTTCAATAGTAGCATTCATAGTTTAACTGTATCGTGTATCGTTACACTTTACAAACATTGAACATTACCCCGGGTAATTTTCAGCCTTGGAATTCAATGACTAAACCTATTGGTATTTGAGAGAGATCGAAATAGGAAAAACCTGTATTCCATGTAAGAAAACGCCGACCCGGGTTTGATTCCAAGTCGGCGTTTAAAATGGTTGGGTTTTACAAGCTAACGCTTGAGGTTTCTACGTAAGCGCTCAATTGCCTGAAGTTGTGCAATCGCATCGGCCAGTTTAGCCTGGGCTTGTGCCACTTCCATTTCACCGGTGCGGTCTGCCACTTCACGCTCGGCCTCTTCTTTGGCCTGCTGTGCTGCAGCGGCATCGATATCTTCGCCACGCATTGCGGTATCAGCCAGGACAGTAACGATATGTGGTTGTACTTCAATAATGCCGCCACCCACGTAGAAGAATTGTTCCTCGCCGGCTTCATCAACAACTCGAACCGGACCCGGCTTGAGTTGTGTAATCAATGGCGTGTGCCGTGGATAGATTCCCAACTCACCGGAAACGCCTGTGGCAAACACCTGCGTAGCCTGACCGGACCATATTTCATTTTGGGCCGAAACAATGTCGCACTGAAAAGTCTTCATAAGTCGCTCCGAACGGGGTCAGAGTCAAGGGTCAGAGTGGTTTTATAAGGGCTAGTATTTACTCTGACCCTTGACTCTGACCCCACATTTCCCAATGCAACTATTGGTGAAATAAGCATGGCTCAGGCAGCCTTTTCCTGCATGGCCTTAGCTTTCTCAATAGCCTCTTCAATACCACCAACCATATAGAAAGCTTGCTCAGGCATATGATCATACTCACCTTCAACAATACCTTTGAAGGCACGGATGGTGTCTTTCAGGTTTACATATTTACCCGGTGAACCGGTGAAGGTTTCGGCCACAAAGAACGGCTGAGACAGGAAGCGCTGTACTTTACGTGCACGAGCTACGATGTCTCTGTCTTCCTCGGAAAGCTCATCCATACCCAGAATGGCAATGATATCTTTCAGCTCTTTATAACGCTGCAATACACCCTGAACGCCACGAGCTACATCGTAATGCTCCTGACCAATCAGGTTTGGGTCCAACAGACGCGAGGTGGAATCAAGCGGATCTACCGCCGGGTAAATACCCTGCTCGGCAATGTTACGGCTCAAAACCAGGGTTGCATCCAAATGCGCGAAAGTGGTCGCCGGCGATGGATCGGTCAAATCATCCGCAGGTACATATACCGCCTGGAACGAAGTGATGGAGCCGGTCTTGGTGGTGGTGATGCGTTCCTGCAACAGACCCATTTCAAGCGCCAGGGTCGGCTGGTAGCCAACCGCTGAAGGCATACGTCCCAGCAGAGCCGATACTTCGGTTCCCGCCAGTGTGTAACGGTAGATGTTATCGATAAACATCAAAACGTCACGACCCTGGTCGCGGAACTCTTCAGCCATAGTCAGGCCGGTCAGAGCAACACGCAGTCTGTTTCCTGGTGGCTCATTCATCTGACCATAAACCAGCGCCACTTTGGAAAGTACATCTGCATCTTTCATCTCGTGGTAGAAATCGTTTCCTTCACGGGTACGCTCACCCACTCCGGCAAATACCGAGAAGCCACTGTGCTCGATGGCGATATTTCGAATCAATTCCATCAAGGTTACGGTTTTGCCAACACCAGCGCCGCCGAACAGGCCGACTTTACCGCCCTTGGCGATCGGCATGATCAAGTCGATAACTTTGATTCCGGTTTCCAGCACATCATTACCACCCGCCTGCTCTTCATAAGTAGGTGGCTTGCGGTGAATCGGCATCAGCTTGTCAGCGCCAATAGGCCCTTCCTCATCAATTGGCCGTCCCAATACATCCATCACACGGCCCAGTGTTTTTTCACCAACCGGAACTGAAATTGCTGCTCCGGTATCACTGACATTTAATCCGCGTTTCAGACCGTCAGTGGAACCCAGGGCGATGGTACGAACCACGCCGTCGCCCAGCTGCTGCTGAACTTCGAGTGTGATCTCGGTGTTATCGACCGTGAGTGCGTTAAAAATGCGAGGCATTGAATCACGCGAAAACTCCACGTCTACAACGGCGCCAATGACTTGTACGATAGATCCTGAGCTCATAGTAATTTCCCGTTCTTAAACAGCGGCTGCGCCGCCAACAATTTCTGAAATTTCTTGTGTGATCGCCGCCTGACGGGCCTTGTTATAGGCCAGTTTCAAGTCGTCGATCAATTCTGCTGCATTATCTGTAGCGCTCTTCATGGCGACCATGCGAGCAGCGTGCTCTGAGGCCAGATTCTCAAGCACTGCCTGGTAAACCAGGGCCTCGATATAACGTACCAATACGCTATCCAAAAGTGTTTCCGCATCTGGCTCGTAAATGTAATCCCAGACATCACTAACTGCTTCATCTTCGGTCGCTGGCAGAGGTAACAACTGGTCCAGCACCGGTTTTTGAGCCATGGTGTTTATGAAATCGTTATAAGCGATATAAACCCGGTCGACTTCTTGCTCCCTATAGGCATCAAGAACAATCTTGATCGAGCCAATCAGGGCTTCAATCTGTGGTTTTTCGCCCAGATCAATCGCGCTGCCTATGATGTCTACCTTGATGTTCTTGAAAAACGCACCGGCTTTTTTACCCAGTGTGACCAGATTGATTTCGGCGCCTTTTTCCTGCCATTGACTGATATCGGCTAATACTTTCTTGAATAAATTGGTATTCAGACCGCCACAAAGCCCTCGATCGGTTGAGACAATAATGTAACCAACTTTTTTCACATCCTTGCCGTGTGCAATGGTGAATGGATGACGGTATTCCGGATTGGCTTTGCCCAGGTGACCGATAATCCGACGCATCATGCGCGAATAGGGTCGCGTCGCCTTCATTAGCGCCTGCGATTTGCGGATCTTGCTGGCAGAGACCATCTCCAGCGCTGAGGTCACCTTTTTGGTGTTTTCAACACTTTTGATCTTGCCTGTAATTTCCTTGCCGCTTGCCATTTAGCCTATCTCCGCTTTTAAAAGCTTCGCGATGGCACTTGCTCCGCAAGTGGATCATCGCTCCTACAATAAAACTCCAATCGCGATGTGGTCATCGCTCCTACAAATTAACTACCAGCTACCGCTGGTCTTGAATTCTGCAACCGCTGCTTTCAAAGTGGCTTCGATATCGTCGTTCCAGTCTCCACCATTGAGCACACCCATCAGGTCCGTTTGCGTAGCATTGAATGAATCCAGCAATGCGCCTTCGAAAACTCCAATATTGTTTAGCTCAATATCATCCATAAAGCCGCGATCAACTGCGTACAAAGAAACGGCCATTTCACCAACTGACATTGGGCTATATTGAGCTTGTTTCATCAATTCGGTCACGCGCTGCCCACGTTCCAGCTGGGCACGGGTGGCATCATCAAGGTCAGAAGCAAACTGGGCGAATGCCGCCAGCTCGCGATACTGCGCCAGCGCCAGACGTACACCGCCGCCAAGCTTTTTAATAACCTTGGTTTGAGCAGCACCACCAACTCGTGACACAGAAAGACCAGCGTGTACTGCCGGGCGGATACCGCCATTAAACAGATCGGTTTCCAGGAATATCTGGCCATCAGTGATTGAAATTACATTGGTTGGTACGAAAGCCGATACGTCACCAGCCTGCGTTTCAATGATCGGCAATGCCGTCAAAGAACCGGTTCTGCCTTTAACCGCGCCGTTGGTAAATTTTTCAACATAATCCACACTCACTCGTGCAGCACGTTCGAGCAGACGGGAGTGAAGGTAGAAAACGTCACCCGGATAAGCTTCACGACCGGGCGGACGACGCAGCAGCAGGGATACCTGGCGATATGCCCATGCCTGCTTGGTCAAATCATCATAAACAATCAGCGCATCTTCACCGCGATCACGAAAATACTCACCCATCGTGCAACCCGAATAAGGTGCGATGTACTGCATGGCAGCAGATTCGGATGCTGAGGCATTTACCACGATGGTGTTCGCCATCGCGCCATGGTCTGCAAGCTTGGCAACCACGTTAGCAACAGTGGACTGCTTCTGACCGATGGCAACATAAATACATTTAATCCCGGATTTGGCCTGATTGATGATGGTGTCAATGGCGATCGCGGACTTACCGATCTGCCTGTCACCAATAATCAATTCACGCTGACCACGGCCAATTGGCACCATGGAGTCAATGGACTTCAAACCGGTTTGTACCGGCTGATCTACCGACTTACGCCAGATAACGCCAGGAGCCACTTTTTCAATTGGTGCAAAACCATCGTTCTCTATAGGGCCCTGACCGTCAATTGGATTACCCAGCGCGTCAACAACGCGTCCCAGCAAACCAGGACCGTGAGGAACTTCAAGAATACGCCCGGTACATTTGACCGTGTCGCCTTCTGTGATGTGCTCGTAGTCGCCCATGATTACGGTACCCACGGAGTCCCGCTCCAGGTTCAGAGCCATACCGAAGGTGTTGCCGGGAAATTCAATCATTTCTCCCTGCATCGCGTCTTCAAGACCATGAACTCGGGCAATACCGTCGGACACGCTAACCACTGTGCCTTCATTACGTGTATCGGCTGAGATGTCCAGCTCTTCAACCCGCTTTTTGATCAGGTCGCTGATTTCAGATGGATTCAATGTCACTTGCATCTTATTTTCCTTGTCCGGTCACTATCTTAGGCCGGTCACTCTATTGTCTTTAATTCAATTCGAAAGGGAGTTCTGTAATTTCTGCAGCCTGCCCAGTAATGAACCGTCGATCACCTGATCTCCGGCGTAAATTACAGCGCCACCAAGCACCGAGGCATCAACCTCATTGACCATTTCAACCTCACAGTCAAATCGTTTGGTAAGGGCACTTTTCAAGCGTTGAGCCTGATCATCTTCCAATGCGACTGCAGATATAACCCGAACACTTAGCCGCTTTTCAGCTTCTTCACGCAACTTACGGAACAAAACCGATATTTCAGCCAAAAGCGAAAGGCGGTCGTTACTTCCCAGCACTTTAATGAAATTGCTAAACCCGGCACTCAGATCACCACCAAGCGCATCAGCAAGAATGCTGATTGCCTGCCTTGAAGTCACCTGTGGATTGCCGAGTAACGCAGCCATTCCACTATCGCTGACTATTTCACCAGCCGAACTGAGGTGGCCATCCCATTGCGCAAGGGCAGCTTCGCCCTGCGCTAACGCGAAAGCCGCCTTGGCGTATGGTCTGGCAAGTGTTGTCAGGCTACTCATGCTCAGATTTCAGCAATCAACTTGTCGAGCAATTCGCGATGGGCAGCGGTATCAATTTCTTTTTCCAGAACCTTTGATGCGCCCAGCACAGCCAATGACGCTACAGATGCCCGCAACTCTTCACGAGCTTGATTTGTCGCTTGCGAAATATCCGCTTCGGCTGCCGTTAACTGTCGCTGACGTTCGGACGTTGCATCTTCTTTTGCCTGATCCAGAATCTGGCTGTGGCGCTGGTTTGCCTGGTCAACAATTTCTCCTGCCTTGTTACGGGCCTGGGTAATTTGTTCATCAGCTGTCACTTTTGCTGCAGCCAACTCAATTTCGGCGCGATCAGATGCTGCCAGACCATCGGCGATTTTTTCCCGGCGCTCATCCATCGCTTTTAGCAATGGCGGCCAGATGAACTTCATACAAAACCATACGAAGATCATCATCGCGATCGACTGTAATATTAGTGTGGCATTAATATTCATGCCTATACCTCCCCAAAACCTTCTGACAAGATCGTCTTATCCGCCAGTTGCAGTCACAAACTGACCGATAAAAGGATTCGCAAAGGTGAAAAACAGTGCGATACCAATACCGATCATTGCAGGAGCATCCAGCAGGCCGATGGCCAGGAAGAATTTGCCCTGCAGCATCGGAGCAAGTTCCGGCTGACGTGCAGAACCTTCCAGCAGGCGCCCACCCAGGATACCTACACCAATACCAACGCCAAGTGCGCCCAAACCAATCAACAGGGCTACTGCGATTGCGGTCATTCCAATTACAAAGTCCATCACTTCTCTCCGTGGAGTTATTTACTTAACAAAACCAAAAAAAATGCCGATTAATGCGTTTCTGAAGCCATGCTCAGATACACAATCGTCAACATCATGAAAATAAATGCCTGTAGCGTCACTATCAGCAAGTGGAAAACCGCCCACCCAAAGTGCATCAATTGCCCGCCTAGAAATGCCAGTCCGCCAACGAGCAGCATTTCGCCCAGCAGGAACCATAATGTCCTTTTATTATCCAGTTTTCCTTTGATATTCAGCCACAAGGTCACAAAAACTGTAGCCGTCGACAGGATCCAGAACCATGCCGGTATATGGTCACCGAACATAAAGCTCAGGCCGGAACCGACATAACCGGCACCTGCAGTAAATATCATGGCGATCAGGATAAAGATAAGTTCGCCAGCATACATATTGCCGAATAACCGCAAGCCCAGAGATACCGGTTTGGCCAGAAGGGACACAATTTCAAGAATAAAGTTGAACGCCATTACAAATGGCCAGGCGAACTTGGGTATGCCAAGTACTTTTGGATTCAGAGGGTTGAACACCAGTTCGCCGAGGAAGCCGCTTACGCCCTTGAATCGAATGCTGTAAATAATAATCAGCACAAATACGGTAATCGCCATACCCATCGTGGCATTCACATCTGTTGTGGGTACAACTTTTTGATAGGGAATGCCTACAGAAGTGGCAACAAACGGCAACCAGTCAACCGGAATCAGATCCATAAAGTTCATGAAGAATATCCACATGAACAGCGTCAAAGCCAGTGGTGCAATCAAACGACTACTGCCGTGGTAGGTGTCCCTCACATTGGAATCGACAAACTCCACTACCATTTCAATTAAAGACTGAAAGCGTGAAGGCACATTGGAATTGGCTTGTTTGGCGACTCTGCGGAACAAGAAAAAGAAAACCAGACCAAGGATTAACGACCAGAACATGGTATCGACATTGACCGCCCAAAAACCCATAGCAGCCGCTTCCTCGGCACCATGTGCACAATGAAAGCCTTCTTCACCGAAACCACAGGTCAGGTTCTGCAAATGATGCTGGATGTATTCGCCGGATGTGGGTGCTTCGCTACCGCTTGCCATTAACTCGTCCGTTTCTTTCCCGTTCCTGCCTGCTCAAAACTGCTCGCAGTCGTGTTTTCTATCCCCACTAAGGAGGTAGGTCTCAAATACATAAATTCAAGCCTTATACAGGCCGATATAACCAATAAATATCACCAAAATCATTCCAGCGAAAAACCATCCGGCGGCAAGTGGGTCAACCCACACAAACACTACCGTGCAAATCACGCCGGTGAGAACCAGTTTTACTGTCTCTCCTATTACTGCCGCGCTTAAAAATACGGCACTGTCACTACCGATTTTTGAGGCAACCAACACCGCAAAAACCAGCGCGGGAATAAACACCGCCAGGCTACCGAACAAAGAGGAGTAGGCTGCGACCGGGCTGGTAATCCACAAGCCCAGTGCCAATGCGATTGCAGTCAAAGACTGAGCCCGCAGGCTTTTTCTGATCTTGCGGCCAATTTCCATGCCTTCTTCTGAGCCTGCTTTATTGCTATCTTCCAGGCTCAAAATCCACTCCAATGCTCAGGGGTTTCCAGCTAACTCTTATGCGCTTCGGTCAAAAATGTTGGCGTGGCCGCAGAAGACCGCCTAGTTTAACATTCAGGCGCAGTTAAGGGCAACGTGGGGTTTAAGTGAATTCGTAATTCAGGTAAGCGTTGTCTATTAAAATCATTGTATGATGATCGGCGATTTTTAGATCAAAAGGGATTTCAATGCATAAATTGCTACTGTGGTTAGGTGGTCTCGCTTTTTTGGCAGTTACACCAGTAACATTCGCGGCAAAAATGCTGGGCCCACCCATCGAAGGACTTTATGACAGGCCGGATTTGACGCGAATTGTAGTCGCGGTGGCCAATGAAAAAGTTGCGCCTTCCAGGCTCAGATTTGTCGTTAGTGAGCAACTATCGGGGCAATCGCCAGAAGAAGTTTTACTACGTACCGACGAGTCGGCTTTTGCGAACATAGTGGCTGGAAATAGTTATTTAGTCGCCTGGACTGACATGCGCAGAAATCGGGCTCTGGTCGAAGGCTGGGAAAAAGATCCGGATGGGCCGTCGACTGTCAACGTTCCCGGACTGGGCACGACCGCAATTTTTGAAGATACACCAGAGATCAGATTCCTTTTCGAAATTGCCAAAAAAGACAAAGCTGATACCAGCGCCCGGCAAATCAATGCCTTGTTCACACAAATGGAGCGACCGGATTCTCACAGTCGCGCCCTAATGATCATGCAGTTATATCTGAGGCCGGACCTGCGCGATAAAATGGACCAGTCTCAAATCGGCCAATTGAAAAATGTGATTTTGCAGGAAACACTCGAAACCCAACAACTTGATTTTTTACTTCGAACAGCAATTGCCCTGCCGCGCGACCAAACCACTCCATGGCTGGAAGAGGAATTTCGCCGCATCATTATTTTTCATGGCAGCCAATATGATTTGGCATCCTTTATTCCCGGTCTGGTCAGGACCGCTGCAAGGGGCTTGCAGCAAACTGGAGGGCTGGCGGATATCGAATTACTCGGCAACCTTCTGTACTCAAATAACCCCGGTGTGGCGGTAAGCGCACTGAAAGCAATGAGCCAAATTGACGACAAAGCTACAGTGGTAAAGGCGCAACAGGCTATCGATCGTAACTGGATTCATGATGAGACAAGACGGGAAGTGGAACTCTATCTTTATACGCAAGTTTCAGATGAGACAAATGGGCCGCACTGAAATCAGGGGTTCTGGCTTGACTGGCTGAATTGAACTTTGCTTGCACTATAAAAAGTAATATTTGATTTAAATCAATTAAAATTCTTAATTTTGTTTAGAATGTATTGGTTCGAGTGGGGTACTAGGGGATTAAACAACGCTTTTAAGTTTCGGTTTACATCGAAGACCAATCAATAACTACTAAAAAAGAGGGTTTTTCAATGGAAGAGTCAAGATCTTATCGTTTTGCTTTGCGGTCACTAACCGCCTTATTTGCTATCGGCTTATTTCTACCGGCCTGGGCACAGGAAGCAACAATTACTGTCGGGGAAGCGATTCACCACGACACATCTGCACCAATGGATATCAACGCCTTTCAGAAGGTGAAGAACACTGGCGAGCAAAGACAAGTACCCATGAGATTAAGGCCTAGCTACGGCAGGTTTCCCGACCTTACCTCGCCTGATGGTGGCGCACAAAATGTTGCCTCGGTCTTAGGAGCAACTCCCGCAACCATTCTTTCTGTCCCCGGACTATCCGAACAGGACAACATAGACATCATTGGCGGTGCCATCGTACCTCCTGATATCAATGGTGATATCGGCCTGGACGCATTAGGCAATCGCATTTACATCCAGTACATCAACCTGATCTGGGGTGTTTTCGATGTCGACGGCACTCTGATCCACGGGCCTTTCGCCGGCAACAGCTTCTGGGCCGGCTTCGGCGGTTTCTGCGAGACCAACAACGACGGCGACCCGATCGTGCTGTACGACGACCAGGCCGGCCGCTGGGTTTTCAGCCAGTTCTCGATCAACCAGGGCATCCAGTGCGTGGCGGTCTCGACCACCAGCGATCCGCTGGGGCCCTACCACCGCTATGCCTTCGCGGTAACGCCGGGCGGCGCCAACGACTACCCGAAACTGGGCGTCTGGGATGACGGCACCACCGGCAGCGCCGGACAGAGTGCCTACACGTTCACCACGCGCGACTTCCCGGTAGGCGCGACATTCGGTGGCGCCGGCGTAATGGAGCGCGACCAGATGCTGGACGGCAACGCCGCCCAGTTCATTAAATTCTCAAACCCCTGCGTCGCAAACGAATGCATCGAGGGCCAACTGCCCCAGCACCTGGCGGGACCGCCGCCACCGGCCGGTACCTGCCCCACCTTCTGGACGGCAGTCGACTCGGCCTTTGATGACTCCCCCCACGCCAACGACGGTTACCGTAACCACACCCTGTGCGTGGACTGGACGACCATCGCCAACTCCACTTACACCGAAGGCCCTCTCGTTGTGGCGGGCTCAAACTTCGACCGCTTCCTGGCCGGCAACACCGTCAGCCCTGTGAATGGCGGCGAGCCTCTGGACGCCCTGCAGTTCTTCACCATGTATCGTGCCCAATACCGTTGGTTCGGCAGTAACGCCAGCGTTGTACTTAACACAACCGTAGATGCCGGATTGGATCGTGCTGGCATCCGTTGGGCCGAGGTGCGCAGCACCGATGGTGACTCTGCCTGGTCTTTGCAGCAGGATGGCACATTTGCCCCAGCTGATGGCATCGAGCGCTGGATGGGCTCGATCGCCCAGGACCAAAGCGGCAACATTGCACTTGGCTACACTGCTGCCAGTTCGAGTCTTTTCCCGTCCGTGCGCTATACCTCCAGAATGGCTGGAGACCCGGCTGGGACTATGGCCGGAGGCGAAGCATCCTGTCACGAAGGGACCGGCGCTCAGACAGGCTCATTTAACCGATGGGGTGATTACTCCTCAATGAGTGTCGACCCAACCGACGACTGCACCTTCTGGTACACGCAGGAATACTATGCGGTCACTGGCTCTTTCGACTTTGAAACGCGCATCTGCAGCTTCAAGATTGACGGCTGTGGAGCAACCATGCATGTCGAAGGGATCGTAACAGGCACCCAGAATGCGCCCAAGGGCAGGAAGTTCGGCACGGCTGCAGTAACGGTTCGCGACAATAACGGCAACAGTGTCGGTGCCGGCTATACGGTCACCGGAGACTTCTCAGGCAGCTATAATGAGGCCGGAGAAACCGCAATAACCGACAGCAATGGGGTCGCGTCTTTCGTAAGTACGGGAACTGCCAAGAAGAATATTGTCGTTGGTTTCTGTGTCAGCAACGTCACTGGAAGCCCACTGGGCTACGAGCCCGCTGACAATGCCACGGGCACGACCTGCGTGGATCCTGTCAGCGTACATGTAGATAGCGTATCAACTGGTTCTGCTGGCGTCGGCGGTGGCGACAAAGCGGGCACCGCGACAATCACGATTGTCGACAATAACGGTGACCCGGTCGCAGGCCATACCGTTAGCGGTGACTTCAGTGACGATATTAGTGAATCAGTTACTGGCGGCGTAACCGCAGCCAATGGAACGATCACGTATCAGACTACAGGCACCGCAAGGGGCAAGGTAAATGTTTCATTTTGCGTTAGCAACGTAACAGATGAAGCACTGCCTTACGTAGAGGGTGACAACGAACCAGGAACCACCTGTTCTCCCTAGCAGCACGATGTAAAGTTAATTCAGCACTAAGAAGGGCCCCTTTACCGGGGCCCTTTTGTTACTCAGGTAATTAAAAATAAATTGATACATATAGCATCCAGGTATTGAAAAACGTAGGAGCGATGGTGCACTTGTTGTAGGAGCAATGGTGCACTTGTTGTAGGAGCGATGGTGCACTTGTTGTAGGAGCGATGGTGCGCTTGTTGTAGGAGCGATGGTGCGCTCGTTGTAGGAGCGATGGTGCGCTCGTTGTAGGAGCGATGGTGCGCTTGTTGTAGGAGCGATGGTGCGCTTGTTGTAGGAGCGATGGTGCGCTTGCGGAGCAAGTGCCATCGCGAAGCTTTTTAGCCATCGCGAAGCTTTTAGTCATCACTCCCAGAACCAAGTTCAGGCTCCAACGCTTTGTCAGGTCCGGTTGCTATTTGCGATAAGGTTTGATTGCCGGTCCCATTGGCCGGGGGGTTGGTTTTGAACGGCCACTTTTGCGGATCTTTGGGGTAATTCATTTCCGAAATCTTGCCGGTAGTCGAAAGGGCAAATACCCGCACCTCCAGGTTCAAGGGGGTTTTTCCGTGATTGAGAGATACAGGAAAACGGAAGCCGCTGCGTAATATTCCTCTCATCTGAAATTGCGTCGCGGTTCTTTCCGAATCCCGGTCTGGTTTCATGGAGTAATAAAATTCCCCATCGGTGAAAACGAGGATACGATCTGCAGGCAGTTTTGCTTCAAGGTCCGCGGCCCAACCGCCTGTATCGAATGAATTTGGCGTCTGACCGGATATAGCGGTCACCCAACCGGTTACTTCACCTCTTTCCACTGATATGGTCTGGTCATCCACCATAATCGACCAGCCTGAATCTTCGTCCGCAACCAGGCGATAACTTTGGCCAACAATGCTATTGGCCTCGAGCAAGGCGACGCCTGAATCTGTTTCCATGACAAACAACGTTCTGATGTCTGCATTTCCCTCACCGAAAGCCTCTGTCGGGATGATGGCTTGGAAAGAATTGTCATAACCGGGGATACTAAAAGTTTCCGTGACAGACCGAATGACCCCGTTTACCGATATGGCGAGATTTGGAGAGGGATTATCATCGTAGCTTCCATCGAAAGAACCGTGGACCACGCTTTGTATCAGAGAATCATCCATTCGTGAATTCTTAAGAAAATCCGGGTATTCATAAGTGACTACGGGAGCGTGGGCATCGAGAACATTAATGCTGTTCAGGGATCGCCCAACCAGTCCCTGGTGATCACCTGCTGCGTACAGGCTGGTCCAATCAGACTGCCCGTATTCCTGCGTCAGCCTTTGGACAGCCGTTTGCAATTTTATTCTGTACTCTGAAAATCCAATGTTGTCGGTGTGACGCTTTTCGGAATAAATCACCTTTTCAAGATCTTCGTTCCTGTTGGTGTCGAGCAGGCTTTGCCCATCAAATTGCTTCCATCCAACAACACCCATTGCATCGAGAACGGTTGGAATGATGTCCATTGATTGGGAATTCAGATCGCTGACACCGCTGGGATAATTCCCGGGGTACTTGATAAATAATGGTACCCCGGCTATTTCCGCGAGGTTGTCGCCATGAATACTTCTCCTTGAAAAGCCGGCGTTGAAGCTCACCCCGTGATCTGAAGTAATTACTAGCAGGCTTTCGTCATAAATACCCAACTCCTTCAGCCGGCCCACCAGTTGCCCCACCATCATGTCCACGAAACCCACTTGAAGGACATGTCGCTGGCGCGAAATCCTGGCCAGGGCGTCACTCTGATACCAAACATGTTTGTATACTGATTCCGGACCATTGGGGCTGATCCCGGTAATTGTACGGCTGGGATCTGCGGTTAACAGCCTGCCGTCCGGCAGGTGCAGCCAGGCCGCGTGCGGAAACATAGAGTGAACGTAGTAAAGCCTGGCTGATGAGCGGCTAATTCCTTCGACGAATTGCTGATATTGCACCACCCGGGTGCGCCAATTGATGGTTTTCTGAAATTCGCGAATATTAGCAGGGCCATCTTGTTCCCTTGTTATTTCTTCGCCCATGAACCCCAACCAGTCATTATTGGTTGCAGGCAAGTAAAGGGCGAGGTCCGGCGGCAACCATATTTGCCCCAGGATCACGGCGGAATCTGTAAACAAGAGTTTGAAATAGGCGGGTTGTTGATCGCATGCGCTTTCGGGGCAAAGCCGTGTTCCGTGTTCGATTGCAGTTACCTGATATTGATTCTGCAATAAGGCCATCAAATTGTTGCTAAAAAACCTGTGCGAGGGCAATCCACTGTCACGCTCAAACGGCAAATTGCCTGAAAGTAGGTTGGGTATCGATACCAGGGTCGAATCCGAATTTGTGGTGTGATAGCGATACCAGGCAGCAGATTCGGCTAGTGCGGAAATATTTGGGAATCTGCCCTCGTCGATCTCAAGCTGATCGTTCAGCAAGGAGACCAAGGGAAACTCGTCAAAAACCACCATGATCACCGGCGGTGTGTTTTGCAGCGACAGGTTTTTGTGACCCGGTGCATCATCACCGAATTCCAGGATTGCAGACACCGGTGTGAAACATATGAAATTAACAGCAAAAACCAGCGTTGCCGGTGAGAACCAGGTCAGAAAGAGTCGGAAACCTTCTTTTTTGAAGTACAAACCGGCAAAAATAAATGCAGCAGAAAAAGCCAGGCCCAAGGTAAGCACACCATTAAGGACAGGCAAATAGGAAAACAGGGGTAGGATGACCAACGTAAAAAGCACTGTGATGAAAACTCGCAGGATCAGTCCGCCTAGTCCTTTTGAAACGAAGTGTGCCATGCGATACACCAGGAAGATCAGCACAGGCAGGCCGAGGCTTAGAACCGCTACGTATGCAATTAAATGTATGGGTTCCAGTCGATGGGCGAATAGGAACTCAGGTGTTGCACCTACCAGGTTGTACAAAGGTTGGGCAAACGCCAGTCCGCTAAGCAAGCTCAGGTGAAGAAAGATTTTGATGTGGTTAATTTTTGGCATCAATTGCGTGGCAGTTTTTGAAGCACTAATTATGCCTACATGCCGGAGCTGAAACGAGGGCCGGGCGCTCGACCGATTTCAGGTCAGTGCAAGCCTAAGCGATTCGCGAGTTACGGCCTTCGGCCGGAAACTTGCTCCCACATAAAAGCATCGCGAATCTTTTAGAAAAGCGGATCATCCTTGTGGTCTTCGAACCACTGCCGCTGTTTGGCGATATCGGCCTCGAGCTCGGTCATCAGGTCAATCCACTCAGGTTCATCGAGCATCACGTCGTAGATCGGATAACGCAGGCGGAACCAATTTTGCCGCCAGCCGGTATTGATGGCATCGTGCAACGCGGCAATGGCCTTTTGTTTTTCACCGCGAATGACATGAATACGCACGTCACCAGATCCATAACCGGCACCGCGTGTCCGGTGAGTCGTCCTCATCCAGGCCAAGACTTGATCAAACAGATAATTGGCCCGCTCCTTCTGACCTGCCTCGAACAATGTCCAGGCAGCCATGAATACACGGAAATCGTTGGCTGGCCCTATTTGAACTTCTTCTTCGCCAAGCAACTCAGGCCAGCGCTGCTGCACAATGGCCATGGCTGATTCCCAGTCGCCGTTATTGAGGTAATTAATTCCCAGACCAATCTGATAATTAGGGTCAGGGAAGTGACGGGCAGACTCTTTCGTGAGCAGCAATGAGTCAGCAAGCTCCCCTCGATATTGATGTAATAGTGCACGCTGTCCATAGATAGCAGATTGCGGATAAGCCTCTTCTGCCGAGTCAAAGCAACGCTCAGCCGTGTTCTCATCGCCTAACTGCACATAAAGAGTGCACTCCCTGATTGCCGCGTAGGAATTGGTTGAATCCAGGTTCGCATTAGCATGAGCCCAGCGAGCAGCTTCACTCAACTGGCCCTGTCTTTCCATCATGCCAACCATTATTCCGTAAAAGTTCGGAAAATTTGGATTGTCTTTTAAACTTTCCTTGGTGACCGCTATGGCTTCTTCGACCCTGCCCAGGCCGTTATATACTCCTGCCAATTGAGTCGCAATAATCGGTGCCTTGGGGTCTAGCTCCACTGCTTTCCTGATCAAAGGCAACGCTTCCTCATAACGCTCCATTTGGTCCAGCATATAGGCATACCAGTGCCAGGCCGTCGCGTAATTTGGGCTCAGTTCGATGGCTTTTTTAAAGGCTGCTTCAGATTTTTCGTAGTCGAAACGGTCATTCTCCAGTGACCCGAGCGAGGTGTAGGCCTCACCAGAATCAGGATCCAGTTCCAAAGCCCTGTCGATCGCTGCCTGACGAGGTGCATAGGATTCCAGCCAGGGCAAGTTTCCATATGTCGCCTGCAGGGCGAGTGAATCAGCCAGACCCACGTAGGCCAATACATAATTCGGGTCAAGCGCTATAGCCTTTTCGAAATGCTCTTGTGCTTCTTCAAGCGCATCGGTGGTGCGTAAGGCGTTCTTCTGCCTTCCCAGCACGAATTCGCCATAGGCTTCGAGACTGGTGGTTGGTATGGCATCCAGGCGCTCGCTTTCCTCATCTGAAAGCGTTGCCTTCAAAGCAGTGACAATTTCATGCGAAATTTCGCTTTGAATAGCAAACAAATTCTCTGCACTGAGTTCGCGGTCATAATTCTCTGCCCAAAGGTGCTCATCGGTCTGTGCATCAATCAACTGCACATTGATACGGACCTGGTTGGCTGAGCGCTGAATACCTCCTTCCAGAATGGTTGACACACCGAGTTCTTTCGCGATTTCCGGGATGGATAATTCACTTCCCCGGTAGCGCATAACCGACGTTCTTGAAATGACCTTGAGCGATCCAACCTTGGCCAGACTGGTTAAAAGGTCATCGTGGATGCCGTCCGAGAAAAATTCGTCTTCTTCACGACTGCTGCGATTTGCAAAAGGTAAAACTGCGATTGATTTCCTGGTATCGACAGCTTCAGATGCCGGTACAGTTGCTTCAGCGTTAGTTTCAGCTATTGGCTGGGAAGTGTCAGACGAATACTTATCAAATACAAAATATCCCAGCGCGAGCACCAGAATGCCGATGATGGTGAAGTCCAGTTTGCGCCCCGTTTGAGGCGTGATGGATTCAGTTCGGTCCACCTCGTGTTCGCGCTTAATGCCATCGGGCGTCATTTCAAATGCCCAGGCAAAAAACACGGCCAGTGGGAAGCCAATGGCCAATGCCAGCATAAAGACCTGCATAACCCAATCGGGCGAGGAAATGTTTTCCAGCACCAGATCAACCACCTGTAGCAACAGCCACGCGACAATCGTGTAACCAATGGCTACGCGAAAGACGTTCCGACGTTTAAGTTCCTGAAATAGGGTCATGCTTTGATGCTGTTGCTATTATTTCCGATAGATTACGCAATCAGCCCCGGCAAAGCCAGTAGACATGCTCCCACGCGTTGATTGGGCACCAGTGTATTTGCACACAGGTTCAGGAGAGCAGCGGGGAAGTGTTTTTGAAGGAATACGCATCAGGGATGATGCGGACGAGGCTACATGGGTGTTTACACGGCATCCTGAGAAAACAGTTGCCGGTGCTCGACCAATTTCGGGATTGTGCGAACCGAAGCGATTCGCGAGTTACGGCCTTCGGCCGGAAACTTGCTCCCACATAAAAGCTTCGCGATGGCTAAAAGCTTCGCGATGGCACTTGCTCCGCAAGCGCACCATCGCTCCTACGCTTTGTTACACATTGGTGCGAACCGAAGCAATTCGCGATGTGGTCATCGCTCCTACAGTTTTTTGAGGTGTCCGATGATGCCTTCGAGTTCGTCGGGGGAGTTGTAGTTGATAACCAGTTTGCCCTTGCCTTTGTTGCCATGCTGGATTCGGACCCTGGCGCACAGTGTTTCGGCCAGGTCGTCCTGCAGACGCAGGATATCCGGATCGGTCCGGGTGGTTTTTGTAGCGGGCGGATTAAGAATGCGGCGCACCAGTGCTTCTGTCTTACGTACTGATAGTTCGTTCTTGACGATCTCTCTGGCTGCCTGGTTTTGTTGAATCGCGCTCAGAGGCAGCAAGGCCCTTGCATGACCCATTCCAAGCTGCTTGGAATCAATCAGTTTGCGCACCTCTGGCGATAATTCCAGTAAGCGCATCAGGTTGGAAACCATGGACCGGGAACGGCCTACCGCTTTGGCGGCTTCTTCGTGGGTCAACTGAAAATCATCTACCAACCGTTTTAATGCCGAAGCTTCTTCCAAAGGATTCAGATTCTCTCTTTGGATATTCTCAACCAGCGCCAGTGCCACCGCCACCTCATCGGGGACTTCGCGGATGATGACCGGAATCTTATCCAAGCCGGCTTGTTGTGCCGCACGCCAACGTCGTTCGCCAGCGATGATTTCATAGCTATCACCTACCGGTCGCACCATAATTGGCTGGATTACACCCTGCTCTCGAATGGAATCGGCCAATTCGGCCAGACTCTCTGGCTCAAAAACGGATCGCGGCTGAAATTCACCAGGCTGTATCAGGTCTATGTCCAGGGTTCTGAGCCCGGCATCTGCAGATTCTGATTGGGTGGGCTCAATAGCATGGCGCAATGTGCTCTGGCTCAGCATGGAGCTCAGATTTCTACCCAATACGGGTTTCTTTTTACTGCTCATTCAGGTTTATCCAGTCTCTCGTTTTCTTCTGCGCCGCAGCACTTCGCCGGCCAATCCCAGATAGGCCAATGCACCACGCGAACCGGGGTCATAACGTAACACAGGAAGCCCATGGCTTGGAGCTTCGGCCACCCGTACATTCCGTGGTATCAGAGTACGGTATACACGCTCTCCAAAATGTTCCAGTAACTGATCTGAAACCGCGTTAGAAAGATTATTTCGCCCATCAAACATGGTCCGCACCAGACCCTCAATTTCAAGCCCGGGATTAACACTCGCCCTGACTTGCTCTATCGTTTCAAGCAGTGAAGCCAGGCCCTCCAAGGCATAGTATTCACACTGGATAGGAATCAATACGCTGTTGGCAGCGGTTAATGCGTTAAGCGTCAACAAATTAAGCGAAGGCGGGCAATCAATAATGATCCATCCGTATTGCGGGGCGACTTCTTCCAAAGCCTTTTGCAATTGATACTCGCGACCTTCTTTCTGAAAGAGCAACATTTCTGCCGCGGTCAGATCACTGTTTGAAGGCAGGAGGTCAAACCCCAGTTCATCAAGCCGGATGATGGCCTCGCTTACTTTACATTCGCCTGTCATCACTTCGAATGCGGATTTTTCCAGCTCCCGTGGGTTAACCCCACAGCCCACAGTCGCATTGCCCTGCGAGTCAAAATCCACCAGCAAGGTTCGATAATTCATGTCTGCCAGAGCGGCGACGAGATTGACGCAGGTTGTGGTCTTTCCAACCCCGCCTTTCTGGTTGGCGACCGCAATAATTCTTGCCATTTAAGCGCTCAATCCTTCAAGAGACCGACATAATGACGAGGTGACGCTCCGCGTGCAAATCGGGAACGTCAATCTTTTCCACAGACACCACTTCAAGCCACTGCGGCAGGCCCTGAAGTTCTTCCGCCGGATGCCTTCCTTTCATTGCCAGCAGCCTTGTGTCCCTGTTCGCCAAGTGCCTGACTTCACTCGCAAACTCAGTCAGAGAGCGGAATGCACGCGATACAATATTATTAAATCCACCTTCACTTGAGTAGTCAGATACCCGGGATTCGTGCGGGTGAATATTTTCAATTTCCAATGTCCTTTTGATATGCCGCAGAAAACGGACTTTCTTCCCAACACTATCCAACAATGTGCAGTTCATTTCCGGCCTGGCAATGGCCAACGGCAAACCGGGAAACCCAGCGCCCGTGCCGACGTCAAGCAAGCTGCCAGGTAAAAGCCAGGAATGAATGGATAAGGAATCCAGCAGGTGCCGGCATACAACATCACTCAAGTCCGATGCCGATACCAGGTTATAGACGCGGTTCCACTTCCTGAGTTGCTCAACATATTCGAGCTGCAGGTCAATAGTCCGCGCTTCATTGCCCAGTCCCAGCGCTGCAATGCCGCGACTGAGTTGATCTCGTTCACGGCTTTCAGTGCTCATGTAGTAACTCTCTGACAGGCCCTTGCGAATTCATTTATTGCTAATCACCTGCTTTTGAATGGTTAGATCCAGTTCTTCTGTCCGGTGGCAGGCTGCCCAGTCACCATTTTCCATTCGCCGAAGCGCTGGTACGTCCATCTGGCACCGTTTGACCATGTAAGGGCAGCGGGTATGAAATACGCAGCCTTTTGGCGGGTTCAAGGGCGAAGGCATGTCACCTGTAAGGCCGGTATCAGGGTGTTGACGGGCCAGCCTCGGATCGGGAATGGGCACGGCTTTGACCAAGGCACTGGTATACGGGTGCAATGGCTTGCGGTAGAGCGCCTCGCGCTGAGAAATCTCCATGCTACGGCCCAGGTACATCACCATCACCCGATCGCTGATATGTTTCACCACCGACAGATCGTGGGCGATAAAAATTAGCGAGAGATTCAGCTTTTTCTGTAAATCCTTCAACAAATTGATAATCTGGGCCTGGATGGAAACATCCAGAGCACTAACCGGCTCATCGCAAATGATGAGTTTGGGGTTAAGCACCAATGCCCGTGCAATGCCGATTCTTTGGCACTGACCACCCGAGAATTCATGCGGATATCGGTTGATCTGGTTCGGTAACAGACCCACCATTTTCATCATACCGCGAACCCTTTCATCCACCTGAACCCGGGCAAATTTCGGAAAGAATGTCCACAATGGCTCGGCGATAATATCGCCGACGGTCATTCGTGGATTCAGAGACGCTAATGGGTCCTGGAAAACAATTTGCAGCTCTTTGCGCTTTTTACGCATCTCCTCTTCGTTAAGTTTGGCCAGGTTTTCGCCAAGCCACATTACCCTGCCCCGGTTGGGTCGGATCAAGCCAAGTACAGCGCGGGCCAATGTTGACTTCCCACAACCCGATTCGCCTACAACACCCAAAGTTTCTCCTGCCTTCAGGTCAAAACTCACACCGTTTACCGCTTTGAGAATATGAGTCTTGCTGCGTAACAGGCTGCCCTCGTGTATTTCGTAATGAACCGCGAGGTCTTGTACCCTTAGTACGGGCTCGTTTTCGGCAGCGCTCTTCATGACCTGGCGTCCAGGTGGCAACGGCTTAACTGGCCATCGCCGGTGTCTTTCAGTTGCGGTTTTTTGTGACAGGCTTCAAAAGCTTCGGTGCAACGGCTGCGGAAGTAACAACCTTCAGGCAGTGCAAGCAAGTTTGGTGGGTTACCCGGGATGGCGTGCAGGGATTGGTCTTCGATATTGTCCAGGCGGGGCACAGAATCCAGCAATCCGCGCGTATAAGGATGCTGAGGCTGGTAGTAAATTTGCTCCACGGTGCCGTACTCGACTACTTCCCCGGCATACATCACCAATACGCGGTCGCAAAGCCCGGCCACTACGCCAAGGTCATGAGTAATCAGAACGATGGCGGTGTGGGATGTGCGGCGAAGCTCCCCCATTAATTGAGTAATCTGTGCCTGAACGGTGACATCCAAAGCTGTAGTGGGCTCATCGGCAATCAGGATATCAGGTTCACACAACAGCCCCATAGCGACCAATACTCTTTGCCTCATGCCGCCGGAAAACTGATGCGGGTACTGACGTATCATTTGCTCAGGATCCGGAATTCTCACCGCTCGTAGCAGTTCAACCGCACGATCTGTTGCCTGGTGGTGGCTCATCCCCTGATGATGCATGAGCACTTCCGTCATTTGCTTGTCGATACTCAGGTAGGGGTTTAGCGAAGTCATCGGGTCCTGAAAGATCATGGCAATATCGCTGCCACGGTAGTGATTCAGTTCCGAGGCATCCATTGCCATCAGGTTCTTGCCCTTGAATATTGCTTCGCCGCTTGCATGGCCGTTCTCGGCCAGCAAACCCATCAGTGCAAGCATGGATTGCGTTTTGCCCGACCCTGATTCGCCCACAATCGCCAGCGCATCGCCGGCTTCCAGCGTGAAACCAATGCCGCTGACAGCATGAACATCGCCTTCAGGCGTATCAAAGCTGACGTTGAGATCTTTGACTTCAAGAAGTGGCATCACAGACGATCCTTGGGATCGAGAGCATCACGTAGGCCATCGCCGATGTAGTTAAAACAATAAAGTGTCACCGTCAGAAATGTGGCGGGGAAAATCAGGGTCCAGGGAGCGGACTCCATGTCCTGAGCGCCATCATTGACCAGTGCGCCCCAGGAACTCATGGGCTCCTGAACACCCAGACCGAGGAAACTCAAAAACGATTCAACCAGTATTACCTGTGGAATGGTGAGGGTGATATAGACCATCACCACGCCCAGCAGATTAGGCACGATATGCCGGCGGATGATGTCCCTGTTGCTCACACCACATGCTCTGGCTGCCTCAATAAACTCCGTATTCTTCAAGCTCAGGGTTTGACCGCGAACTATTCGTGCCATATCCAGCCAGTTAACCGCTCCAATGGCGACAAAGATCAGGACGATATTTCGGCCGAACACTACCATCAGCAGGATGACAAAAAACATGAATGGCAGAGCATAGATAATATCCACAATACGCATCATTACGCGGTCGGTGATACCACCGTAGAAACCAGCCACCGAACCGTACGTCACACCAATGATCAGACTGACCAGCGTTGCAACAATGCCGACCAGCAATGAAATGCGCCCGCCCTCAAGTGTGCGCACCAATATATCGCGACCCACGGCATCTGTTCCAAACCAGTGGCCTGTGCTGAGACTTGGACCGGTCGATGTAAAATCCCAATCTGTGTGGTCTGCCTCCCAGCTAATGACCATCGGGCCAAACAACACCAGCAATATCATGACCGCCATAATGATGCCGCTGACCACTGCTGCGCGGTTTTTCAGAAGACGATGCCAAGCGTCCTCCCAGGGAGAGCGTCCTTTAATATCACCCATTTCCATGGCGGCCTCAAAAGGATCGAGGTCCAGCGCTTCGGTTCCTGTGGGTTCAGAGGTCTTCGTCATATCGAATCTTTGGGTTCAGCCATGCGTAAAGCATGTCGACCATGAAATTAAGCAAAATTATTAACAGGCCGTAGAAAACCACAACCCCCATCACCAGGGTGTAATCCCTGTTAAGCGCGCCGGTAACAAAATAACTGCCCAATCCAGGAATTGCATAAATGCGTTCAATAACCACCGAGCCGGTGATCAGACCGGCAGTAGCCGGACCCATAAAGGAAATTACCGGTAGCAAGGCCGGTTTTAGAGCATGCTTTCGAATAACCATCATTTCGGGCAAGCCCTTGGCACGAGCGGTGCGAATGAAGTTACTGTGCAGCACCTCAATCATGCTGCCACGGGTCAGCCGCGCAATATATGCGATCACGGGAAGCGCCAGTGTAATCACCGGTAAAATCATTCGCTGCACCGACCAGTCCCAGCCGCCAGCAGGCAGCCATCCGAAATAGACGGCGAAAATCAGAATCAATATGGGAGCTACGACAAAATTCGGGATCGATATGCCAAGCATGGCAAAGCCCATGGTGCCGTAGTCGACCGCCGTGTTCTGGCGCATCGCAGCCACAATGCCAATAAGCGTACCCACCACAAACGCCAACAGCATGGCCAGCCCACCGATGGTGAGCGAAACTGGAAAGCCTTCGGCGATCAGTTCATTGACGGTCCAGTCTTTGTATTGAAAAGAAGGCCCGAAATCGAACACAATAATTTGCCCGAGATAACGAAAATACTGCTGAACCAAAGGCTCATCCAAGTGATATTTTGCATTCAGGTTTGCCTCGATATCCGGCGGAAGGGTTTTTTCGGAGTCAAACGGCCCGCCCGGAGCGATCCGGATAAGGAAAAATACCACCGTGATCAACAACAGCAGGGTTGGAATGATACCCAGCAGGCGCTGCAGGGCATGTCTGAGAATGCTGTTTTCCTGACTCAACCTGACTCGCCTTGTGCAACCGGCTTTTCATTTCCTGATGCCGATCTGAGCAAAAACATGTAACGGGAATAGTGATGATCCATAACATTGTTTTGCCAACCCTTCAGATGTAAATCCACCACCCGTTTGGTGACATAGGTGTACACGGGAATGATAGGCATTTCGACCAGTAACATACGTTCAGCTTCCTGCATCAAACGTCGCCGCCGGGCAGGGATTCGTTCACTGGCAATTTCCGATAACAGTTGATCATATAATTCGTTGCTGTAGCCATAGTCATTTTGCCCATGGCCTGTACGAAAAAGCTCCAGAAAGCTGTAAGGATCTCCATAATCACTGATCCAGCCCGCGCGAAAGACCTGAGTCAGCACCTTCTGTTCACGGTTTTGCAAAAACACCTTCCACTCTTCATTGACCAACGTGGTTTGTACACCCAGCACCTGTTTCCAGATAGAGGAAATGGCCAATGCCAGCTTTTTGTGGTTCTCGCTTGTGTTGTACCTGATCTCAATGCGCAAAGGCCGCTCCGGCGAGTAACCGGCTTCCTGGTACAGGCGCTGGGCCTCGGCATTGCGCTCCTCTTGAGTCCAGAGCGTCCACTCCTGCAAGGGTGATTCGTAATCCGGAATACCCGCCGGCACCAGCGTGAATGAGGGTTGCTCGCCGAACTGGGTCACCTTATCGGTCAGCAATTGGCGATCAAGCGCCATGACCAGGGCCAGTCGCAATTCCGGGCTTTGTACAAAAGGTTCACGCGTAAGATTAAAACCAAAGAAGTACGATCCAAGCCACGGCGTGACCACAAGCTCATCCGGATAATGCTTCTGAAGCCATTTGAATTGGTTGTTGGGCACTTCGTAGGTCCAGTGCAAATCCCCGGCTCGAAATTGCTTCAAAGCGGTGGACTGGTCTTCATAGGGGTAATACAGCACTTTGTCGAGAATGACGTTTTGTGCGTTCCAGTAATTGGGGTTTTTCTGTAATTCAATGCGCGAACGCACCACCCAGTCTGTCAGGACATACGCGCCGTTAGAGATCAGGTTGCCCGGTCGGGAAAATCGCTTGCCGTGTTCGGCCAGGCTTCGCCGGTGCACCGGGTAGGTTGATGAATGACTGAGCAGCCCCAGGAAATAAGGTGTCGGGTCAATCAGGCGAATCTGCAGAGTGAATTCATCCAATGCCTCAACACCCAGCTCGGTTGGTGAAAGCTCACCGGCCAGTACCGCCTTGGCATTTTCGATGGGCAATAAAACCTGGGCGTAGTTGGAAGCGGTTTCCGGGTTCGCACTGCGCTGAAAGGCGAACACGAAATCTTCGGCCGTTATCGGGTCTCCGTTTGACCACAGCGCTTCACGGCGCAAATAAAAGGTGTAGGTTTTGCCGTCACGGCTAATGTTCCAGCGCAAAGCCGCGCCCGGAATGACGGTACCGTCAGGCGCCTCAGAGGTCAGGCCTTCAAACAGGTCTCTGAGAATATGTGAAGAGGGCACACCTTCGGCCAGATGAGGATCCAAAGTCTGGGGCTCTTCTCCATTGGCTCTATGCAACACCTGTTCTGCGGCAAGCACTGAAGGATCGGGTTGACCATCGATCAGTACCAGCTCTACCGGTTGTGGTCGCTTGTGTTTCTCGTCGGCGGAGTCGTCTTGTTCCGCGCCACAAGCCTGCAACAGCACAACGCCCAGTAACACCAAGCCGGGTAGTAATAGTCCAGTATTTAGAGCTCGATTCACTTGCTGCCTGTTTTAATGCTCAGATAGCGCGATAAATGGATATCGCGCACATTGTTTTCGTATCCAATCACGCCGGGTTTCACAAGATGACGGGATACGTAATAGTAAAGGGGGATCACCGGCATGTCGCGCATTAACAGTGATTCCGACTGTTTTAGAAGCCTAAGACGCTCAGAACCTTCAAGCAGCGAGGCCTTTTCAAGAAGCCTGTCGTATTCGGGATTTGAATAAGCACTCCAGTTCATCGCATCGTCGGAGCGGAACAGTTCAAGAAAACTTGCAGGATCAGCATAATCTGCGATCCAGCCGCCTCTGAACACTTGTGTCAAAACACCCTGACGACGATTGTTTACAAAGACTTTCCATTCTTCATTAATCAATTCGGAAGCGACCCCGAGGTTCTGTTTCCACATTGCGGCAACTGCTACCGCCATCCTGCGGTGCTGACTCGAACTGTTATAACGCAATTCGATTCGCAAAGGGTTGGCGGGCCCATAGCCCGCCTGGGCAAAAAGCTTGCGCGCCAGTTCCTCGCGTTGTTTTTGATTAAGTGAAAGAAATTCGGAAACATCGTTTTCGTATCCTTCGAAACCCGGTGGAACCGTGCTCCAGGCCGGCAGCTCACCTGCCCCCAAAATAACTCGCACCAATATTTCGCGATTGATTGCCAGCGAAAGTGCTTTTCGAAGCTCCGGTGAAGCCTTGAATGGAGCTCTGGTGAGATTGAAGCCCAACCAAAAACTTCCCAGGTAAGGCGAAACCTTCAACTCTCCGGGCATATTTTCCTGCAACCACTGATAGCGCCCGGGGGGAATTGACTCGGTGATGTGCAACTCTCCCGAGCGGTAACGGGATAATTCTGCTGCCGGATCCTCAATCGGCAACAACTCCAAAGCAGCAATCCGTATCGACTGTGCAGCGTGAAACTGCGCGTTGGGTAGCAGACGGATCATGGCGTGGGGGGTCATGCTTTCAATTACAAATGCACCGTTGGTGATTGCATTTTTCGGTGTTTCAGTGTCACTGATGTGCAGCGGATAGCTAACCGGGTGAGCCAGAATTTCGATAAACCAGGGCTGACGATGGCTGAGTCGTACCTCCAGTGTGTGCTCATCAATTGCTTCAATTCCGAGTGTCGAAGGTTCAAGGTTTCCTGCCAGGATTTCATTGCTGTTAAGCACTGCCGATAGCAGGCTGGAGTTGCGCGAAGCACTTTGCGGGGAGACAGCCTGACGCCACGCTCGAACAAAATCTCTTGCAATTACTACATCACCATTTGACCAGCGCGCGTTTTCCCGTAAATGAAATCTGTATAGCTGTCCTTGATTGAGTATTTCCCAGGACTGCGCGACCCCGGGGGCTGGTTCGCCGTGTACATCAAATGTGACCAGGCCTTCACGGATTTCGCGAAGCAATTGTATGGATGAAAGGCCCTGTGCCTGATGAATGTGCAGGGAGTCCGGTTCCGGGCCCATTCCCCGCCTTATGGTTTCCGCCAATGCTGACTGCCACGACAAGACCGACAATAAGATCAGCAAAAAGGTATATGGGGCTTTGGTAATTTTCAATCGCATCGAATCTATGCCTGCAGTCGGGTCATGTGTATCCTACGCATAGTGTATCGAACTATTAGCATATAAATTTCAAAGGATGACAGACAATTGGCTGGCGAAAAATCAAAAATTATCATTGAGAACAAAACTCAGTTGATTGAATATATGGAATCCGGAAACAAACCGGAATCTCAATGGCGCCTTGGAACCGAGCACGAGAAATTTGGCTTTTGCCGGAAAAACCTGACCCCCCTTCCTTACGAGGGCAACTGTGGCATTCGCTCTATCCTTGAAGGCCTTGCACAAAACTATTCCTGGCAGCCGGTACTTGAAAAAGGAAAAATTATCGCCCTGCTGGATGATACCGGCGCCAGCGTAACGCTTGAACCCGGAGGCCAGTTGGAGCTATCCGGTGCCTTGCTTGATGACCTGCACGAGACTTGCCGGGAAGTAAATACCCACCTCAAGCAAGTCAAGGCTGTTTCTGAATCCTGTGGTGCCTCCTTTCTGGGCATGGGCTTTCAGCCAAAAATGCGACGTGAAGACATCGAGTGGATGCCCAAAGGCCGCTACAAAATCATGCGCAATTACATGCCCAAGGTCGGAACCATGGGCATTGATATGATGAGCAGGACCTGCACAGTGCAGGTTAACCTGGATTTTTCGTCGGAAGCGGACATGGTGCGAAAGTTTCGCACTTCGCTGGCGCTGCAACCCATTGCCACTGCCCTTTTCGCAAACTCCCCTTTTGTTGAGGGAAAACCAACAGGGTTTGTCAGTTACCGCTCTCACGTCTGGGAAGATACGGACCCTGATCGCACGGGCATGTTGCCCTTCGTATTTGATGGCGATTTCGGCTTTGAGAAATATGTCGACTATTTAATCGATGTGCCGATGTATTTTGTACATCGTGGCGATGAATATTTGGATGCTTCCGGCCAATCCTTCAGAGACTTCATGAATGGCAAACTGCCTGCCCTGCCTGGTGAACTACCCAGCCTGATGGATTGGGAAGATCATATGACCACCGCCTTTCCCGAAGTGCGCTTGAAACGCTTTCTTGAAATGCGCGGTGCCGATGGCGGACCATGGCGCAGGCTGTGTGCTTTACCTGCTTTCTGGGCTGGAATTTTGTATGACAGGATCGCATTGGATGCAGCCTGGGACCTGACTTCAGGATGGTCTATGCAAGAACGTGAAAAGCTGCGGGTAGATGCACCTCGCCTGGGGCTCAAGGCGACTGTCGCTGGCCGGACCTTGCAGGAGATTTCATTGGAGTTGATGGAAATTGCTCATCATGGGCTGGCGGCGCGCAATCGTTTGAATTCCGCCGGCGAAAACGAAACCGGATTTCTCTCACCTTTGCAGGAAACCGCAGATACGGGCATCACGCCTGCAGAGAAAAAACTGGCGAAATACTACGGTCGCTGGAACCAGTCGGTTGATCCAATATTCGAGGAATGTGCGTATTAATCATTCGTTTTCGCGGGCCGGTCTCAAACAACCTGACATACAACATCGTATGCATGTTTCGCATCTGACGCGGCCGATGCGGCAAACTGTTTATCGTTTGCGCGGTTTGCCAATGCACCTGGTAATTGGAAGGTAGTTGAAGCCAGGGGTTCCGGCAAAGCATGATCACAATGGCGACCCAGGAGATCACATGACCAGACGCAGCAGATCCAGGCACGGAGGACGGTCCGGTAACACCCGCGGGAGTGGGCCCGCCATTGCCCAGTTACCCTGGCAACTGCCTCAGCACAGTGATGCACCCATCGAACCGCTTAATGAGGATGCTGTGCGTGCCGTTCACGATGGTGCCATGCGGGTGTTAGAAGAGCTCGGTATAGAGTTCATCAACGAGGAAGCAAAAAGCATACTCGCCAAAGCCGGCTGTACCGTCAGCCCGGATTCGGACAATGTCCGGATGGAGCGTGAGTTTGTAATGGAACAGCTGCGAAAGGCGCCGTCGCAATTTCACATCACGCCGAGAAATCCGGAACGCAAGGTGCACGTGGGTGGAAATACCATGCTGTTCGGTAATGTCGGCAGCCCGCCGAACTGCTCGGATCTGGACCGTGGCCGCAGGGTAGGCGACCACTCAAGTTACCAGGATTTGATCAAACTGACCCAGTACTTCAATTGCATTCATATGATGGTCGGTTACCCGGTCGAACCCGTGGATATACATTCTTCAATTCGCCATCTGGATTGCCTGTTTGATGCGCTAACCCTGTCCGACAAAACAGTCCATGCCTACAGCCTGGGCAAAGAACGAGTTGAGGATGTGATGGAGATGGTGCGGATTGCAGGTGGTCTGACTCATGAAGAGTTTGATGCAAGCCCTCACATGTTTACCAACATCAATTCCTCCTCGCCTCTAAAACATGATTTCAATATGCTGGATGGCGCGATGAGACTGGCGCGCAGGGGCCAACCTGTCATTGTGACGCCCTTTACACTTGCAGGCGCGATGGCACCGGTGACGATGGTTGGCGCGGTAATGCAACAAACTGCAGAAGCACTGGCGATGATCGCACTGTTGCAGGTAATCAATCCGGGTACACCAGTTGTATACGGCTCATTCACATCTAATGTTGACATGGGAAGCGGTGCGCCGGCATTCGGCACACCTGAATACATTCGTGCAACGCAGATGTCCGGCCAGATGGCGCGCTTTTACGGTTTGCCATTTCGTGCGTCGAATGCCTGTGCCGCTAACTGCCCGGATGCCCAGGCAGCGTGGGAAAGTGCGTTTTCCCTGTGGGCCTGTGTCACCTCCCGCACCAACATCGTTTATCACGCCGCTGGTTGGCTTGAGGGCGGCCTGTGCGCCAGTTACGAGAAGTTCGTCATGGACTGCGAGACGATTCAGCAGATTATCCACTACCTTCAGCCGATGACCGCCGGAGAAGGGGATCTTGCTTTCGATGCAATCAAGGAAGTTGGGCCTAACGGTCAGTTCTTCAGCGCCACTCACACTCTGGAGCGTTATGAAACTGCGTTCTACAAACCTTTTCTGAGTGACTGGAACAATTTCGAGAACTGGGAGGAAAGGGGCGCCATCAGAACCCCCGAACGTGCCAATAAAGCGTGGAAACAAATTCTGGCCGAATTCGAGGCTCCGCCGATGGACGAGGCGATCCGTGAAGAACTCGAAGCTTTCGTCGCATTACGCAAGGAGCAGGGCGGTGCGCCGACCGACTTCTGAATATTCAGCACCAGCGGATTTTGTAGCGGCTAGCTGACCGCTGCAGGCAATATCCATTTTGACGCATTTCAAACTAAGAGTGAACTGACATGAAAACACATACGCGGGTGGTGGTTATAGGCGGAGGAGTCGTCGGCGCTAACGTCCTGTATCACCTGACGAAGCTTGGCTGGAAAGATGTGGTGCTGGTTGAGCGCAAACAACTGACCGCCGGATCCACCTGGCATGCAGCGGGTGGCTTTCATTCAATGAACAGCGATCCCAACATGGCAAGGCTACAGGCCTATGCGATTTCCGTTTACAAGGAAGTTGAAGAGATCAGCGGCCAGGACGTCGGCATGCATTTGACCGGCGGGATAACCGTTGCAGCCTCAAAACAGCGTTGGGAAGTGACGCGTTACGAACATGAAAAGCTCAAGGTGCTTGGTATAGAAAGTGAACTGCTCAGCCCCTCGGAAGTCGGTGACCTTTGCCCAATTATTGACACCAATTCTGTCGTTGGAGGCCTGCTGGTTCCCGATGAAGGTAATATTGACCCATCCGGTTCGACCCATGCGCTGGCCAAGGCCGCACGTATTGGCGGCGCAGAAGTGTATGTGAATACCAAGGTGGAAGACATCGTTCAAAAGCCAGATGGTAGCTGGACGGTGGTCACAGACAAGGGCGATATCCACTGCGAGCACGTCGTTAACGCAGCCGGCTTGTGGGCCCGTGAAGTGGGTGCCATGGTGGGCCTGCACGTACCGCTGGTGCCGATGGAGCATCACTATATTCTGACCGGTGATCTTGACGAACTGGTCGATCGGGAGGGGGAGTTGCCGTTTATATTGGATCCGGATGGGGAGATCTATCTTCGGCAGGAAAGAAACGGAATTCTATTGGGCGTTTATGAGAAAAACTCAATCCCCTGGTCAGTCAATGGCACACCCTGGGACTACGGCGAGAGTGATCTTTTGCAACCACGACTGGAAGATATCGAAGAAGAACTGATGCGAGGCTTTGAGCGGTATCCGTCAGTGGCCGATGCAGGTATTCGCCGCATCGTCAACGGGCCGTTTACCTTTGCCCCCGACGGAAATCCTCTGGTCGGGCCGGTGCGTGGCTTGAAAAACTATTGGTCCTGCTGCGGGGTGATGGCGGGATTCAGTCAAAGTAGTGGCGTAGCACTGACCCTGTCGCAATGGATAATCAATGGCGAGCCCGGTGGTGACGTATTTGCGATGGACGTGAATCGTTTCGGGTCTTACGCTACCAAGGCGTACACCATTGAAAGGGTAAACGAGTTTTATCAGCATCGTTTTTCCTTGCTGTGCCCCAATGAAGACTGGCCTGCCGCGCGTCCAAGCAAAGTTTCCGCTTTCCACGACCGCCTGCAGGAGTCCAATGCGGTGTTTGGCCCCTCATTTGGACTTGAATTGCCGCTCTGGTTCGCGCCTGAAGGTAGTGAGCCTTTAGAAATACCCAGTTTCCGCCGCTCCAATGCCCATGATCCTGTGGGTGAGGAATGTCGCACTGTTCGGGAAGGTGTCGGAATTTTAGATGGCTCCTCATTTGGAAAATATGAGATTTCCGGCCCCGATGCTGTGGCTTTTATGGATTACGTTTTTGCGAGTCGCCTGCCGGAACCCGGCCGGATTCGCATGGGGCCGATGCTGTCACCATCCGGCCGAATGAAAGGTGACATGACTGTAATGCGCCTGGCGGAAGACAAATTCATGGTGATCGGATCCGGCTACCTGCAGGAGTTTCACATGTTGTGGTTTGAACAACATGCGGTTGGAAAAAACGTTCATATCGCAAATCGGTCCGATGAACTGAGCGCTATTGTTCTGGCCGGGCCGAAATCCCGCGAATTGATGAGCATGGTTGCATGCGGGAATGTTGACAAAGAATCGATGCCTTTCATGTCGGTACGAAACATGGACGTGGGTATTGCCCCTTGCCGGGTGGCGAGGCTTTCCTTTACCGGTGAGGTGGGTTTCGAAATGTACACGCCGGCAGTGAATGCCAGGGCGCTGTACGATCTACTGATAGAGGCCGGCCAAAAACTTGGCATCAGGCCTTTTGGAATTCGTGCCTTGTTATCGATGGGCATTGAGAAAGGGTTTGGCATCTGGTCGCGCGAGTTCAGCCCTGACTATACACCCGCCATGTGTGGTTTTGACCGTTTTGTCGACTATGACAAGGCCACCTTTATCGGCCGTGATGCAGCCCTGGTAGATCGGGAAACAAAACCTGAACACCGCCTTGTGACGCTGGAGATCGATGCGCTTGATGCAGATGCCTGGGGCTATGAACCGGTTTGGTGCAATGACAAACTCGCGGGTTTTGTCACCTCGGGTGCTTATGGCCATACGGTTGGGAAGAGCCTGGCATTGGCTTACATCAAAGCACCATATCTGGATTCATTGAATAACGCGTTTTCCGTCCATATCGTGGATCAAAAAAGACCTGCGGTAATCTTACCGGGCGCACCATATGACCCAAGCGGTTCACGGATGCGGAATTAATCGATAGATGGGCAGTTCCTACGAAGAATTTACTGACGTTCAATCTCTTCTTCGTAATCAGAGCCCGAAAGAACCGGTCGATGCATATTTCCAAAAGACGTACGATGATAACTCTCAACGGTCCAATAGTTGGATGGACAGCCCATCACACGTGAGGATGCAACCATGAAAAAGTTTGATGCAATAATCATAGGCGCCGGACAGGCTGGGCCACCTCTGGCAGAAAAGTTAACGCAGGAAGGACTGAAGACGGCCATTATCGAACGGCAACTATTCGGTGGCACTTGCGTAAATGTTGGCTGTATTCCCACCAAAACGTTGGTTGCAAGTGCCCGCGTTGCACAACTGGCCCGTCGCGCCGATGAATATGGCGTCAGTACCGGCGACATCTCGGTGGATATGAAACGCGTCAAGGCACGCATGGACCAGGTCCGCGGTGACTCAAACCTCGGGGTTACCGCATGGCTCGAAGGGATGGATAATCTCGAGATCATTCGAGGCCACGCCCGGTTTGTCGGTCCCAAACAGATCGAAGTCGACGGCAATACACTCGAAGCCGACAGGATATTTATCAATGTAGGCGCTCGCGCTCGCGTTCCCGACATTCCCGGACTGAACGAAGTTCCGTATTACACGAATTCAACTATGATGGAGATCGATTTCATACCAGAGCATCTTGTCATCATCGGTGGTAGCTACATCGGGCTCGAGTTTGCCCAAATGTATCGCCGCTTCGGCAGTCAGGTGACCGTGGTGGAGATGGCCGACCGCCTTATTTCCCGTGAAGACGATGACGTGTCTGCTGCGGTGCAGAAAATTTTGGAGAACGAGGGTGTTCAGTTCGAAATTGGCGCCGAATGTGTGCGTCTTGCAAAACGGGGGACGAACATCGAAATTACCTCGTCCTGCGATGATGAGCCGCGAACGGTCACAGCTAGCCACTTGTTGCTGGCGGTTGGGCGAGTTCCAAATACCCATGACCTTGGTCTCGAGGCAGCGGGGGTTGAGACCAACCCACGCGGCCTGATCAATGTTGACGACGAACTCAAAACCAGTGCCGAGGGTATTTGGGCGCTGGGCGAGGTAAATGGGCGCGGTGCTTTTACCCATACTTCCTACAACGACTTCGAAATCGTTGCTGCCAACCTACTCTCGGAACAGCGCCGGCGCGTATCGGATCGGATCGATTGCTATGGATTGTTTATCGATCCACCGCTCGGGCGTGTTGGATTAACCGAACAGGCAGCGCGTGACGCGGGCTTTGCAGTGCGCATTGGTACACGACAGATGTCCCGCGTTGGCCGCGCACGTGAATTCGGCGAGACGCAAGGATTCATGAAAGTTGTGGTTGACGGCGACACCGACAAGATTCTCGGTGCCGCAATATTGGGTCTTAGTGGGGATGAGGCGATTCATTCCATCATCGATGTGATGAATGCGGATTTGCCGTACACGGTTATTCAACGCTCCGTCCATATTCACCCGACCGTTTCTGAGCTGATCCCAACGGTCTTCGGCGATCTAAGTTAGGTCGAATTCAATGTTTCGAATGAGAAGCAGCTTAATATGGGTTTGCTGCAGTTACTGCCTTAGTTTCCAAGGCGCTCTTTTTCTGCAAAAGGGGAAGATCAGAATTTGATACTGATCAACGGTCATGCCCTGTCTCCATCTTTTCAGAATCTTCCACCGGATAAGGGCCATCGACAAAGGCCGTATCATGATATCCCTTCACGCCAATCAGTCTGGCCAGGTCACTTTGGTATTCTCTGTCCTCACTTAAGCGCTCGAATCCCAATTGAGGTGCCTTTTCGATCGCCAACTCATGAGCTGAGACAATGTCCTGTATATCAACCCGACGAAAAAGAAATTCATTTGCTTTTAAATTGTCGTCTTCAAAGCTTTCGCGTTTGCTTCGCTTGTCATCTTGCTCAAGAAAGAAGCGCGATGTACGTAGCACGATACAGGGTAAGTTCAAATTTCGGCTGAATAGCTGACACAAGCTTTCTGCACAGGTTTTGGTCACACCATAAATATTTTTGGGTCTTGGCTGCAGGTCTTCGGCAACCCACACGGCTGGGTCTCCAGGTGCCGGGAATCATCGGCACGCCTTCTGCAGCAGCACCCAATGCTGAAATCTGCATCAAAAACAAAGCCAAACCTAACCCCCCAATTACAGACTCCTTTTACCCCTCAATATCTTCAACTTGCCAGACCACCAAGCGCCAGTTCTTCCTAAACGGCGAACTGTGATCCAGACCAACATAGTATTTTTTTCCGGCTTCGAATAACCACTCTAGCGCCGGAATGTGCTGTTCTTCCCTGGATCTTTCTTCCTTTACAGGGCAATGATTCAGGTTGATCTTTGCCATACCATGCATGGTGTGCCAACCAGGTTCAATATCGAAGCCCAGTGACGGTAAAGTTTTCAATTGTCCATCAATCGTCCTGATCTGAACCGCTGCCAGACATTCAGTAACATTTTCTTTAAAGGTGACTACCTGAGCCATGCCAAAGTCTTCGGCCTTATAGTCTTCAGCCAAAACACTCAATGGCAAAAACAACAGGCTCAAAATTACACGTTTTATAGTCTTCATATTCATTCTCCAATAGGCATGGTGGCAATGTGCCAGCCAAGCAACAATCTTGCAGCGCAGAAGCTGAACGGAAACTGAACAGAACCCATAGACACTTGTTGCAGCCCTAAAATGGTAAATCCAATTCGGGATTGATGGCCATCATTTGCATCCTGAAAGCTTCTTTAATGATGGCGAGTGACTCTTCAGTATCAGCCTCAAAACGTACAACCAGAATCGGTGTGGTGTTGGATGCCCTGACCAGTCCCCAGCCATATTCGTAATCGGCGCGCAAACCATCAATGGTGGTTATTTTGGCATCGGCAAAGCGAGCCTTTTCGACAAACATCTCAATAAACGCGTGATTCTCACCTTCGCTCATTTCAATTTTGAGCTCTGGAGTGCTTATGTCGTTGGGCAGGCTGTTCAATACCTCTTCTGGTGTGCGTTCGTCCTTGGCCAAAATTTCAAGCAGGCGGGCAGCAGAATAAATGCCACAGTCAAACCCGTACCAACGGTCGGTGAAGAAAAAGTGCCCGCTCATTTCTGCAGCGAAAGGTGCTTTTACTTCTTTCATCCGGTTCTTGATCAGCGAATGTCCTGTCTTGTACATTTCAGGTTCGCCCCCGGCTTCACGGATAATGCCGTCTAGTTTGCCGGTGCACTTAACATCGTAAATGATCTTCGCACCCGGATTCCTGCCAAGAATTTCACGAATAAACAGCATCATGAGGCGGTCCGAATAAATAATTTCACCTTCAGGTGTAACTACACCGAGACGGTCGGCATCGCCATCAAAGGCAACGCCCAGGTCGGCATCCATCAGCTTTACGGTTTCAATCAGATCCTTAAGGTTTTTGGGGTCGCTTGGGTCAGGGTGATGGTTCGGGAAGGAACCATCTACCTCGTCAAACATCGGTAGTACTTCAGCACCAATGGAACGTAAAATATCT
>JBLHGQ010000013.1:0-37330 GCA_047614505.1 Rhodothermales bacterium | reverse complement strand
TTTCTCCTGTTATGTACCTAAACAGAATAGTACATATCAAACTCGACCGGATGTGTCGACATGCGAAAACGCGTCACTTCTTCCATTTTCAGTGCAATGTAGGCATCAATCAGGTCATTATCGAAGACCCCGCCAGCGGTCAGAAATTCCCTGTCGGCGTCCAATGCATCAAGTGCCTGATCCAGGCTATGACATACGGTCGGAATATTTTTTTCCTCTTCCGGCGGCAGGTCGTAAAGGTCCTTATCCATTGGCCCACCCGGATCAATCTTGTTGATAATTCCATCAATTCCAGCCATTAACATGGCTGCAAAAGTCAGATAAATATTCCCTGCCGGGTCACCGAATCGAACTTCAATACGCCTTGCTTTCGGGCTGGACACATGAGGAATACGACAGGATGCAGAACGGTTTCGGGCGGAATAAGCCAACATTACCGGCGCTTCAAAACCCGGCACCAGACGTTTGTAACTGTTGGTTGAGGCATTGGCGAATGCATTGATGGCCCTGGCATGTTTGAAAATTCCACCAATGTAATGGAGTGCAGTGGTTGAAAGCCCGCCGTACTCTTCACCGGCAAACAGGTTGTTACCATCTTTGAAGAGCGACTGATGAACGTGCATTCCAGAACCATTATCACCAACCAATGGTTTAGGCATAAAGGTAGCTGTCTGACCATTGGCATGGGCAGCGTTGTGAACGACATACTTGAAGATCAGCATTTCATCCGCTTTGCGTACCAGGGTATTAAACCGGGTTCCAATTTCGCACTGTCCGCCGGTTCCTACCTCGTGATGGTGAACTTCAACGTCAACGCCCATCTGCTCAAGCAGAACGCACATGTCGGCACGGAGATCATTGTGAGAGTCCACCGGAGGCACAGGGAAATAACCGCCTTTGACCCCAGGACGATGACCAGGATTGCCGCCTTCATATTCGCTACCGGAGTTCCAGGCACCTTCATCGGCATCAATATGGTAATAAGCGCCCTGCATATCATTGCCAAAACGCACATCGTCAAAGATAAAAAATTCGGGTTCAGGCCCGAAAAATGCCTGATCCGCGATGCCGCTGGATTTAAGGTAGGCCTCAGCGCGCTTGGCCAGTGAACGGGGACAACGGTTATAACCTTCCATTGTGTCAGGCTCGAGTACATCGCAGCGGATATTCAGGGTCTTATGCTCGGTGAAAGGGTCAACAACCACACTTTCAACGTCCGGCATCAAAACCATGTCTGACTCATTAATCCCTTTCCAGCCGGAAATACTGGAACCATCAAACATTTTTCCCTCTTCGAAAAACTCTTCATCAACCACCGAAACAGGCATGCTTAGGTGTTGTTCCTTGCCTCGTGTATCGCAAAATCTTAAGTCGACAAAAATTACCTCTTCGTCCTGGATCATTTTCAAAATAGTTTCTGCACTCATCGTTCAATCCCTCAGTATTTGATTTGCCCGGTTCAAAGCCATAAGGCCCAAATTGGTTCACTATATATATGCAGAAGTCATGCCAGAATACATAAATCAACGAATTTAACCGTACAATCCATTTTCGCCGCACTTAAAGTCATGATCGTGATTTTTAGACGTAATATTGTGATTATTCTGTAAGCACTAAATTCGCAAATTTTACAACACAGATCATTATGCACCATTATGGCACATAGATTTTCAATAATGCACTATCTTAGTGCTTAAAAAGTGAGTATGAGCAAAACAATGCCCAAAATCAGACGGTAGATGACGAAGGGAAAGAGACCATATCGCTTGAGAAGCGCAAGGAAAGCGGCAATACAGACCCAGCCGGCAACTGCAGACAAGGCCACAGCAAGGAAGAATTGATTCCAGTCCAGAGCAGTGTCATTTGTCCATACCCTGAGCATTCCATAGCCGCCAGCGGCACTCAGAATTGGAATCGCCAGCAGGAATGAGAAACGCGCTGCGGCATCCGGGCTAAAACCCAGCATTCTGCCCATTGTGATGGTGATTCCTGATCGTGAAGTACCGGGGATCAAAGCCAAAACCTGTGCCAGTCCGATTAGCAATGCCGGCTTCATTTTCATGTTTTCCAGGCTTCGATTTTTAGCGAAAAAGGCATCTGCCGCCCATAGCACAGCGCCAAATACCAAGGTAGTGACAGCAATTACGCGCACGTCACGCAAATACAATTCAACCCAGGAGTGTGCCAATCCACCAACAAGAATGGCTGGGATACTGGCCATCACCAGGTATTTCGCCATTGAGCGGCTTTCCCTCTGTGAATGCGTGATCGCGGGTCTGAGCCAGGCAACACAAAGTTCAAAAACTGTTTTTCTGAAGTAAAACAGCACTGCCAGCAGGGTGCCCAGATGGGTAGCAACGTCGAACACCAGACCCTGGTCCGGCCAGGAGAACAGCTTGCTGCCCAAAATCAGGTGCGCGGAACTTGATACCGGCAAAAACTCGGTCAAGCCCTGTATCAGGGATAAAACCAGAATTTGAATAAAAGTCACCGCTTAAAACTCATGGCCCTGAAACTTTCACTAATCATCAGCCTCATAGCTGATTCTGTAAATCACGTTAGCCATGTCATCGGAAACCAATAAAGCGCCATCAGGCATCACCAGCACATCATTTGGCCGACCCCATCTTTCATCACCCTGTAACCAGCCCTGTGCAAAAACTTCCTGCCCAATGACATTGCCATCATCATCAAAACGCACCAATTTGAGTCGGTAGCCGATTTTTTCAGAACGATTCCATGAACCGTGCTCGGCTACGAATAGCTGATTTTGGTATTTGTCGGGGAACATGTTTCCGGTGTAAAACGTCAATCCAAGGGATGCCACATGTGCACCAAGATTCAGGGCAGGCGGTTCATAATCGGAGCAACTCTTACCTTCGCCAAATTCAGGGTCCAGAGTATCGCCCTGATGACAATAGGGAAAACCAAAATGCATACCTGCTTTCGGAGCATGATTGAGCTCGTCTGATGGCAATTCATCACCGAGAAGATCCCGACCATTGTCGGTAAACCACAATTCACCGGTATCGGGATGAAATGCCAGCCCGACGCTATTGCGAACACCCCGCGAAAATACCTCCATACCACTACCATCGGATTGCATACGCCGGATTTGCATATGATCCTGCTCATCGCAGACATTGCAGGGTGCCCCAATTGGAATGTAGAGCATCCCATCCGGACCAAAACGCAAATACTTCCAGCCGTGATGTTCTTCTGTAGGCAGCGTATCTATCACGACAACCGGCGCTGGAGGGGAGTCCAGCGTTTGCTCAATATCGTCATAGCGCAAAATCTTGCTTACGGCACCGACGAATAAAGAACCATTTCTGAATTCAAGGCCAGAAGGCATCTTCAAATCACTGCCAATGACTCTGACCTGATCAGCATTCTGATCACCGTCTGAATCAGTGACCGCATAAACATTTCCCTTTTTTCGCGAGCCCACAAATAAAGTTCCATTAGCACCCAAGGCCATTTGCCGGGCGTTTTCCACACCCTCAGCGTAGATCTCAATTTTAAAACCTTCGGGAAGTACGATCTGGTCCAATGGCAGGTCTGCAGGAACATTACATGCCACTACCAGAGTGGGCAAAATGAATAGTTTTGTGTAATTTTTCATAAGCGCAATATTAGCAGCACTCCAGCTTGACTACATCCACGCAGATTCACCCCGCAAACCAGCGCCAAATACCCTAGAATGTGGCGTTTCGCCAGATCAAATTGGAGCTATCCATGCGCGTGTTAACCACTCTTCTGGGCCTGCTATTAAGTGCCCCTGCATTTGCACTAACATCAGTACAATACCTGCCTGCAGATGCAGATCTCAACCCGTCTATTCCGACGCCTGAATCGGTATTGGGCTGGGAAGTAGGCGAATGGCGTGTCAGTCACGATTTGCTGGTGAAATACATGGAAACTCTGGCAGCGTCCTCGGACCGGGTTTCTATCAAAACCATTGGCTACTCTCACGAACAGCGACCCATATTGCAGTTGATATTCACCACTCCGAAGAACCAGGGCAAACTCGAAGAACTTCGTCAGCAACATTTAAGCTCTGCGCTGGAGGGAATCGACCATGATGCGCCACTGGTTGTCTGGCTGGGGCACAGCATTCACGGTAACGAAGCGAGTGGCAGCAACGCGGCATTGCTCGCAGCCTACTACCTTGCAGCTTCTAATTCTGATTTCGTTAAGAATTTGCTTGAAAGTAGCATTATTCTGATTGACCCCAGCTATAACCCTGACGGCTTGAATCGCTTCGCAAGCTGGGCGAATTCCAACCGCAGCGCAAACCCGGTTTCAGACCGGAATCACCGGGTTAACAATGAAGCCTGGCCAGGCGCACGCACCAATCATTATTATTTCGACATCAATCGTGACTGGTTGCCGTTGGTACACCCTGAATCGCGGGCACGAGTTGCCGAATTTCATCGCTGGTTACCGCATGTACTCACCGATCAGCATGAACGTGGACGTGATGGTTATTTCTTCCAGCCCGGCGTACCCGCCAGACAAAACCCGTTGACGCCGGATGAGAATCTGGAGATGACCCGGGCGCTTGCACAGTACCATGCCAAATTCATGGACGAAGCAGGCGAGATTTACTTTACCGAAGACGACTACGATGACTTTTATTTCGGCAAAGGGTCTTCTTACCCGGATATTAATGGCACGGTCGGCATCCTTTTTGAGCAACCTGGCATCAAAGGACCGTTGCTTGAGCGGGACACCGGTCTTCTGACATTCGTCAATGCGATTCAGAATCACCTGCGTACCACGCTATCTACTCTCCATGGCTCCCATGAACTAAAGGAACAACTGACGGTTTATCAGCGCGGATTTTTTCAAGGCATGCAGAACCGCGCTCGTGAAGCCGGATTTGCAGGCTGGGTGGTTTCTGATGATGGCGACAGCGCGCGGGCCGCGGCATTTCTCGATTTGATGGACAGGCACCAGATCAACTATTCGTCGCTGGCCCGGGAAGTTCGGGTTGACGGAAAAGTATTCAGCCCCGGTCATGCCTGGGTATTACCTGCAAACCAGAGGCAGTTCGGCTTGCTGCAGGGAATGATGGAAGTGCGCACCGAATTTGAAGATGATTTCTTTTACGATGTTTCAGCGTGGACTACGCCGCTGGCCTATAACCTGCCTTACGCAACGCTGGACAAGCTACCCAGGACTAAAGAATTAACAAGTGAGAATGCCCTTCAATCAGCAACTACCAATGCAGTTGCATGGATTGTTCCCTGGCAGCAACAGGAAGCAGCTGCGCTGTTACAAGAATTATTGACGGCCGGGACAAGAGTAAGAACTGCGATTAAGCCATTTACTACAAAAACGCCATCTGGACCGCGATCATTTGACCGGGGCGACCTGGTCATACAGCTTGGTTTGCAAGACAAGGGAATGACGGAAAAGGCGCATGCCATTTTGCAAAATGCGGCTTCAACAGGCTTGAATATATTCAACTCCACTTCCAGTTTAACGCCCGAAGGGCCTGACCTGGGCTCTCTGCACTTCCAGTTAATCAAACCGCTGAAACCGCTAATGATTGTTGGTGAAGGCGTGTCTTCATATGACATGGGTGATGCCTGGTTTCACTTCGACAAAAGGCTTGGATTTGTGCCCACCATGGTTGAAATGTCTCGCTTACCCAGGGTTCGGCTTGCGGACTACACACACCTGATCATGCCCGACGGTGGCTATTCTGCAATCAATACCAGCCAGAAAAAGCGCATCGTTCAATGGGTGCTGGAGGGGGGAACCTTGATTGCATCGACCAGGGCGGCAAGCTGGGCTGAAAGCCTGTGTTTTGAGTCTAATGAAGAGGCCTGTAAATCAACGGAAGTGAAAAAAGATAAAGCGGATGTTGTCGACCGTCCATATGCAGAATATTCGAATGACGATGCCCAAACGGTCATCGGCGGCGCAATAGTTGGCGCTACCATGGATTCAACACATCCCCTGGTCTTTGGATATCAGCGTGATGATCTCGCCGTTTTTCGCAGAGGAGAGGTATTGCTGGTAGAAAGTAAAAACGCGTATTCCACACCAGTTCGTTACACAAATTCACCCTTAATGGCAGGATTTATCGGCCAAGAAAAACAAGCTGAAATGAAAGAGAAAGCAGCTGTTATTGCAGAGCGAAAAGGCGCTGGCCTGGTGGTTCGGTTTGCTAATAACCCGCTGTTCAGGGGCTATTGGCGCGGAACTGAAAGACTCTTTAATAACGCCCTGTTTATGGGACAAGTGATCCAAACGACCAATTTACCGGAATAAAAGGCTGCTTTATCAGCTATTTGAACCCATTTTTGATGGGATTTGTGGCACAATATACGGCGATTGGGGAACGATCAACAAACTTTAATTAAAGAGGGAAGTAATTAGACCAGGGAAGAGCTAATTAACAACAATCAGACCGGTTCACCGGCCCTTAATAATTAGGGGCAGGCGCCGGTCAGTCGTTATACCGCGGGGGTAAATACGACATGTCGTTCTTCGAAGAATTGAAACGCAGAAATGTGTTTCGAGTTGGCATTGCTTATGCTGTAACTGTCTGGATTCTAATCCAGGCGTTATCTATATTCATGCCGATGTTTGAGGCACCCGAATGGGTGATGAAAGTGATCAGCATTGTGCTGCTCGCAGGGTTCCCTGTTGTTCTGATTATTGCCTGGGCTTATGAATTAACGCCCGATGGAATTAAGCGGGACGAAGATGTCGACCATTCAAAGTCCATTGCGCCCAATACCGGCAAAAAGCTCAACAGCATGATTATTGGCCTGATGGCTATTGCCATCGTCTTCCTGCTGTTCGACAAGTTCACGGGGTCAGACCCCTTTTCTGAAGAAACAGCACAGCAATCAGCAAAAAGCCTCGAGGAGAAAAGGGCTCTGATCCCAGAAATTTCGAGTCCTGAAACAAACGAGCAATCCATTGCCGTATTGCCATTCGACAACCGCAGCACCAGTGCCGAGGACGAATTCTTTGTTGAAGGCATTCACGATGATCTGTTGACCAATCTCGCGCGTATCGGCTCGCTTAAGGTTATCTCACGCACATCGGTGGCTAAATACAAAAACACCGAGATGTCGATTCCGGACATCGCAAGAGAACTGGGTGTGGCCAATGTGATGGAGGGCGCCGTACAGCGCGCCGGCAATACGGTACGCATCAACGTGCAGTTAATTGATGCCCAGACCGATGAACACCTGTGGGCGGAAATTTTTGACCGCGAAATGTCGACCGAGAACCTGTTTGCCATTCAAAGCGAAATTTCCGGGAAGATTGCCGAGGCCCTGAAGGCGACACTTTCGCCGGCCGAGCAGAATCGGATCAACAAACGCCCAACGGAAAACCTCGCAGCTTACAACGCCTACATGCGTGGCAGGCAGCAAATGGCATTTCGAAGCTCCGAGGGGGTAGACAAGGCAGCGGCTGAATTCAGACGCGCAGTGGAACTTGATCCCGAATTTGCCCTGGCCTGGGCGAACATCGCTCATGTGGCGGGTTTTCAGGCCACCTACAGCGATCTGGACATGCTGGAGTCCGTCCGGATTCGCCGTGATGCCAGCGAGCGGGCTCTGGCCCTGGATGACGAGCTAGGTGAAGCGCATTTGGCCAGGGCCCAACTGCTCTTTTTTGAAGATTTGATGCCACAGGCAGAGGCCTCCTATCTACGCGCCATCGAGCTGAGCCCCAATAACGCCACCGCCTATCAGTGGTACGCCAATTTTCTGAATCAGTACGCCCAGCGGAGAAATGAAGCGCTGCAACATGCCAGGCACGCTGTTGAACTGGACCCGATGTCAGCCCTCATGCTTACCAACGTTGCAGACGTTCTCGAAGGGCTGGGGCGATACGAAGAAGCAGAGCAGGAATTGAATCATGTGCTTGAGCTGGATCCGGGATTCGCACCAGCGTACTCGGTAATGGCTGACCTGATGTCAAATACCGGGCGCATGGATGAAACGGTCATGTGGATTCAGAAATCCATGGAAATAGATCCGGGCCGGTTAATTCTGAACAGCCATTTGCTGTGGGCCTATATGGACCTGGGCGATACCGAGGCCATGCTGGAAGTCCGGGAAAAGATGGCTGCTATTAGTCCGGATCATCTGTTTACCGGATTTGTGGACATGGTTCATGCCATGTATACCGGCAACCTCAAGGCGTCGATGGAGTCCGCCCAGTGGGTCAATCAGCGCTTAGGGCGCCAGCCCTGGTTTCAGAGAATTCTTGGCTACCTGAGCAATATGGAAAGGGACTTCGACAAGGCCAGACAGTATTTTGAAGTTTCAAATGCCGGTTATTTTGTGCGCGAATCCTGGCGCGAGAGCCTGGAAGGCGATCCGGAAACGGGCTGCATGGTTGGCTGGATTCTGCTTAAAACGGGAGATGTCGCGCTCGGTAATGACCTGCTTAACATGACAGAAGCCTATATTGTCGATGAGCTGCCTTCTTACATTGATCACGCTGATCGCTACTCGGTCGACTCCTGTTATATCGCCAGGGGGCGCCTGGATGAGGCGCTTGATGCCTTCGAAACCCAGATTTCACACCGTCATTACACCCGCCAATTTTTCCTTCGCCTGCATCCGCAGTACGAGCCGTTTTGGGGGAACCCGCGCTTTGAGGCAGCCATGCAACAGATGGAAGATGACTTGGCGAAGCAGCGGGAAAATCTGGCGCAACAAAAATTAGAGGCTGGACCATGAGTTTTTTTGACGAGTTAAAACGCCGCAATGTTTTCAAGGTCAGCATCGCCTACCTGGTGGGTGGGTGGTTGCTGCTGCAACTGACCGAAGTTCTTTCTGAACTGTTAACGCTGCCGGAAGGCATTGGACCGGTTGTGGTTTTCATCGTTGCTATCGGGTTCCCGATAACTGTCTTTCTGGCTTGGGCCTTTGAGATGACACCTGATGGCGTTAAGCGTGAGAAAGACGTCGATCGTAGCCAATCTATAACACCATCAACCGGTAAAAAACTCAACAACACCATCCTGGTGATGATGACACTGGCTATTGTCTATCTTCTATACGACAAGTTCACGGGGTCAGACCCCTTTTCTCAAGACACAATTCAAATCTCGGCTGAAAACAGTGAGGATAAAAGGGCTCTGACCCCAGAAAACTCAGAACCCGCCATCAATCCCAAATCAATTGCTGTATTGCCCTTTGATAACCGCAGCCGAAATGAAGAAGACGAGTTTTTTGTTGAAGGTGTGCACGATGATTTGCTGACCAATCTGGCACGCATCGGCTCGCTGAAAGTGATTTCCCGGACTTCGATGAATAAGTATAAGAATTCCGAGAAGACTATTCCTGAGATTGCCGCGGAACTAGGTGTTGCTTCGGTTATGGAAGGTGCTGTACAGCGCTCTGGCGATACCATCCGAATCAATGTCCAGTTGATTGACGCGGCGACCGATGAACACCTTTGGGCAGAAATCTTCGACCGTGAGATGACGGCCGAAAACCTGTTTGCCATCCAGACCGAGATCTCAGAAAAAATTGCCGCAGCACTGAAAACAACCTTATCTCCGGAAGAGCAGCAACGCATCAGCGAGCGACCGACTGAGAATCTGGCTGCCTACAATGCCTATCTTCGTGGCCGCCAACTCTTGCCAAGGCGAACAGCCGACAGCCTGGGCAAGGCACTAGAAGAGTTTCAACGCGCCGTTGAACTCGACCCTGAGTTCGCGCTGGCCTGGGTTGGTGTGTCGGAGGCTGCCCTTTTACTGGCGGGCTATAGCAACTTCGATCTGCTCGAGTCTATCGAGATTCGTGAGCAAGCAGTTGAAAAAGCGCTGACGATAAACGATCAACTGGGCGAGGCCCATTTGTCGCAGGCCATGTTGCATTCTTACCATGAAAGACTGGATGAAGCCGAGGTCAGCTTTAATAAGGCCATTGAGCTTAGTCCGAACTATGCCACTGCATTCCAATGGTACGGTGATTTTGTCGCCCGCTGGCCAGCCCGCGCAAGGGAATCACTGCGGCTTACCGAACAAGCCGTATCACTGGACCCCCTTTCCTCCATTCTGCGTTACGAGATTGCAGAGAAGCTGATCTTTCTGGGCCGCTTTGAAGAGGCGGAGGTCAAAGTCAGGGAGTTGATGGAAATAGACCCGGACTTCCCGGTTTCATTGATTGGATTGACCAATATTTTTAACAACACGGGCCGGCTCGATGAGGCTGTCCTGGCACAGCGAAAGATGTTGGCATTAAACCCTGGCGATATCGGCAGTTATCCAAACCTGGCTTTTACCATGCTGGACCTGGGCAACCCTGATGCGATCGAGGGTATCCGACGCACCATGGAAGAGATCGATGACGAACATTTTAGCCTGGGCATTCTGGGCATGTTCGAGAGCATTTATCACGGCAACTGGAAAGCAGCGCTGGAAACGGGTGAATGGGTGAATCAACAGATTGGCCGGCAACCGGGCTTCCAAAATTTCATCGGGTTTCTACATCTCCTTGATGGTGACTATCAAAAAGCCAGTGACGCTTTTAAGTTGCAGGAGCCGGAGTTTTTTGACCCAGCGACATTTCGAAGTGCAATTGAGCGACAGGTGACTCAGGGTTGCATCAATGGCTGGTTGATGATGCGTACCGGCGAAGAAGCTCTGGGCCAACAGTTGATCAACATGACCATCAACTACACGGAAAACGAGTTACCGAATTACGTCGATCATGCTGACCGCTTTGGGATTGAAGTTTGCTACCTGATCACCAACCAGACTGAAAAAGCGCTTACAGCTTTCGAGACAAGCACCTCCCACGGCCATATCAACGGCTGGTGGATTCAAACTCAAATGCCGTTCTACGAATCCATTCGCGGCGAACCAAGGTTTGAAGCCGCCATGCAAAGCATTCGTGACCGCGTAGCCGCACAACGTGAAAACCTGGCACGCATTGATGCCGAGGCTGGGCCGTAATGAGTTTTTTTGAAGAATTAAGACGCCGGAATGTATTTAAGGTGGGTATTGCCTACCTGGTGGGCGCGTGGCTGCTGATGCAGTTCTCAGATATTTTACTCGACAACATGGATGCCCCGTCCTGGGTACTGAATGCAATCATGCTGGTACTGTTTATCGGCTTCCTGATCACGCTGTTTGTGGCCTGGGCTTTTGAGATGACCCCAGATGGCGTTAAGCGCGAAGCGGATGTCGATCGCAGCCAGTCAGTCACACCACAAACAGGTAAGAAACTGAATAGCGCCATTTTTATCATGATGGCGCTGGCAATCGCCTATCTGTTGTTCGACAAGTTCACGGGGTCAGAGCCCTTTTCTCAAGATGTTGCGCAACAAACTTCAGGTAGCGTTGAAGAGAAAAGGGCTCTGACCCCAGAAATTACGACCCCGGATGAGCGCCAGTCTATTGCCGTGCTGCCATTCGAAAACCGCAGCAACCGCGAAGAAGATCAGTTCTTCACCGACGGTATCCACGATGATCTGCTGACTACCATTGCGCGTATTGGTTCGATGAAGGTGATCTCGCGCACTTCAGTGATGGAATACAAAAACACCACCAAGAAAATACCGGAAATCGCCAAGGAACTGGGCGTGGCCAACATCCTCGAGGGTGGTATTCAACGCTCGGGTGATCAGGTTCGTATCAATGTGCAGTTGATTGATGCGCAGACTGATGAGCACCTGTGGGCCGAAATTTTCGACCGTGAACTCACCGCCAAAAACCTGTTCGCCATCCAGAGTGAAATATCTCAGAAGATCGCCAACGCCTTGGAGACCACCCTTTCACCCGAGGAAACCGCGCGCATCAACACCATGCCCACGCAAAATCTGGAGGCCTACGATGCCTATATGCGTGGTAAGCAGTTGATGTCGACTCGCGCAACTTCGAAGCTTGAAGAGGCTACCCGGGAATTTCGCCACGCGGTTGAGCTTGATCCGAATTTCGCGCTTGCCTGGGTTGGAATTGCAGACAGTCATGCGCTGCTGGCGAGTTACGGTAGTTTCAATGCGAAAGAATCCCTCGCCATACAGCAGGATGCGATCAACCACGCACTTGAAATTGACCCCTTGCTGGGCGAAGCGCATGTCTCCCAAGGCATGACATACTCGGATCGGGGCGAATTCGAAGCCATGGAGATCTCATTCAGGAAAGGCATCGAGTTAAGTCCCAATTACGCAACGGCTTATCATTGGTATGCCAGCAGACTGAACGGGTTATCGCGAGTACAAGAGGCGGTTGACCTGTCCCGCAAGGCTGCCGAACTGGATCCACGCTCAGCGATTATTGGCTCCAACCTTGCCGTTCAATATTCCATCCTCGGTCTGTTTTCCCGCGCGGAACAACAGTATAAGAAGGTTATTGATTTAAACCCCGGCTTTCCACAGGGCTACCAGAGCCTGGGGCAGTTTTATGCATTTTCCCTGGGGCGTTTTGACCGCGCCATTGAATACACGCGTACTGCACAAAAGATGGATCCGGGCTCGTTGTTTGCCCCGCTCACACTTGCTGTCTATTCTCTCGAGCTTGGCGACCAGGCGGCTGCCAATAGATACCGCCAGATGGTCGCTGAAATTTCTGAACAAGACTGGCGACTGGGCTGGACAGACATGATGATCAACCAGGCTCAGAGCAACGCAGACGGGGTCCGTGAAGCCTGGAACTGGACTAAAAACAAGGCGCCCAATATTCCGTTCGTATTTCAATTCTCCGCCTTGCTGCAACTGGCAAACGGGGACCCGAACGCCACCAGGAAAATTTACCTGGACGCAGAACCGGATTGGGCCGAGCCAAAGGCGTGGGGACGCCTGATGGACGCCGACCCATCCCAGGCCTGCCTGGTCTCCTGGGTTTTCACCAGGACAGGTGATGAAGCGCAAGGTGCTGCACTGCTGGATCAGACTCTGAAATTCATTGAGACGTTGCCGGGGCTTATTGAGCACGTTGATGGATGGAACCCACAGTTTTGTTACCTGATTGCTGGCGATACCGAAAAAGCACTTAACACTATCGAATCCCAGCTCGCGCACAACCATCTGATTTGGTGGAAAACCTACGACCAACTGCCAATGTACGAGCAAATCCGCTTCGAACCCCGTTACCAGGCTGCCATGGTCGAACGTGACCGGCGCATTGCAGAGCAGCGCGATGCTGTCGAACAAATGAATTTAGGAAAAGGCCCATGAAGATATTTAGAGAACTCAAACGCCGCAACGTATTCAAGGTAGGCATTGCCTATGCTGTGACCACCTGGATTTTGTTGCAACTCACCGACATTATTTCGAACATCATGGAATTGCCCGAATGGGCACCCAAGTTAATTCTGTTGATACTCATGATTGGTTTTGTTCCAGCACTGATCTTTGCCTGGGCCTTTGAGATGACACCCGAAGGACTGAAGCTCGAGAAAGACGTTGTCCGTCAAAAATCACTCGTCAAACGTACCGGCCGCAAGCTCGACTTCTCGATCATCATTCTGCTCGGCTTGTCGCTGGCGTATTTCATCTGGGAATCCCGCTTTGAACAGAAAACCGAGGAATATAACGAAGCAAGCCAGCGAATTGCTGAACAGGAAGCCAACCCCGAACCCGAACCGTTCATGCCGGTGCGCGAAATCAGCCCGGAAAACGCAGCGATCAATGAAAATTCTATTGCTGTGTTGCCATTTACCAACCGCAGTGCTGATGACAACGATCTTTACTTTACCGATGGTGTGCATGATGACCTGCTGACCCAGTTATCCAAGATTGATGCCTTCAGTGTGATCTCAAGAACTTCGGTAATGGAGTATCGCGACACCACCAAGAACCTGAAAGACATTGCTCGTGAGCTCAGCGTAGCCAATGTGATGGAAGGGTCGGTCCAACGAGCGGGTGACCGCGTTCGTATCAATGTGCAGTTGATTGACGCCAATACCGACGAACACTTGTGGGCGGAAATCTACGACCGCGAACTGACAACCAATAATCTTTTTGATATTCAGTCCGAGATTGCCCAGTCGATCGCATCGGCTCTAAAAGCAACATTGACCGATTCCCAAATTTCGACCTTGGGGACGGCACCGACAGAAAGTGTTGAAGCCTATGACCTTTACTTACAAGCCAAACGATTTGCCCTCGGTGAAACCCGGATTGGCTACCAGACAGCTCTGGAACTCTACGAAGAGTCGTTAAAAATTGACCCTGAATTTGCATTGGCCTGGGTGGGATTGGCGCAAGCGCACATCACCAACTACTGGGTTTATGGTGGCAAGCCGGAAGATCGTACAAAAACACGTGACGCCATAGACCGGGCCAAGTCCATCAATGCCGATTTTCCTGAATTATTCATGGCTGAAGGTTTCTACTGGTACTGGGGCCATCTGGACTACGAGCGTGCCCTGTACAATCTGAAAAAGGCGATTGACGAGGCACCGGGTAACGCAGAAGCACATATGTGGCATGGTTGGGCTTCCCGACGCAATGGTCAGTTTGAGCAGGCCATTGCATCCATGCGGGAATCATTGCGGCTGGACCCCCGCGTAGCGTTTAACTGGATGGAGCTGGCGCAAACTTATACTTATCTGCATCGTTATGACGATGCCCGGAATGCGCTGGATCGCGCACATAAAATCGCCCCGGATGATTTCTGGACAAAGACCAGCAAGGCAGAATTTGGTATTCGTGAATCCGGGGATGCTGCAACGGCTGTACGATTGACCGCCGGTGCTCAGCACACCAATGAAGTCGGGTTTATCGAGACTTTCCTTACCGCGAAAACATTCGCCGGGGAATTCGAGGAAGCACTTGAGGCTGCAAGAGCGCTTACCGACGAGATGGAAACCCAGCAGGACAGGATTGTACTTCGTGAGGATCATTCAGCTGTAATCCTGCACTTTATGGGACAAAAAGAAGATTCTGTATCGGCTGCGCGAGCCGGGCTTTTCCGATTGCAGGTTTTGCAACAAAAGCTTGGGAATGACTACCGTTTAGACCTGGCAGAGGCAAGGTTATTTGCCCTGCGTGGCGACAGTCCAGACTCAATAAGAGCAGCAATTAAGAAGGCCAAAGAATCACAGCCATTTGACGCCATCAGAGTGTTTGCCACTCAGTATGACCACGCCAGAATCTTCGCCTTGGCTGGAATGACACAAGACTGTGTCGCCACTCTTGAGCCCCTGTTTTCCCCACCCAGCAATCATTCCATTGCCTGGGTGGAATTGGACCCCGCATTCAATGGCATCCGGAATGAACCCGAATTTATAGCGATGATGGAGCGGCATCGGTGATCGACCGCTTTATATATAGAGGGAGTGCGGTGCGCACCATGGGTGCCCGCCGTTCCCAATGGAGAATTCCATGAGCATGTTGGGTGAGTTTAAACAGCGGAGCGTGTTCCGCATTGGTATGGCTTACATTGTCGCCGCCTGGGTTCTGGTCCAGGTGATGGACATTATTTTGAAGAATTTCGGTGCCGCCGACTGGGTCATGAAGCTGCTGGTGTTTTTCTGTTTTGCTGGGTTCCCGCTCGCCCTTTGGATGGCCTGGACATTTGAAATGACACCGGAAGGGGTCAGAAAAGAGTCCCACGTGGACCGGACCAAAGAGCCTCACCCGGACAAGGGTAAGAAGCTAGATGTATTCATCATGGCCATGCTTGCGGTGGTCGTTGGTCTGGTTTCTTTGAATAAGTTCATGCCTCAGGCACCCGTGCTGGCAGTACAACCCCAGGCCATTGCGGTAGAGCCCGAGCCTGAACCGGTTCCAACCGGACCTATCCTGGAAAACTCAATCGCCGTATTGCCGTTTGTCAATATGAGTGCAGAGTCCAACCAGGAGTATTTTTCTGATGGCCTTTCTGAAGAGTTGCTCAATGTGTTAACCAAGGTTGAGGGCCTCAATGTCGCTTCACGCACATCGTCTTTTGCTTTCAAAGGCAGTTCCGGAAGCATTCAACAGATCGCCCGCTCCTTGCGGGTAGCCAATATCCTCGAAGGTAGCGTGCGCAAAGTTGGTAACAGCTTGCGTGTGACCGCGCAGCTAATCGACACCAGTAATGACGTGCATTTATGGTCGGAACATTACGACCGGGAAATGAAAGATATTTTTCAGGTGCAGGACGAGATTGCCAACGCAATTGTTTCTGCGTTGACCATTGAGCTTGGGATCGGCCTGGAAGCGGTGAATGTGGCAGCGGCCACCAGTAATCTCGATGCCTATGATATGTATCTCAAAGCGAGAGAGCTATTCATTGCCCGGCAGAACCTGCAAACAAGCTGGGCCCTGCTCGAGCAGGCCACACATATGGATCCCAACTTTGACCGTGCCTGGGAAGCCCTTGCCGCAGTACATTCTGTTGCCACTTCCTGGTTCCCGGGGGATGGAATCAATCATGATGCCCTGTCCCTTGCCGCGGCACACAAAGCACTTGAACTGAAACCGGGCTTGTCTATGCCCCATGCCGTTATTGGCATGAAGTGGGAGGTCACCGGTGAAGGCTATGCGGGCTCCATCGCCAGTCTGGATCTGGCCATCGAAAACGACCCGAAAAATGCAACCGCCCTTTTATGGCGGGGAATTACGATCAAGGATATGGGTTATCTCGACAGGGCGCTGGCTGATTTCGAGGCGTGCCTGGCGGTCGACCCCGGTTATATGAATTGTCGTCAGCACAGAGCCGAAACCCTGTTAGCACTTGGCCGGATACAAGACGCCGTCAAAGAGTTTGAAAACACGCTGGCTGCTAACTTTCATTCAGTGTCTGATGCCTTTGTTTCCTACTACTTACACACCGGGCAGCGCGCCATGGCACACGCAGTTGCCGCTCTTGCCCTGCGCAATCAATTTGCACCGGTTGAGTACTGGATAAAAGCTCTGGAAAACCCGGGCCAGGACCATTCAGCTGCTTTGGCACGCTTCAGTAAATGGGGCGCGACCAACAAACTGGACATATGTGACATGGAGTCAGTGGCGATCGCACTTAGACAGGAACATTGTTACCTGATCCCCGAAAACGCCCGAATGATGTGGCAGCCAGACACGGCCTATTTTCGTAAAAAGCCCGAATTCAAAGAATTCGTCAATACCTACCTGATGGACTTCTGGGTAGAGAACGGCTTTCCGGCGCAGTGTCGGGCACTTGAGGATGGCGATTTTGCTTGTGACTAGGCACCCAACACAAAAAGCTTCGCGATGTGGTCATCGCTCCTACGCTCTATTGCACGGCATTGCTAACCGACGCATGGGAGCTTGGGCCACTTGTGGGAGCGATGGTGTGCTTGCTTCGCAAGTACCATCGCGAATCGCTCCGGTTTGCGTCACCACAAAACGCAGGGCAGGAGGCTTAAATTGAACTTCTTCAATGAATTAAAAAGAAGAAACGTCTTCAAGGTGGCGGCCGCCTACGTCATTGTCGGCTGGCTGATCATGCAGGTGGGTGACACTTTGGGCCCGGCTCTGCTGCTGCCGGGCTGGATTAACTCTGCCCTGGCATTTTTCCTGATCCTGGGGTTCCCGTTGGCCATGTTTTTCGCCTGGGCGTTCGAGATGACCGAGGATGGCATCAAGAAAGAAAAGGATATCGATCGCGATAGCTCGATTACCCCGGTAACCAGCCAAAAACTGAATAACATGATTATCGGCTTGCTGGTTCTTGCCCTGGGCTACTTTGCTTTCGACAAGTTTGTGGTGGCTCCCGGTCGCAATTCTGTAGAGATCGATACAGCATTACTGACTGCCCAGGAAGCAGCACCAGAATCGGCGCCAGTAGAAAACGAAAAGTCCATCGCCGTACTGCCTTTCGTGAATATGAGCTCGGATGCTGAACAAGAGTACTTCTCCGATGGTCTTTCCGAGGAATTACTGAACTTGCTGGCCAAAATACCTGAGCTACAGGTGGCAGCGCGTACTTCTTCGTTTAGTTTCAAAGGTCAGAATATCGAGATACCCGAAATCGCCAGTCGTTTGGGTGTCGCCAACGTGCTTGAAGGCAGCGTGCGTAAATCCGGCAACCAGGTTCGAATAACCGCCCAGTTGATCCGGGCAGACAACGGTTTCCACCTATGGTCCGAGACTTTCGACCGTGAACTGGACAATATTTTCCAGATTCAGGATGAAATTGCTCTGGCCGTCGTGGATGCACTAAAAATCACCCTGTTGGGTGATGCCCCGAAGGCCAAGAAAATCAACGCCAAAGCTTACTCACTTTTCCTTGAAGGGCAATTTTTCAGACAACAAATAAACCTGGAGTCACTTCAAAAAGCCATCACACTGCTAAAAAGCGCGTTGGAAATCGAACCCGATTATGCACCGGCATGGGCAGAGTTGGGATTTAGCTATATCTGGTTAGCCGGCATCGGCGGAATGTCGATCGAAGAGGGTAGTGCCCTGACCGAGGAGGCCGTCGAATTGGCGATACGTGCCGACCCTGAATACGGGTGGGCTTACTTTACGCGTGGTGCCTCACGTGTTTTCCAGAAATTTGATTTCAAGGCCGGCGTCGAAGACTACCGCCGTGCCCTTCAGCTTAATCCTGGAAATGCTTACCTGATTGCAGCCAACGGCACAGGTGACAGGGTGATGGGACGTCTAGACGGCTCTGTCCGGCATTATCAGGCTGCTCTTGAACGGGACCCGCTTATGGTCGAGATTCAGCTGTTCCTGGGTATTACCTACGAAGCCCTGGGGCGATTGGAAGATGCAGAGTCCATTTATCGAAAGGGCTTGTCAATAAACCCGCAGATGGCGGGCGCTCAAGCACGCCTGGCACGGCTGCTGATCGAAAAAGGTAATCTGTCAGAAGCATTGGCAGTGGCAAACCAGGAATCCAGTATTGTTTATCGCCTGACCAGCCAGGCCATGGCACATCACGCATTGGGTGATAGTGAAAAATCCCAATCGGCACTTGATGAGTTGATCAATGACCACGCCATGCATGCCGCCTTCCAGGTAGCCGAAGTCTATGGCTTCCGGGGCGAGGCGGACAAAACCTTTGAGTGGTTGGAACATTCCTACTCCATACACGACAGCGGTTTGAGCTCGATACTGGCCGATACGGCATTTCGTGGCCTGACTACAGACCCCCGGTGGGAGACCTTCCTTGAGAAGCTGGGCCTGGCCGAGGCATGGCGCGCCATGCCACCCGAATGGGGAGGGCCGCAGTCATGAATGACCTGATTGTTCGTGCTAACTCTGGCAATTCGCGAGGTGGTCCTCGCTCCCACGTTATTTTTGACTTGAGAGACATATTTTGAGTTTTATACAAGAATTAAGGCGTCGTAACGTCGTAAGGGTTGGCATAGCCTACGCGGTAGCTGCGTGGATATTGCTGCAGCTAACCGACGTTTTGGTTGATTTGCTTGGACTGCCTGAGGTAGCCGGGAAGTATGTTGTTTTGCTGCTGCTTATTGGTTTCGTGCCCGCATTGATTTTTGCCTGGGCCTTCGAAATGACTCCTGAAGGCCTGAAGCGCGAAAAGGATGTCGACCGGTCCCAGTCCATCACTCCACATACCGGCCGTAAGCTGGATTTTGTGATTATCGGTGTTCTGGTTGTTGCGCTCGGCTACTTTGTGGTCGATAAATTCATTTTAAGCCCTGCTCAACAGGCTGAAACAGCTGCACAAATGATTGAAGCAGCCGAACCGGCAGAGAAAGCCCCTGAAACCATCGCAGTTTTGCCCTTCGTGGATATGAGCCCCGATGGCGACAACGAATATTTCTCTGACGGCCTGACCGAAGAGCTGCTGAACATCCTGGCCAAGATCAAGGATCTGCAGGTGGCTGGGCGCACTTCCTCCTTTGCCTTTAAAGGGCAAAACGAAGACCTGCGCGGCATTGGCGAAAAACTGGGTGTAAAAACCATCCTGGAAGGAAGTGTTCGAAAGGATGAGACCGGCCAGCGTGTGCGTATCACCGCGCAATTGGTCAACGTCGAAAACGGTTTCCACCTTTGGTCGGAAACCTATGACCGTGAACTAAAGGACATTTTTGCCATCCAGGATGAGATTGCTCACGAAGTGGCTGCTGCTTTACGCATTACATTGTTTGGCGAGGACGAGCAACGCCTCGCCACCCGTGCCGTAACGGAATTCAACGCCTACGAGTTATATCTTCAGGGTCTTAAAAACTACAACGATTTCAGTTACGGCTCGCTGAGGCAAGCAGAGATCGATTTCCAGCAGGCGATCGAAATGGACCCTGAATATGTGCCCGCTCAATTGGGGCTGATTCATACGTTGCAAGAATTGGCCACCACGGGGGCCATTACGCGAAATGAAAAAATTGATCGCGCCCTGCCTATGTTGAACATCATTCTGAAAAACGACCCTGGAAATTCAGAAGCACATGTCTTGATGTCTCTGATTCGCGGCTCTCAAAGAGATTCGGAGGGGCAACGACAAGAGTTGAATCTCGCTCTGGATGCGGACGCCAGAAACGTTGGTGCACTCAAAGAGATGGGGCGTTTTCTTTTTGCTCTTGGTAACACGCGCACCGGTATGGAATACCTGCGAGAAGCCGAGCGCATCGACCCCTATTCAGTTGCTGTCCTTTGGGATTTATGTGCAACCAATGTATTCATGCTCGAAGTCGAAAAGGCTGAGTCCTATTGCGGAAGAATCGGTGAAGTCCAGCCGGATAATCCGATGCGCTACTACGGCCCTTTCTTGGCGCACCAATTCAACGGAAATATACCGCAAGGGTTGATGCTCAACCTGAAGGCCATTGAGCTCGACCCTGATGATTACGAACTGCCCGCCGCGATGGCGCGGATGTGGACCAGCCTTGGCGATATTGAGCAGGCAGAAATCTGGGCGCGTAAAGCGGAAAAGCTGGGCTCCGGGCAACCCATCCCGCTAGTTGCACGACTGGGGATTCACCTCTATCGCGAGCAATACGGAATGGCGGCCGACCTTTCCCGTCGTGCGCTGGAGAAACAACTCGATGATCGGCTGGGATCCGAAGACAATTTTGAAGGCATCTACATTTTAAGCCTTGTTCAACAGGGCAAAACGGCGGATGCGTTGGAATACTTCCGCGACAAAAGGCCCGGGTTTTTTGAAGATCCCCCGGAGTTCCAAATGGACGTCCCATTTAGAGCGGGAGACCTGTTTGACACCGCATACCTGATTCAACTTCTGGATCCCGGCTCTGCCCAGGCAGCGGAAATGTTCAACGCGGCCGAGGCCAAGTGGGCTTTACGTGACGCCGAATGGTTCCCCTATTTTCACTCCATAAATAACGCCAAGCTGGCAGTCGCTCGAGGTCAGAAAGACCGGGCTATTAAGTTTTTATTTGAGGCTTTTGATAAAAATCATCGTACCAACTGGCGTCAGATTTTGACTTCGCGTATCGCCTTTATGGAATTGCAGCAAGAGCCGGAATTCAAGCGCCTGATCGCCATGTATGAAGCTGACATGGATCGCCAGCGTGAAAAAGCCTACGAATTGTTGGGGATCGAACGATGAGCTTCTTCGGCGAACTCAAACGCCGCAACGTGGCACGCGTAGCGATTGCTTACGCGGTGGCCAGCTGGGTCCTGACCCAGATTGGAGATGTGGCGGCACAGAGTTTCGAGGCGCCAGTGTGGGTTATGAAAATGTTCATGACTGCATTGATCGCCGGCTTCCCGATCGTGCTGTTTTTCTCCTGGGCTTACGAAATCACACCTGAGGGCATCAAAAAAGAGTCTGAAATCGATCGCAGCCAGTCCATCTCCAATGAAACCGGCAAGAAACTGGAATACGTCACGATCGCACTTTTACTCATGGCCATCGCGTTTATCGCGGTTGATCGTTTTGTGCCTCAACAGGCCACACAGGAGGTGGTTGCAACGGAACCGACTGTTGAAACTGTAACAGCTGAACCAACGAGCCCTGAATCACTAATTGATGACAACTCAATCGCCGTCTTACCCTTCCTTAATATGAGCAATGACCCTGAGCAGGAGTATTTCTCGGACGGCATTGCCGAAGAGCTGCTGAATCTGCTGGTGCGCGTCGATGGCTTACAGGTGGCATCACGAACATCTTCTTTTGCCTACAAAGGCGAATCACCGAATATTCCTCAGATTGCCAGTGACCTGAAAGTCGCCAATATTCTTGAAGGGAGCGTACGCAAGGCGGGCAACAGAGTACGCATCACCGCGCAGTTGATCGATACGCGTAATGACCGCCACCTGTGGTCGGAAACCTATGACCGCGAACTAACCGATATTTTCGCCATTCAGGATGAGATTGCCAATGCCATCGTTAACGCGTTGCGCACCGAACTGGGACTGGATATTTCAGAACAAATTATCGAGGTAGCGGCTACCACTGAAAATCTCGATGCCTATGATCTGTACCTCAAAGGGCGTGGTCTGTTTATCAGCCGGCAAAGACTGGATGAAAGCGTGAGACTACTCGAAAGGGCGGTTGACCTTGATCCCCAATACGCCCGTGCGTGGGCTGACCTGGGTGCTGTGGCCTGGGTTGCGCCGGGTTGGAATTATATCGATCGCGACTACGTAGCCATTTCAAAACATGCCACTGAAATGGCACTGAAACTCGACGAAAACCAATCCATGCCCTGGGCGGTTAAGTCTTACCTTCGTCACGAGGATCCGTCCGGGCGGGATTACGAAGAGACACTGGCGTTTCTCGACATTGCAATTGAGAAAGACCCCAAAAACACCACTGCCATTTTATGGCGGGGACTGGCGTGGGCGGAGCTTGGTTTTTTCGATAAAGCACTTGCGGACTTTGAGCATTGCCTTGAAATTGACCGGGGTTATTTGAATTGCAGGTTTCATGTTGGTTACGTCCAAATCATTACTGGGAACCACGAAATATTCGTCCAAAATAGTAAAGAGCTATACCGGAAAGGCTTTCGTGGAGCGATCAGTCTGATGGTTCCCCTGTTGATTAAGCAAGGTAACGACTTGGCCGCATTCCTGGCAGCCGCGCAGATTTCAGATCATCCGGATTACCCATTAACAGAGTGGCTGGAGGCACTGGAACATCCTGATAAAGATTACAGCGCTGCTGTCGAAAAAGCCGAGAAATGGCTTGCTCAGGAGCCAACCATTGGTATGCGGGAAAACCTGATGAAGGCCTTTGGTGCCTATAACCGCCTTACTATTGATGTACATCTTCCCTCAGAATGGCTTTGGATCAGTAACCGTGCCGATTTCCACAAATCAGCAGATTTCAAACGTCTGGTCAATGAACTGAACCTGCCGGTGTATTGGCGCGAACATGGTTTCCCGCCGCAGTGCCGGGCAGTTGGTGAAGAGGGCTTTGAATGTGATTAAGTCATGAGCTTCTTTAATGAATTAAAGAGACGTAATGTCTTCCGCGTAGCCTTTGCCTATTCGATTACAGGCTGGTTGATAGCGCAGATCGCCGGCCTGGCCGCAGACAGCTTCGGCGCGCCGGGCTGGGTGATGAAGATGATTATCACCATGCTGCTACTTGGTTTTCCGGTTGCCATGGTAATGGCCTGGGCCTATGACCTGACTCCTGATGGTATACGCCGTGATGCCGGAGATGAAGCCGCGCAATCTGCAAGTAAAAGTAAACTCGACCACACAATCACTTTTGTTCTGGTAGTGGCACTGGCCTATTTCGCCTTTGACAAGTTTGTGCTGGACCCACGACGTGATACCAAATTGGTCAATACGACACAGGAAGCTACCCTGGAAGTCACAAATCAAACTCCCGTTGCACAAGAAACATTGGCAGAGCAACCCAACGACAAGTCCATCGCTGTCATACCGTTCCAGAACCGAAGTGCCAACGAAGAAAACGCCGAATTCTTCTCGGACGGCGTACACGATGAACTACTAACCAACCTGTCAAAAATCAGCGCTCTGAAAGTAATTTCGCGTACCTCAGTCATGAGTTATCGCGACACCACCAAGAATCTGCGCCAGATTGGCGAAGAACTGGGAGTCGCAAATATCCTCGAAGGTGGCGTACAACGCGCCGGCAATACAGTCCGAATCAATGTACAGCTAATCAATGCCACCACCGATGAGCACATATGGGCTGATATCTATGACCGGGAGTTGACCGCAGAAAACATATTTGCGATCCAGTCAGAGATTGCTGAAGCGATTGCCGTGGCTCTCAAGGCCACGCTGTCCCCGGGAGAACAAAAACAACTGGAAGCAGTACCCACCGAAAGCCTTGAAGCCTACGACAATTGGTTGGTCGCAGGCCAGTTGATTGAACGGGACAATTGGCAGGACTTGCATGACGCTCAATCTCACCTGGCCAGGGCCATTGAACTGGACCCCCTATTCGTACAAGCACATGTTTTATTGGCACGGTCGTTTGGTGACCTGTTTGAAACCGGCGCATTGACGCTGCAAGAAGTGAAAAAACCTTGGGGCGATGCGATCGAGGCTGCACTGGCTCTGGACATTAACAGCGCCGATGCCCAGGCTGTAAATGCACATTATCTGTGGCGATACGAGGCTACAGGGGCAGATGAAGCCTGGGAAAGAGCGCTTCAGCTTGAGCCGGCCAATGCCAAAACCCTGGATATGTACGGTCAGTACCTGCGTAAAACCTTCCAGTTCAACAAAGCCTTGCAGGTCTATCAGCAAGCACTGGAACTCGATCCCGTTTCGATTGGGATTCTCCACGGGTTGGCCAGGGTTCATCAAGCGCGTGGCGAATCAGATAAGGCATTGGAGTTATTCGCCCGGATTCGTCAAATTGATCCAGCCAGTTCAAGTGGGATAGGCCCTGTTGCCGGTCTTTACATGGATATCGGAGACTTATCCCAGAGCCTTCGATGGCTTTCCAAGGGGAGGGAAATTGATCCTGAAGATTCAGACTTGTCTAACTGGATTGTCCGCAATTATTTTGATTTAGGTGATTTTGAACGCGCAAGACAATGGCTCACCTGGACCAGGCAAAACCAGAATCTGAACCCCATGGTTGAAGCAGGCACAGCCATGCTTCATATTCTTGAGGGCCGGGTAGATGAAGCTGCAGAACTTGCAAGCCTGTCCCTGCAGGAGAATACGTTTAACCGTTGGGGCTCCGAGACAATAGCGTTCAGATGCCTTTTAATCGGGGCATTAAAGAGCGGTCAAGCCGATAAAACGTTGGAATTGATCGGGCAAACGCACCCCGAGTTGTTCCTGGCAACACCAAATGTTGATGCAGGTAATGCCTTACAGGCGATTGACACGGCCCATTTACTCCAAATGGCTGGCCAGCCTGAAATTGCCCAAAAATTGTTAATGTCTGTAATAGCACTCTATGAACAACCCCATGTTGTCTCTGAAATGTGGCTACGAACCGGCAAAGCACAAGCGCTCGCACTGCTCGGGAAACAAGAGGATGCACTAAGTGAGCTTCAATCGCAGATGAAAAGCGGTTGGCGAGTTTTCTGGCAATGGGATACCGAACTTAACCCCAATTTCCAATCTCTTCACGGAACCCCTGAGTTTGAAGACATCTTGGGAATCTTAAAAGCAGACATGGCCCGGCAATTAGAAAACGTACGAACCCTGGAAGCCACCGGCGAGATCCCACCACCGCCAGGAGATGATTCCTCATGAACTTCTTCACTGAACTCAAACGCCGCAACGTCTTCCGCGTAGCCTTTGCCTATTCGATTACAGGCTGGTTGATCGCACAGATCGCTGGCCTTGCCGCAGACAGTTTCGGCGCGCCGGGCTGGGTGATGAAAATGATCATCACCATGCTGCTTCTCGGCTTTCCGGTCGCCATGGTGATGGCCTGGGCCTACGACCTGACACCGGACGGGCTACGTCGCGATGCCGGAGATGAAGCCGCGCAATCTGCGAGTAAAAGTAAACTCGACCACACAATCACTTTTGTGCTGGTCGTGGCTCTGGCCTATTTCGCATACGACAAGTTTGTGCTCAACCCACAGCGTGATGTCGTAACCGCACAGTCGACACAGCAGGCAAGCAACGAGAGTGGTGCGACAGCAGAACCATCCGAATCTTTACCTCACGAAAAATCGATCGCCGTTCTACCCTTTGCCAATCGCAGCAACCTGGAAGATGACCTGTATTTTACCGACGGTATCCACGACGACCTGTTAACCCAACTGGCCAAGATCGACGATCTCAAAGTGATCTCACGCACTTCGGTGATGGAATATCGAGATACCTCGAAGAAAATTCCCGAGATCGCAGCAGAACTTGGGGTAGCCACCATACTTGAAGGTGGCGTGCAGCGTGCAGGCCAACGAATACGCATCAATGCGCAGCTGATCGATGTAAGCACCGACGAACATCTGTGGGCGGAAACTTTCGACCGTGAAATGACGGTGGAGAACATCTTTGAAATTCAATCGGAGATTGCCCGACAAATCGTTACCGCGGTTCGCGGTGAATTGTCCTCTGAAGAAACAGAGATCCTGGCCCAATTTCCAACCCAAAGTTTGGAGGCATATGAGGCTTATATGCACGCGAAGGCAGCCATTCATGAGGCTGCCTACACCGCTGACAAATATTTGCGCGCCCAGGAATGGGCTGAAAAAGCGGTGGCCCTCGACCCGGATTTCATCTGGGCCTGGGCCCTGCTGGTTGATGCTCACTCAACCGCTGTCTGGCTAGGGTTTGACCCAACACCTGAGCGTGTGAACGCTTTGAAGTTTGCGCTTGAACAAACCATGTCGAAAGACCCTGAGTCTGCCGTCGCACAGACTGCGCTGGGTGATTATCTGTATCGCATCGAGGCTGACTATATCGCCGCATTAGCAGCCTACAAAAAAACTTCATTCAAGCAACCCGGTAATGCCCATGCCATGTATCAGATTGCAGCAACTCAGAGACGCATTGGCCAGTTCAACGAGTCCATTGCCAGTTTCGAAAAGGCCTTGCGCCTTGATCCAGCAAATCCTGAAGTAACCTCTGAATACTTGCTCACACTCATGTTCAATACAGAATATGAAAAAGGCGTGCCCTTGGCCGAAAAAGCCATTCAGCGGTTTCCGCAAGAGGATATTTTGAAGTCGCACCTTGCCTTTATGTACATCCACTGGAAGGGCGACCTTTTAAAGGCACGGGAATTGTTGAATGAAATGAGCCCTTCAGCCGGCTTTGAATTTGTAACCCTGGCCACCCGCTTGCCACTCTTTGAAAGAGATTTCAGCGAGGCGCTGTCAACTTGGGATTTGCCCGAGGTTATCCAATTTTCAGAGTATCAAAGCAATCCAAGCGGTTGGCGTGGCAGGGTGCGGGGCGAAATCCATCAATTACTTGGAAAGCATGATGAGGCGACTAACATTCTTAATGAGTTTGTCGCGAATCAAAATGCCAGGGAAGTTCTGGCGCCCAAGGGCCGTGCTCTGAAGTTGATCAATATCGCGCTCGCCTATGCATTGACCGGCAAGTCACAGGAAGCGCTGGAAACCATGGCAGAAGCGAGGTCAATTATCAGTTCAATATCAGACAGCATGGCGGGTGCGGCAGTTGATGGCCTGGCAGCCAGGATTCTGGCATTGGTTGGGCAAGATGATGAGGCATTGCAAGAAATCGAACGTCTAATTGATACGCCAGCAAGCCGCCTGACTCGTTGGACGCTGACTCTCGACCCTCGCTGGGATTTCTTCCGCAGCAATGAGCGCTTTAACGAGCTGATCCGCCCCGAAAACGCAACGGAGGCCAGGCAATGAGTTTCTTCAACGAACTCAAGAGAAGAAATGTCTTCAAGGTGGCGGCCGCCTACGTGATTGTCGGCTGGCTTACCATGCAGGTGGGCGACACACTCGGCCCTGCCCTGTTGCTACCCGAATGGATTAATTCTGCACTGGCCTTTTTCCTGATCCTCGGCTTCCCGCTGGCAATGTTCTTCGCCTGGGCGTTCGAAATGACGCCTGAGGGCATCAAGAAAGAAAAAGACGTTGATCGGGGCGAATCCATCACTCAGGTCACTTCCCAGAAACTGAACGGAATGATCATCGGATTGCTGGTAGTTGCGCTGGGTTATTTTGCTTTCGATAAGTTCGTGCTCGACCCCGAGCGCGATGCCGAGCTGGTCAGCCAAATGCAGGAACAGGCCGCAGAGACTGTTGCGGAAACCGAGCCGGAAGGGCCGGACGAAAAATCCATCGCCGTGCTGCCTTTCGTCAATATGAGCGATGACGCCAGCAATGAATTCTTCTCAGACGGCATCACCGAGGAACTGCTCAACCTGCTGGCCAAGATTCCGGAACTGAAGGTGACTTCAAGGTCATCGGCCTTCAGCTTCAAGGGCCAGAATATCCATATCCCCACTGTGGCTGAACGACTTAACGTCAAACATGTGCTGGAAGGCAGTGTCCGCAAAGCGGGTAACCGGGTCCGTATTACCGCTCAGCTGATCGAGGCACAATCTGATGTGCACATGTGGTCGGAAACTTTCGATCGCGAGCTGGATGACATTTTTGCCATTCAGGATGAAATCGCACGCGAGGTGGTGACTGTTTTACAGATTCAGTTGCTGGGCGAAGTACCGGTTGCCGAAGAAACCGATACGGAAGCCTTCACATCATATCTGCAGGGTAAGCATCTGCTGGAGACCGCCGATCAGACCAAACCCTTATTGGCCATGGAGGCTTTTCAAAAGGCCATTGATATTGACCCGGAATATGCACCAGCCTGGGCGGGTTTGGCGCGCGCTACCCGATGGGCTGCAAACTGGGGCGAGATTGATCAGACCGAGGGTAATGAAACGGCACGGGATGCTGCGCGCAAGGCACTAAGCCTGGATGATAGCTCTGCGCTGGCCTGGGCTGTTTTGTCACGAGTTCAATATGTGTATGACTGGGACTGGTATGCCGCCCAGGGCAGCATTCGCACCGCATTGGCCCTGGAGCCAAATAATGGGCAGGCTCTTGAAGATGCATCGCGTATCGCAAGGGCAGTAGGTAAATTTGATGAAGGGGTTGAGTTGGCTTTACGGGCAGTTGAAGTCGATCCGCTTAATCCCGTACTCCTGAGAAACCTGGCCGTAGCTTACTGGGGCTCTGATCAGCACCTGGAATCGCTGAAGGCTATGCAAAGGATTTACGAACTTTACCCTGAACGTGAGGGCGCGCAGTTGGATCATGTCTGGCCGCTGATCAATTTGGGCCAACCTGAAGAGGGCCTGAAGTACATTACGGCGGAGACTGAAGCTTACCCCGAAAACAGAGAAACCGTCGCACTAGCGAGCATTTATGTCATGCATGCACTGGGCAGAGAAGACGAGTCGAACGCAGCCCTGAAATTTATAGTCGATAACGCTAGCGAGTGGTTGGCCTTTCAAGTTGCTGAGGCTTATGCCTGGCTGGGTAACAGTGACAAAGCCTTTGAGTGGCTAGAAATATCTTACAGTCAGCGCGACGGTGGGGTAACTCACCTGCTGGGCGATCCAACAATGGTCAAAATTCATAACGATCCGCGTTGGGAACCTTATTTACTCAAGCTGGGGCTGTTAGATGCCTGGCAAAACGATGCCAAACCTTATTGGGAATCCCGTAAATGAGCTTTTTTGAAGAATTAAAACGTCGCAATGTGATTAGGGTCGGCATCGCCTACGCGGTGGGGGCCTGGTTATTGCTGCAATTGACCGATGTGCTGATTGATTTGCTGGATTTACCCGATACCGCTGGTAAATACGTGATTCTTTTGTTGGTGATTGGTTTTCCGGTGGCCTTGTTTTTTGCCTGGGCGTTTGAAATGACACCCGAAGGTATCAAGCGCGAGTCCGATGTGGATCGCAGCCAGTCCATTGTCAAAGATACCGGCCACAAACTTGATCGCACCATTATTGCCATCCTTGTCGTCGCACTTGGATATTTCATGTGGGACAAGTTTTCTACTACGGCACCTGAGGTCACAGTAGAGGTCGTTGAAGAAATACCACTCGAGAAATCAATCGCCGTCATGCCCTTTGTCAACATGAGCGCCGATGCGGAGAACGAATATTTCTCTGACGGGCTTTCTGAAGAGTTGCTTAATTTATTGGCCAAGGTCGATGGCCTGAAAGTGGCTGCACGCACCTCAACCTTTAAATTCAAGGGTAAGGAAGTCGATATCGCCGAGATCGGTGAGCAATTGAACGTGGCCACTGTGCTGGAAGGCTCGGTACGCAAATCCGGCAATACCGCCCGCATAACTGCGCAGTTGATTAAGGTGGATGACGGTTTCCACTTATGGTCAGAAACCTATGACCGTGATCTGGATAATATTTTTCAGGTACAGGACGAGATTGCTCGCGCCATCGTGGATGCTCTGAAGCTACCCCTGCTCGGCCAGGGCGAGACCACGATCGCCACCAGTACAGCCTCCAGTTTCGAGGCCTACGACCTTTACTTGCTCGGTCGCCATCATTTCCGGCAACGCAATGAAGCCAGCTTCGAAAAAGCCATTGATTATTTCACGCAGGCAGCCGCTATTGATCCGGATTACGCGCCGGCCTGGAGTGGACTGGCAGATGCGTATCTCAATCTTTCAGATTTCGGCACGATGGCACAGGACGAAGCCATTTCGTTTGCCGAAAAAGCATTGGCACGCGCCGAGGCTCTGGCACCGGATGCCGTAGAGACGATTATCGCCAGGAGCTTGCTGCTTAACTATTCGGGTCTCCAGGAACTCGCCGTTCCTCTTCTGGAAGAAACGCTGGTAAGCAATCCCAACAATGTACGTGTGATAACTCTGCTTGCTAGATTTCTCGACGACAACGAGAGCAAACGTAAGCTCGAGTTGGCACAGCAGGCATATGAGCTGGACCCGCTGTCAGAACAGACCAGGGTAGGTTTGATTGGTCGCACGTTCGGCGCAGGAAACTGGAACGAGGCGGAGTCATTGGTGCGCAATATGCTGCTCGATGATCCACGCAACCCAGGGCTATACGAAGTATGGGCTAATTATTTAATGGGCAGGGGCTTGCATCACCAGGCTATTCCGAAATTCGAAATGGTCCACGAACTCCGGCCGGGTGACGTTTTCCCGGCCTGGAGAATAGCCCAAAACTACATGCTAATAGATGATAACGACGCCGCTGAACGCTGGTATGAAGTGGCGAAAAAACGTGGCCCGGCTTCTATCTGGACTGAAATCATTGGGACATCCCTGCATTACAACCGCGGCGAATGGGAAACCCTGGCCGAAATCTATTCCAGAAACGTTGCTGAGGGGAACGCTCCCCCACGCACATACCTTTTCTTCGGTGGAACCTTGCTTCACTTGGGTCGTGTAAAAGAAGCTGAAGCAATGTTCCGTACGGGGCTGGATACCTTTGGTGCCATTTCCGGGAGCAGCATTTCTGAGATGCAGGCGGACCTGATTGCAGAATTAGCCAATACACTCGAACCGGGAGAGGAGCGTTCACAGCTGATCAATAGATATGGCGATTACGTACGCGCCAGAATCAGCGCAAGACCTGAATTTATGAGCACTCATCATTACAGCGCAACACTGGCCAGTCTCGAGAACGACCGGGATGGCGTAATGGCTGCTCTGCAGCGCGCGGTAGACGCGGGTGCCGTTTATTCATACGGCCTCGAAAACAACTCCATTCTGGGTCACTGGAACAACGATCCGATGTTTATGGAAATTCTCGCGCAGATGCGCCAGAACGCCGAACGCCAGCGCGAGCTATTGGCCGAAAGTGAGGCAGCTCCATGAGCTTTTACCGTGGAAGCAGGAGTCTTTGTGGAAGCAAGAGTCTTTGTAGGAGCGAGGGTGTACTTGCATCGCAAGTACCCTCGCGAATTGCTTCGATTTGCACCGTCACAAAACACGGCGCGGGAGCATTCTCTTGAGCTTCTTTGAAGAGCTCAAAAGAAGAAACGTCATCCGCGTAGCAATCGCCTATGCGGTCGGCGCATGGCTGCTGCTGCAACTGACCGATGTGCTTCTTGAGCTGTTGAGCCTGCCGGATACTGCGGGCAGGTATGTGATCTTACTGCTGGTTATTGGCTTCCCGCTTGCCATATTCCTCGCCTGGGCATTTGAAATGACGCCGGAAGGCATCAAGCGCGAGGCCGATGTAGACCGCACCCAATCCATCACCAACGTTACCGGCCGCAAAATGGACCGCAGCATTATGGCTGTTATGGCCATTGCATTGGCCTTCTTTATATACGAGCGGGTGAATACCCCAGAATCGGGGTCAGACCCCTTTTCTGATGACGAAAATGTGACAAGCACAGAAGGTGTTGAGGAAAGGGCTCTGACCCCATCATTAGAAGTTGAACCATCCATCGCAGTATTGCCCTTTGTCAACATGAGCAACGATCCAGACCAGGAATATTTCTCAGACGGTATCTCAGAAGAATTGTTAAATCTACTGGTTCGCGTTGATGGTCTGAAAGTCGCCTCGCGTACATCCTCGTTCACGTACAAAGGCGAGAACCGCAATATTCCGGACATCGCCAGCGAACTGAAGGTCGACCATATTCTTGAAGGCAGCGTGCGCAAATCCGGCAACCGGGTGCGCATTACCGCGCAGTTGATTGATACTACTGATGACCGTCACCTGTGGTCAGATACTTTCGACCGCGAGTTGAATGACATCTTCGCCATACAGGATGAAATCGCCAACGCAATAGTCAATGCGCTTACCGCCGAGCTAGGTATAGGCCTGGAAACGGTGAGCGTTGCAGCAGCAACGGAAAACCTGGACGCCTATGAGCTTTATTTGAAAGGCAGAGGCTTGTTTATTGCCCGTCAGGAGCTACCAACCAGTACAAGCGTTCTGGAGCAAGCTACTCGACTTGACCCCGATTTTTCACTGGCATGGGAAACACTGGCGGCCGCACACAGCGTATCAGCAAGCTGGCTGGCTGGTGATGGCATTGATCATCATGCCCTGGCACAGGCAGCAGCTGAGAAAGCACTGGAACTGGATCCAAAATTATCCATGGCCTATGCAGTTCTGGCACAGACACCCGCTGCGGTAACAGATCACCTCGCCTCGATCGAGTATTTGGACATTGCTGTTCAGAATGATCCAAAGAATTCCACTGCCTGGCTCTGGCAGGGAATTACCCTGGTTGAATTGGGTCATTTCGAAAAAGCCATCAGTGCATTTGAAAACTGCCTGGCAATCGACCCCGGCTATATGAATTGTAAGCAACACATGGCCGTGGCCAATTTTTTCTGGGGCAAGGCTGATCAGGCTACCCGATTATTTGAAGAATCCATCGAATCCAATTTTCACTCGGTTGATGATGTTTTCGTCGCTCATTACCTCAAGAGCGGGCAAAGAATGGCGGCTTTCCTGCTTGGGAACACGTCCTTATATGGCGAATATGCTCCGACGCAGGACTGGATATATGCGATTGAGAATCCGGACCAAGATTTAAGCAAAGTGGCAAATCGGTGGATACGATATGCAGACAGCCAGAATTTTTCAATCTGCAATATGAATGGCGTCTTTGTTGCCCTGAGGATTGATCATTGTTACGAAGATGCTTCAACTGGCGGAATGAGGATGATCTGGCATCCCGATGCAACCTATTTCCGTAACACCCCCGGATTCAAAGAAATAGTGAATAAGAACTTTTTGAGTTATTGGCGCAAGAATGGCTTCCCGCCGCAGTGCCAAGACCTGGGTGATGGAGATTTCTCTTGTGACTAAATATGAGCAAAACAGCACTTCCATGTGCTGTTTACATGTCGCTGCGCAGACGCGTGGGTCTGCTTCGCTTCTGCGCTTCGCTGTTGCTCGCGTTGGCACATCCATGTGCCAAATAGAGTTTGGAGACTTATGAGTTTTTTTGAGGAATTAAAACGCAGAAACGTGGTTCGTGTGGCGGTTGCCTATGGCGTTGCTGCCTGGGTGCTGCTGCAGGTCGCCGACCTGGTGCTGGAAAATATTGCTGCCCCACCGTGGGTTATTCAGGCATTAATGCTGGTGGTAGGGCTTGGTTTTGTCGCTGCTCTGGTGATTGCCTGGGCCTATGAACTGACCCCTGAAGGAATCAAGCGCGAAGCCGATGTGGACCGTACTCAGTCCGTCACATCAGAGACCAAATTAAAACTGGACCGGATCATCATCGCGTTTCTGGTTGTCGCCGTTGCTGTATTGCTAATTGATCGCTCTATGTCTCCAGATGGAGCAGAAATGGGGTCAGAGCCCTTTTCTGACTCAACGGTTTCACAGGCTGTCAGCAAAGCGGATCAGAAAAGGGGTCCGACCCCGACCGAGGCACCTTCTGACAACTCCATTGCCGTACTGCCTTTTGCCAACCGCAGTCTGCAGGAAGAAGACCTGTTCTTTACCGATGGTATTCACGATGACCTGTTAACCCAATTGGCCAAGATCAAAGACCTGAAGGTTATTTCCCGTACCTCGATGATGAAGTACCGCGATACCGAAAAGACCATTCCGGAAATCGCAGCAGAGTTAGGTGTCGCAACTATTCTGGAAGGCGGTATCCAGCGAGCGGGTAAGCGGGTACGCATCAATGCACAGTTGATCAATGTTTCCAACGACCAGCACCTTTGGGCAGAGACTTTTGACCGAGAGATGACGATCGAAAACATCTTTGATATTCAGTCGGAAATTACGCGCCATATCGTCACAGCGGTTCGTGGTGAGTTAACTGAAGCCGAAACAGCAACATTGAATCAACTTCCCACTGACAGTCTGGAAGCCTACGAGGCCTACTTGCAGGCCAATTCATTTATTAATCAGCCCGACTATAACCAGGACAACTATATTCAAGCCGAAACCTGGCTAAACAAAGCCCTGGAGCTTGACCCTGAATATGCGCAAGCCTGGGCCTTGACGGTTATTGTTCATGGGCAAGCGATCTGGATTGGTTATGATGCCAGCCCGGAACGGTTTGTCGCTGCGAAAATGGCTGTCGATAATGCGATGAAATTTGCCCCCGGCACTTCAGAAACCCTGGCAGCACAAGGTGAATACCTCTACCGGGTTGAGAATCAATTCGCGCCTTCAGTTGAAAAATTCCAGCTTGCACATGATTTGGCGCCCGGCGACTCAGAAACTCTTGAACGCCTGGCAGTTGCTCAGCGCCGCGCCGGTTTGTTTGATGAAAGCATTGCCAACTTTAAGAAAGGCATGGAACTCGACCCCGAGAACAGTAGAACAGCAACCTTATTAACCGACACCTTGGTGTCAATTAGCCGTTTTGAAGAAGCTTCACCGCAGATTGATCAATGGATGAAGAAGTTTCCGGATGCCTACGACCTCAAAGGCCAGAAAATCCGTGTCTACATGTTCGGTTATGGAGATCTTCGTTCGGCTCGTGCCCTTTTTAACAGCCTGCCTTCCGGGCTTAGCAACGAGTTCTATCAAGCTGCTACAGCATTGCCAATGTGGGAACGTGATTACAAAGGTGCAATTGAAGCCTTTGATATCCCGGAAATCGCAGAGTTATCACTCAATCGTGGCTACATGGGCTGGGAAGGCTGGATGCGGGGTTTTGCATACCAAATGCTGGGTGACCAAACAGCAGCCAATGCTCAATTTGATGCAGCAATTGAACTGCTGACCACAGCAACACCGACCGGAACCAACACCGATGCCTTTGAACAGCAAAACTTATCCATGGCGTATGCCGGCAAAGGCATGTATGCCGAAGCTCTTTTCGCAATCAATAGCGCGATCGAGCAATTTGTAAGGGGCGGGGACCAGATTTTCTCCGCTGAAATGCTGGAGCAACGCGCACTGATCCTGGGCATGGCCGGAAAGCGTGAAGAATCGCTGGCGGCAATTGAAGAATCGTTCAATGCTGATATTGGTTTAACACCCTGGGAATTGAAGCTGCATCCGTATTGGGATTTCTTCCGCGATGATGAGCGGTTTAATGCGTTAGCAACACCAGTGGGGGAATCGGAATGATGAATGGAGTTGTAGGAGCGATGGCCACATCGCGAAGCTTTTTGCGGCAAATGCAATCGTTGGCAATTCGCGATGGCGTATGCGTGTCGCTATACACGCGAATCAAGAAATCGCAAAGCGATGCAAGACCAATCGCTCCCACCGTGAATTTATCGCAGGAGATAAATTTTGAGTTTGTTTGAAGAATTGAAGAGACGTAATGTCATTAAGGTTGGCATCGCCTATGCGGTTGTCGCATGGTTGGTGCTGCAATTTTCTGATGTGATCCTGAACAACATCGAGGCGCCCGGTTGGGTGTTCCAGGTGATTATGCTTGTGCTCGGTATCGGATTCCTATTGGCGTTGTTCTTTGCCTGGGCTTTCGAGATGACGCCTGAGGGCATCAAGAAAGAAAAAGACGTTGATCGCAGCCAGTCCATTACACCGAAAACCGGCCGAAAACTTGATTTCACCATTATTGGCCTGCTGGTACTTGTTGCCGGCTACTTTATCTGGGAATCCCGGTTTGCCGGCCAGCCCGAATTGGGGTCAGACCCCTTTTCTAATACTGAGAATTTGCAAACCGATGATGAAGCCAATCAGAAAAGGGCTCTGACCCCCGTATTGACAGAGGCAAAGGACAACTCCATCGCAGTACTGCCCTTCGCCAATCGCAGCAGGCTGGAAGACGATGAATTTTTTACTGACGGCATCCATGATGACCTGCTCACTCAGTTGGCAAAGATTAAAGACCTGAAAGTAATTTCGCGTACTTCGATGATGCAGTACAAAGATACAAGCCTGTCTATTCCGCAAATCGCAAAAGAACTGGGGGTTTCAACCATTCTGGAAGGCGGTATCCAACGAGCAGGCGGTCGTGTACGCATCAATGCACAGTTAATTGACGTGACTACTGATGAACATTTGTGGGCAGAAACCTTCGATCGCGAGATGACCATCGAAAATATCTTTGAAATCCAGTCGGAAATCACCCGCCAAATTGTGACGGCAGTTCGCGGTGAATTGACCGAGGCTGATCAAAACGCCCTCAGTGATGCACCGACCCAGAACATCCAGGCTTACGAGGCCTACTTGCGCGGGCGCGCGGCTATCGGTCGGGCGGATTACGTCGCATCTAACTACATCGAGGCAGAACCCTGGATCAGGCGAGCGATTGAACTCGATCCGGATTTTGCGGAGGCATGGGCACAACTGGTAGTAATCAATGGCCAGGCAAAATGGATGGGATTTGACGACACACCACAACGCCGGACAGAAGCTGAGAACGCCCTGGCACGAGCTAAGAGCCTGAAACCAGCTGCACCTGAAGTCCTGCTGGCCGAGGCAGATTTTTATTACCGTTTTGATGAAGACTATGAGAAATCACTGACTCTCTTTTTGAGGGCACGTGATGCTGCACCAGGTCACGCCAATATACATGTATTTACCGCAATTACCCAGCGAAGAACAGGGTACTGGAATGAGGCCATCGCTTCTTTTGAGCGTGCACTGGAACTGGACCCATCCAACAACTTTGTCATCAATCAATTGATCGACACGCTTTCCCAGATGAATCAA
>JBLHGQ010000012.1:0-38062 GCA_047614505.1 Rhodothermales bacterium | reverse complement strand
TCTTCATCCACGCCATTTAAACGCGCCAATTCCAACACCAGCAACTGTAGCGATACCAGTTGGGTGGTGAAAGCTTTGGTTGAAGCAACCCCGATTTCAGGACCTGCCCTGGTCATTAATATCAGGTCAGCCTCGCGCACAACCGAGCTTTCCGCGACATTACAAATCGCCAGTGTCGTGATGTACCCCGATTGCTTTGCGTGGCGCAGTGCTGCAAGGGTGTCTGCAGTTTCACCGGATTGTGAGATACAGACGAATAAAGTGTTTTTCGGCACCACCGGCCGGCGGTAACGGTATTCGCTGGCTACCTCCACTGTGCAGGGAATTCCAGCAAGCTGCTCCAACTGATAACGGGCAACCAAACCCGCATGGAAACTGGTGCCACAGGCAACGATGTGAACATTTTCTACCCGTTTCAGTTGTTCCTCAGAGCCAACCCCAAAAATATTTGGTAGTACTCTTGTCGCACTGATCCTGCCTTCCAGAGTTTCTGCGACAGCTTGTGGCTGCTCGAAGATTTCCTTGAGCATGTAATGTTCATAATCTCCGCGTTGTACGGCATCAGTGCTTACTTCTGTAATTTTTTCCGGGTGTTGTGCAAGCTTTCCATTTACATCGCGGACTTCGTAGCTTGCGGTATCGAGCCGCACAACATCACCCTCTTCCAGATAAACAAATCTCTTGGTCACGGGCAGCAGTGGATAAATGTCAGAAGCGAGAAAGTTCTCCCCATCCCCTACCCCCAAAACCATCGGGCTGCCTTTACGCGCGCCTACCACCACACCGGACTCGGCAGCACAAACAACGGCAATACCATAGGCACCGCGTAATCGCCTGACCGCCTTTTGAACGGCATCAAACAGATTGTTTCCTTCGTCCATCAACTGGGCAATAAGATGCACCATCACTTCGGTATCTGTTTCGGAAGTGAATTCGCGACCAAGCGCCGTAAGTTCCTGACGCAACTCCTCATGATTCTCAATAATGCCGTTGTGCACCAATGCGACCTGGTCACCTGCAGTCATAGGGTGAGCATTGCGATCGCTAGGAACACCATGGGTGGCCCAGCGGGTATGAGCAATACCACAAATACCATTGAGCGGCTGCTTTTCCAGCAACAGCTCAAGGTTATTTACCTTGCCCATCGTGCGTCGTCGCTCAATACGGCCATTAACCTGCATTGCAATGCCAGCCGAATCATAGCCCCGGTATTCCAGTGAATGCAGGCCGGACATCAGAATGTCGCGAACCTCACGGTGAGCACTTGCTGCAACAATGCCGCACATCAGGATTTATCCTTTTTGGGTCTTTTCCAGTTTGGAACCGTTACTTGCTTTGAGCGACTGAGCGTCAATTTACCTTCCGGGGCATCCTTGGTAATGGTAGAGCCTGCACCGATATCGGCGCCTTTTCCTATTGTCACGGGCGCAATCAGTTGCGTATCTGAACCAATAAAAACGCCATCTTCGATCACAGTTCTGTGTTTGTTAACGCCATCGTAATTACAGGTGATGGTGCCTGCGCCAATATTCACATCTCTTCCAATCGTGCTGTCTCCCAGATAGCTGAGGTGGCTAGCTTTGGAGTTCTCGCCAAGTGAGCTGTTTTTCACTTCAACAAAATTTCCAACCCGTGAACCTTCGCCCAGATCCGTCCCGGGCCGCACGCGGGCAAAGGGACCGATGTCGCAGGCGCCATGCGTCTGCACACCCTCCATCACCGAGTAGGCATGCACCCGGGTTCCCGCGGCGAGCTTACAGTTTCGAAGAACACAACCCGGCCCGATCTGCACACCATCCCCCAGCGAAATTTCACCTTCGAGCACAACATTAATATCGATGCTGATGTCACTGCCGGCAATAATGTTTCCCCGCAGTTCGATACGTTTAGGGTCGGCAATGTGAACACCGGCTAGCATCAGGCGCTCTGCCTCTCTTTGTCGGTAGAAACTTTCAAGCTCAGCAAGTTGAATGCGGTCATTAGCACCCTGCAATTCTCGAGGGTCTTTTGCTTCGACGCTGCCAATTGATGCGCCTTGCTCATGAGCAATTGTAAAGACGTCAGTCAGGTAGTACTCACCCTGGCTGTTTTCGTTTTTCAAAGCGGCCAGCCACTGTTTCAGGCAACGGGCATCAGCCAGGATAATCCCGGTATTGACCTCATCAATCGCCCGTTCTGTCTGAGTTGCGTCCTTGTGCTCAACAATTCCGGTAATATTCCCATCCGGGTCGCGAGTAATACGACCGTAGCCCGCAGGATCATCCAGGCACATGGTCAAAACTTTCAAATCAGCTTCAGGAGCGGATATCAGAGATTCCAGCAAGTCAGCAGTTAGCAAAGGCAGATCACCATACAACACCAAAATCCTGGCTTCATCGGGGATCGCCGGCATTGCCTGCTGTACCGCGTGGCCGGTGCCAAGACGTTCTTCCTGTGCCACCCAAATCACATTTTGCCCGGCCAATGACTCCCTTACCGCCGGAGAGACAGGATTAAACACCACGTGAATTTGCTTCGATGAAAGCTGTAGTGCCGTGCCATAAACATGCGCGAGCATTGCCCTTCCACCTACAGGGTGGAGAACTTTGGGCAAGCGTGACTTCATACGTGTTCCGTCGCCGGCGGCCAGTATTATGATGTGCAGCGGTTTGCTCATGAGTATTCGGCAGTTGACAAGGTTCGACAGTATAGCTTTATCGCCCAGTTTGCTCTATGAAAAGGCGTGTACGAATTGTGGCTTTTTTCGGGTCTTTTCTGATGTATGAAACAAGAAAAAACCATGCAATACATGAATAAAAAACGGCTTTTCGTGCGGATTCTGTCCCTGCTGTTGCTGCTAAATCCGATGCAGGGATTGTTAGCGCAGGTACAGGAACGTACTGAACTGGATGGCCAGCTACTGTTGCAGGACATACCGCCAATATCCAATGAGATAACCCAATCTCTTGCCCGTTACCACGATACACGTTCAACCTTGTTTATGGGTTTTACACCCGACAGCAAAAACATTTACATCAAAACCCGTTTTGATGGAGTGAACCAGATTCACCGGGTCGAGCGCCCGGGTCGCGAGCGGACTCAGGTGACGTTTGCTGAAGAACCCATTGGGGAAGCGGTTCGTCAACCAGGTGGAGAACTGATTGCGTTTGCAATGGATGAGGGAGGCAGCGGTTTCGATCAGATCATGCTGTTTAATCCTGTAAATGGAGAAACCCGGCTACTTACCGATGGTAAATCACTAAACAACCGCATGGTTTGGGACAACACTGGCACAAAACTGGCCTATCGCTCCACCCGAAGAAACGGCAAAAACAATGATATCTGGATCATGGATATTGATGCCCCCGAGAAGGCTCGTATGTTGTTTGGATCCACCGATGGTGCATTGTGGAAACCTGTCGATTTCAGTGCCGATGGAATACTGCTGCTGGTGCAATACTACGCGGGCATTACTGATTCCAGGATTTATATTTTGAATCTGGAGTCCGGGGCACTCAAATTATTGGTCGGTGCTGTAGATCAACCAACCAGCAGCGTGGCATCCGGTTTTAATCATGATGACAGCGAGGTCCTGTTCGTCACCAACAAACGTGGCAATGCTGCCGAAATCGGCTCGGTTCCTGTTTCAGGTGAAGGTCCATTTCGATTTGTTGAAGATGTGATTACCTGGGATGTTTCAGAGTTTGAACTTAGCCCGGATGGAAAACGTGGTGCATTTGTCACCAATGAAGAAGGTATCAGTAAATTATATTTATTTGACCCGGAAAAAATGCGCTATGAAAGGGTCCGCAGAACGCCGATTGGCGAAATCAGTTCTCTTCGCTTCAGCCCTGATGGGCGGCGACTGGGAATGACTTTGAGTACAGCGCAAACTCCCAATGATGCTTTTGTGCTCATGCTCAGGCGTAAACCTCTGTCTTTCGACAAATTGGTACGTTGGACCATCGATGATGTAGGCGGCCTCAACCCAGACAATTTTATTCAGCCAAAGCTGGTTCACTTTCCCGCTCGTATGCTGACGAACGAGCGAATTATTCTGATGCCGGCATTTGTCTATCAGCCTAAGGGCAAGGGGCCGTTTCCGGTCGTGATTTATGTTCATGGCGGGCCGGAGGGACAGTTTCGTCCTTCCTTCAATGGTCAGATACAGATGTGGGTAGAAAAGCTCGGGGTAGCAGTCATTGCCCCTAACGTTCGTGGTTCATTGGGCTATGGTGAATCCTATCTGGAAATGGATGATGGTCTGTTGCGTGAAAATGCGGTTAAGGATATCGGATTCTTACTGGATTGGATCGAGATTCAGAAAAAATTCGATCACAACCGGGTTGCGGTTTACGGTGCAAGTTATGGCGGCTATATGTCACTGGCAAGCGCCGTTCATTACAGCGACCGGATCAAGGGTGCGATCGCCAGGGCCGGGATCAGTAATTTTGTTACCTATCTGGAAAACACCCAAAGCTACCGCCGGGATTTGCGGCGCATTGAATATGGCGATGAACGAATTCCGGAAATGCGGGCCTTTCTTGAATCCATATCACCTTTGACTAATGTGGATAAAATTCATACCCCCTTATTGATTGCTACAGGCCAGAATGACCCCGTGGTTCCGGCCAGCGAATCCATGCAAATGGTTAACGCTTTGCGAAAAAACGGTCTCCCGGTCTGGTATATGAATGCCTTGAATGAAGGCCATATGTTTGAAAAGAAGGAAAACCGGGATTATTTTCAAACCGTTACTTATTTGTTTCTAAAACAGTATTTATTTGAGTAGAATCAAGCAAAAATTGCAGATCAGCACGAGTATCCAGGTCAAATTGAGCATTATGCATATCCACAAAATGCACTTCTGATTGCCTCGCAACTAGCGCTTTGGCACCACGATCTCCCTGTAAGTGTCGCAGTTCATCAAATAGATGATGCGGGAATATCGCCGGAGAACCATAACTGCCCGACCAGCGGGCAACCACGGGTATGGCGGGATTCTCTTTCCAGACATTAATCAGTTCCTTAAGGTCTTTTTGTGCAATGCGCCATTGATCGCAGAGCAAAATCAATACACCATCAAAATCTTCGCTTACTTCACTTACGCCACAGGCTATTGAGCTCGCCATTCCCTTTTGCCAGTCATCATTTCGAACGATCCGAACCGGCAGGCCTTTCAGTTGCTGTCCAACTTGTGCAGCTTCTGCACCAATAACGACAAAGACATTGGGCGTTTGAGTCAATAGTGAACGGGCCGCCCTCTTTACCAATGACTCGCTCCTAAATGTGACCAACTGCTTGGGCTTTCCAAGGCGTATGGAAGCTCCTGCGGCCAACAGCAGCCCCGCTAATTTTGGCTTAGATGTCAACGGAACCCAACTTACCCGCTAGCACAGCGTGAATTTCGGCCATAACCGATAACGCAATTGCTTCCGGCAGTTCAGCACCAATGTCGAATCCAACTGGCCCATGAATCAAGCGGTCTTCGAAATTCAGATCTTTTTGCAATTGCAATCGCCTTGCTTTCGGTCCCAGCAGACCGAGATAAGCCAGATTTTTGCTTACCAGTTGCTGCAGGTAAGTCGCGTCATGTTCCAGATTGTGGCTCATCACAATTGCAGCACTTAGGCGATCGAGCTCTACCTGCTCCTGCAGCTGCCCGGCTTCTAACCGCAGGACTCTGCATGAGGCAGGGAAGCGTTCTGGTCTGGCAAACGCGCTGCGGTGATCCACAACGATACATTCCCAGCCCAGGGCATCTACCTGCCTTGCCATTGGAATGGCATCGGGCCCTGCTCCACATACCAGTACCCGTGGAGGAGGTTCAATTTTTAACAGCAAAACACTCTCTTCCGAGCCGGCATAACTGAATCGACCGGGGCCATTCCACCGATCCAGACCGCCTTTCAAAGCACCCAAAATAAAAGCATTTCCCAACCCTTTGGACCTGCCACTTTGAATTGCCCAGCTGCCAGCGGGGATATCATCTATCTCCCTATGCGCAAGCGCCAATATGCATGCCTGACGCCTATCTCTCCTATCTGTGGAGTCAAACAGAGCCGGCAAAAACCCGAACTCCTGATCTGCATCCAGCCGTTGCAACAACAGGTGCACCGCACCTCCACATCCCAGGCCAAGACCCCAAATTGCTTCATCATCAATTGACAGGTCATATGTAAGCTGTAGAGGCTTGCCGCTTTCGAATACAAGAGAGGCATGCTCAATCAAGTCCGCTTCGAGGCAACCTCCGGAAATTAGACCCGCATATTCGCCATTTTTGCGGATAAGCATCATCGCTCCGGGCTTGCGATAGCTCGAGCCCCTGATTGCAGTGACCGTGGCCAACACCAGTGATTGATCGTTTTTGTGCTGCTGCAGGAATTCACGCAGCTCGCGAAGCCCGAGATTCATCCGTTCATTGTGCACTGTTTCACATACCAGATAGTATGGTCGTGATTAATTTTAAGGTTTCGGTCCGATGATGAGCATACTTCCCAGCATTGTGGTTTTGGGTCTGGATCTGGCGGTTTGTATCAATTTGCCGGCCCACATGGGCAGGCTAGGAATTAATAATGACTGAATTACTTAAAATTGCGTTAATACCGGGTGACGGTATTGGCATGGAGGTAATGCCCGAGGGCGTGCGCGTGCTCGAATCTGCAGCATCCAAGCATGGGTTCAGCCTTGAGTGGAAAGAATTCGACTGGTCCTGCGAAACCTACCTTAAAACCGGCAGTATGATGCCGGAGGACGGTATCGAACAGTTGCGCCAGCACGATGCCATTTACCTCGGTGCTGCTGGATTCCCCGGCGTGCCAGACCACATTTCGCTTTGGGGCCTTCTGATCAAGATCAGACGTGCCTTTGATCAATACATCAACCTGCGCCCTGTGCGCTTATTCGATGGTATTCCCTGCCCTCTTTCCGGCAAACAACCTCGAGATATCGATTTTTACGTCGTCCGTGAGAATACCGAAGGCGAGTACTCAACCATCGGTGGTATCGAGAATGAAGGTACGCCAGACGAAGCAGTGGTGCAGGAAGCCCGGTTCACGCTAAAAGGCACTAATCGTATTCTCAAATATGCCTTTGAGCTGGCACAGTCGCGAAACGCCAAACATCTCACTTCCGCGACCAAGTCAAATGGTATTTTCCACTCTATGCCCTGGTGGGATGCCCGCGTCGCGGACATGGCGAGGTTATATCCGGATGTCAAAGTCGATCAGTATCATATTGATATATTGACGGCCAATTTCGTTCGAATGCCAGAGCATTTCGATGTGGTGGTGGGCAGTAATTTATTCGGCGATATCCTTTCTGACCTTGGGCCTGCCTGCACTGGAACCATAGCCATTGCCCCTTCGGCAAATCTCAACCCGGAGAAAGAGCACCCTTCAATGTTTGAGCCGGTTCACGGGTCTGCGCCAGATATTTATGGCCAGAAGATATCAAACCCGATAGGGGCAATTTGGTCAGGCGCGATGATGCTGCAGCATATGGGTCATGCCGATGCACACGATTCGATCATAAAAGCGGTGGAACGGGTGCTTCGGGAGCGCCAGAACCTGACACCGGACATGGGTGGCAAGGCGAGCACTTCAGAGCTGGGCAAGGCCATAGCGGAAGCAGTTTAGTTAAACCTGCACACCAATGAGGTTATTTATTCTTCGCCATGGCGCTACAGATGACCCGCCTGTAGATGCAGACCGCGTACTAACAGAGAAAGGAATCGGCGAAGATATTTATAACGATACTCCGGTCGATCCAAAGAATTCAAAACGGGCAATTGACAACCGGCGTAAACGATTCGGCACGTTGTGCCAAACGAACCTCCGCCAATGCGTCGCCATGTACTATTGGGCGCGCGTTGCTGGTATCTAATGCGGTGATGTTCATATTGAGTGTTGCGTACTTGAGCCCCTCATGATTAACGATTGCGCCGACATAAACACCACAAGTAGCGCACAGAATAAAGTCCGCAGAGTTGGTCGCAAAACGATACAGATTAACGGAATCAATATCTCGCACTTTTATAGAAGCAGTTCCATCAGGGTCGCGTGCCGTGGCTGCGTCGTGTGCTGTACAAAAGCGGCACTGACAGTTTCTGATGACCAATTGCAGAATAGTCGAGCGACTGATTGTGGAATGGGGTTGTGACCAATTGCGGGGAGACGCTGTCTTTTTGCCGCAGTTTAGTTACACCAGCCCAGCACCAGCATTAAGAGAGTGAAGCAGATCGGCTTGCCATCCAATTGGCTGCGTTGCCGAAGCCACCAAAACTGAAAATATGCACTCCGATCAGGTTGCTGGAAGGGTGACTGGCATTAAATGATGCCAATAATCTGAGCTGTTTGCCTGTTTCAAAGTGGTTCGCTAATTGAGCTATTTTGACACCAACACTTCCTACATTAGCCAGCGCATCGGCAACACCACAATGGCGGGCGAAGTGCAGTAATTGTCGGGCCGTGCCAGGGGCAGCGATTCCAGCATAAACCGGGACATCAGGGGCAGCAGCCGCGAGAGTTGAACAAAAATAGACAATCCTTGACGGCAATACTGAAAATTGCGTTATCACATTCGCACCGAGACCTTGCTCGGAAGCAGTGGAAAGTTTATCCAACAGGGCTTCAAACATTAGCTCAGCATTAATCTTCGGGTGACCTTCAGGATATCCGGCAAAACTGACTTCCTTTATTCCAGCTTGGGACAATAAACCGGTCGACAGTATTGACTGGCTATCTGAAAACGGTCCAGACGGTTTGTTGATGTCACCACCAACCAGAACAACCCGGTGCACCTTTGATTCTCCGATCGCAGCGGCCAGAAACTCAGAGAGTTCATGCTCTGATTCAACCTTACGGGCTGAAATGTGCGGGACCGGGTCGAAACCGGCGTCGTGCAATTTTTTGATTAACTTTAGCCTGGAGCGTAACGCATGTCCGGGCAAATGCGGAATCATGACGGGCATTCCAAAAGGCAGTACTTCTTTGGCGGCACTGATCTCCTCTTCAGATCCATAGCTAAATTCAATTGAGCCGTCATATAACAACTCGGCCGCCGCCTCTTTCTGACTGACAGGTGACGAACCCGGAGTAAGGCGCTCTGGGTATGGCTCCATGCCAGGGCTGCTTAAATTTGGATTTTCTTCAGCCACGTGTCTTTCGCGTTACTACGTAAGTTTCATCGTTAAACCACAGGCCGCCGTATTCATTCAATGTTTCCTGAGTTGCCTTAAGGTATTCGCCGCTGGCCATTGCTTCATTCAGGCGATCGTCTTCGATTTGTGCAACATAAACGGCGGCATTCCAGGCAGCGAACAAAGTTGAGGTACCAATACTGGTTGAAATCTCGGTTGGCAGGGCATGCATTTCATAACTGAATACAGCACGGTCATCGGAGTTAGCGCTGTACTGGAAATCTCTCGCTTCATCGCCAAGCTCCTCTTTCAAGGCGTTGAGAATATCGTGGCGGCTCGCCATAAATGGCTTCTCACCCGGCCACACGCGTCGAATGATTTTGAGGCCTGGATCATTTCCGTAAGAATGAATACCCAATAACTTGCCACCTTTGGCCAAAGCCCGGGTCAGAGGAGCCACAACCTTTTCAACCTTGAACTGAGCTGACATGCGAGAGCGATAAGGCTGGGAAGCAATGACCAAATCGAAATCTGCACGCTGAGGCCCGGGCTTGGGAATGACATCGTCAAGCAGAAACCGGTAGTCCTCGCGGTAAATCACCAACACCGATGGCCGTTCATAAATCGGGTTTCCGGTCCTGGGGCTATGTTTCGCTTGCCAGTTTTCAACCAGAAATTCATCAATCGATTTGATCTGTTCGTCGAACTCAAAAGCCGTGTTGCCTGACAAAGCGACTTCCTTCCAAACCACAGAATTCGCCATCTCTTCGTTGCCCGGAGTGAGCCATGGTGCCTCTGAGTAATACATGTTAGTAAACACAAGAACTGTTGCGGGGTGCTCAAAGACCCGATCGGCAACCTTTGCCAGCGTTAGCCGGACATCTTCCAGGCTGACCTCCTTACCGGAAACGTAAAACGGCATCGTTGGATACCTGCAATGCATTTGGCGTAGTACCCGGGTTAAGACTGTTCCGTCGCCGATACCGGCGTCAAACACCCGAATGGCAGGTGGCGATGGCTTCAGATTTACAAGCTCTTGACCGATTCGTTCGGCGATCTTGTCTTTCTCGTTACAGGTATTGATAAACAGCAGGTATTTTTGGCGATTATCAAAAAAGCGGAAATTACTTGCTTTGGAATTATCTGCATCAGTTTCCGACTCAGCCACAGTATCAGGCTGCTGTGAAGCCAATTCAGAGCCTTCACGAGACATCAGATACATGGAATCTGAGTCAACACCGGCAGGTATAACTCCGCCATTTGCCGTAATGAAAGTGGTTACTTTCTCCCACGTTTCCGGCGTGACTCGTGAACCTGCACGCAAGCGTGAAACGAATTTTCCGTCGTTTACAGACCTACGTCCAAAGGTGGATTCGGCCATTTTGCCTTGACGACAGAACTCCACAATTGTGGCAAGAAGTGAGCTGTCGTCCTTTGAAATTGCGTCTTGAGTGATCGTATCCATGTTCATAAGAACGTCCGGAGAGCCAGCTACTGACTATATTATATGTAGCATCGTTTTTGTGGGATTACTACCACATTAAGTCATAACTTATGATGTGGGATAGCTCCCACTATGACTAATTGATCGACAAACTGCGCGTTTCTCCCGCCTCGTTGGCCTGCCAAACAGTGCCGGAATCAACGTCAAGACAGCTCAACCAACCTTCCCCGAATGCCCAGGTATCAATACAGATTGAATTATCGTTATACCGCGGCAACCCGGAGCTTTGAGGTGTGTGTTCACATCGACGCCGGCGTGTACAAAAAAGTGAGTTGCGCACTCGTAGTACGGCAACAACCGGTTTTCCAGAAAGCCATAGTGGGCGTCGGGAATATCATCAAAGGTCACTGCTCCGTCTTCACCAGCAGAGTACGATCGAAGCGTTGCGTCGCCGCCGTTGCTCAGCCATGGCCGGAGCCAACTGGTCTTCACACGCGCATCCAGCATCATGACCTCATGGTTGCCCCTTAGTGGAACCAGCTGATGACTGTTATCCAGTTTGATGAGGAGATCCAGAACAGAACGTGAATCCGGGCCGCGGTCAATATAGTCTCCCAGCGTGACAATCGTGTCGTCATCGCGAAGCCCGACAAAGCTCAGCAGTGATGTCAGTGAGTTAAAACAACCATGAATATCGCCAATGGCGAGGTGACGGGTCACTTATAAGAACCTCATTGTGGTATGGAGTCATTTCAGAGAATACCATTTCTGCGCGTTTTCTTATTGCCGAACACTTGCCGCAATTGCTATTAGTTCTTGCAGTACTCCAGCAGGGACCGAGCCTGATGCGACCATGTCAATATTCTCAAACTCATCCAGCGCCAGATCATAGATTTCACGATTACCCAAATCATCTTCAATTAACTTGTATCGGTCATTACGTACTGCCCAGCTTTTAACTTCTTCATCGATGGCATCTGCGTACAGAAATTCCCGCGTTCCAATGCTTTGGGTTTTGAACAGATTATAAAAACTGATCGAATCATTGGGCACGTCGAACTCAATGCCTGCAATTTCGGAAATGGTGGCAAACAAATCCGTTACACCTACCAAAGACTCATCCCTCTGCCCTTTGCGATCAACCCCTGCGCCCGAGACAAATAGCGGCACGTTTACGCCACCCTGGTACAGGGATCCTTTGCCCTGACTGTTGATGTAGGGTGCCTGTATCACTCGGCGCGGCGTGCCGTTGTCGCCCATGAAAATGATGATTGTGTTATCGCGCGTGTTTTCGTCCAGGCCTTCAAGCAATCGACCGATTTCCGCGTCCATGGCCTCGATCATGGCCTGATAATAATCCAGCGGATTTGCATTGATATCAGCTTCGGTACCGGTCAGATCACGACCGTGCAAATGAGCAGGCGGCAGATGAAACGGCTCGTGTGGCGCGGTCATTGCAAGCCATAAAAACCAGGGCTGGCTTTGGTCTTTTATCCAGTCCAGTGAAAGATCCACGTACTTTGATGTGATGTAGTCAGTTTCAGGAGACTGAACCCCGTTTTGAGTCAATATCCAGTTGTTATAGTCCTCAAAGGTGCCCGAGAGAATGCCGGCAAAGTGTTGTACCCCCATTTGTTCAGGGTGATCTAAATCGTTGGGGCGGGATATATGCCACTTGCCGACGACCGCGTTGGAATAGATGCCGGGCAGTTCCTGTTCAAGATAATCCTGAACCGATAACTCGGTATCAGCGAGATTGTCACCTGGTTCAAAAACATCTGTGTGAAAACCGTGCTGCCCGGTTATTAAAGATGCCCGAGTCGGGGAGCAGGTAGGGTTGGCCCAGAATTGATCGAAAACAAGGCCTTCGGCGGCGAGTTCATTTAACACAGGCGTATCAGCTTGAATAGCACTCACCCCGTAAACGGAAAGCGCATCAAGGCCAAAGTCGTCTGCAATCACCAGTAATATATTGGGCGCTTCGTTGCAATCAAGACCTGCAAGGCTGGTCAGGCGATTGGGCTGCATGGTTCCCGAGCCATATCCACCTACAGTTGAAGCGTACACAGCAGAGGCAGTACCACAATCATCAAACGTGATTTCCAGGGTGCCCCAGCTTGTATAGCTAACATCATTCTGGTTAAAGCCAGCACCAAATACCGGACCACTTGCTAACAGCATGTCCGCAGCCAGAGTTTGCCCGTTTGGGTCAGCAACACCTATCAGCCACACCCGGTCGCCGTTTTCATCAAAAGTGAACCAGAAAATAACCGCTGTATCCTCATCGATCACTTCGATAATCCAGCCTTCGCCGCCATGTTCCAGGTCGATCCAGCTTCCGGACCATCCACTAAAGCGATTGGATGCTGCATTAGATGGCTGCGCACAATCCAGACCGTCAATTCCCACAAGCCTTTCCGGGCTGAGACTCCCCGAACCAAAAGCGGGCAGGTTCGATGCATATTGCAATTCGGATGTTCTACATGAAGTGAAAGTAATCGCCAACGTTCCCCAGTCCTGATAGGTGACATTGGCCTGATCGAAGCCGGCACCAAACACCGGACCATCCGCCAACAACATGTTCGCGCTCAGGGTATTGCCATCGCGTTGCGCAATACCTACCAGCCACGTCCGGTCACCGTTTTCGTCAAAAGTGAACCAGAATATAACAGCGCTGGCGTCATCAATGACCTCAATAATCCAACCTTCGCCACCTCTTGTTGAATCGACCCAACTTCCGGAGAAGACATCCAGACTGGCAACCGGCTCTGTAAACGGATCACTGAACTTGATGTCATTAAGGAAAAACGGATCCGTGAGGGTTTCCATAAAGGCAACCAGGCCGGCTTTTTCCGCGTCAGTCATATTGAATCGGACCGGTTGGCCATTCTGATCTTGAAGGCGATTGCTTAGTCTCGGATGCGGCTGTATTCCACTGTTATAAAACTCAACGACCTCTTCGAGCGTTTCAAATCTACCGTCGTGCATATATGGTGCACGGGCCGCGATGTCCCGCAAGGATGGTGCCTTGAATTGCCCATTACCGGCGCCCTGGTCGTCACTGGTATTGGCATCCAGCCCATTATTTTCTACGTCGTCGCTGATATGACCAGTGGTTCCATGGCAAAGGAAGCATTCCAGTGATTGAACCGGCGAACCTGGAGGATTATTGAAAAGCTGTTCCCCGAGCAATTCCGAATCTGAAAATGTACCTTCAAAATCCGGGCCACCGCCTACGCCATTGGCAAAAGCCAGATCGAATTTGGACTGGTAGGAAACCAGGCTGCGCACAAATTGCGCCAGCGCGAGTGAAATTCTGTCAGCGGTGATATCTGAACTGCCAAAGGCAGATTCAAACAATCCAGGATAGAAATCCGTTGCAGCCAATTTTGGCACCAACACATCCAGGTCCATGCCCATTTCGACCGGATCCTGAATCGGCATAAGCACTTGGTCCTCCAGTGTGTCGGCTCTTTCATCCCAGAAAAAATGGCCTGGCTCATAAAAACGGGCGTTAGACAGTCCCATTGAATGTCTGCCGGTTAAGCCGTCTTCGAAACCGGTACTGAGTATGTCCGGGTCCGAAAACCCATGTTCTTGCTGATGACATGAACTGCAGGAAACCGAGTCATTGGCAGACAATCGCTTGTCATAAAACAGCACTCTTCCCAACGTAGCGCCAGCATCCGTTATTGGATTATTTACCGGGGTGTTGTCGTTTGACACCACGCTCCCGCCAGGAGTATTGAGGTTGGTGAAATGGCTGGGCAGATCGACGTTTGCATAGTTGTAGTGCTCATCCGGCAATACCGGTACCTGTGCAAAAACCGCAACGCATGAGATGGCCAGCATAAATACCAAAGGGATCCGAACAATCTTAATTCTGGCCTGATTCAAAGCATGCTCCAAAAGCAAACTGCGCCCAGTCTATGCATGGTACATGCAGTTATTAAGGAGACTTTGAGGAGATTGGTAAAGAAAAGTAAAGGCCGGGCCGGCATTCTTTGTAGAACACCGGTCCGGCCGAAGATAAAAGGCGATCAGAATATGGCCGTTTCCTCGTCAGAGCAATTGACTGTACTGCCCGCCTCGCAGACCTTGTAGGTCAAAGTACCGCCTCCTTTCAGGCCCGTGTTATCGGTCCAGGGACTGGAACTATTTGCAATGGTTGTGATAATCGTCCCTTCGCGATAGATATCAACGGTGCTGGTATCAAAGCCCGACCATGTCAAATCGACATTCTTTATACCTTTGACCTTATAACCGTCCACGCCGAGTGTGAAAAGAGAAGCTGCGGTCGTGGTGCCAGAATCAGCATTCGAGCAAGAGCCATTGTCTCCCGCGCCGTTGAATGAAACGGCCCAATACCAGTAAGTCATGCTGGCTGATGCCAAATTGTCAGTATGGGCAACCAATCCGGTGCCGGCACTGGAGCCAACGTTATCCACGATAGTGCCAGCGCTGCAGCTTCCTGATGGATCACTGGTCGCCCGCCACAATTCAAAACCGAACTCGTCTAGAGAATTATCGGTAAATTCAACAGAGACTGAGGAGGAAGTGGTTCCGCTAACCGCCATACCAGAAGGCGCTGCAGGTGGATCGCCCGCCTCGGTATGAGAAGTGATAAACAGATGGTCTATGAATACTGTATCCACAAGCTCACCATTGGATTGGCTTGCGTCCTGCACAATGATTCTGACCTGCCCTGAGGTACCAGCAGGTAATGTAAAGGTCTGAGGGCTGCCTTGAGTCGTGTTGTTGATGGTGAACATCGGGTTCAAACTAGTACCGTCATCGGTCGAATAATAAAAGGTCGCGCCCTCACTGCCGGACACCCAGGCATCGACAGATGCAATCACACCACCAACTCCACCAAACACATCAAACAACCAGTCATGGTCATAGGCCTGCCTGCGAGCGCTCTTACGTCCACCCGATGAAGCCTCTGTGATGGACTGAACTGCGCCGCCGAATGCATTGGTTGCCGTGTAACTGTTGGTGACAGACCCTTTCGTATTTGTTTCTCCATAGGCCACATCATCTATTGAGGGAGGTAAGGAGTGGGTGGTGTCATTTGCCGAGCTTGACCAGGCTGAGTCACCCGCGCTGTTGCCTGCCCGCACCTGATAAAAATACTCGGTCTCAGGGTTCAGGCCGTTATCCGTGTAAGTGGTGACGCCGGCACCCAATGTGGCAATACTCGCCCATGTGCTGTTATCAGGAGACCTGCGCAGCTCAAATCGGGTTTCATCACCCGAATTATCAGCCCAGCTCAGATCAATGAAGTCAGGACCACCGGCATTCGCTGCCAGCCCATTAGGTGGATTCGGAATAGTTGCTTCTGAAGATGCCCGGAAGCCGGCAACAACGCTCGCCCTTTCATTAAGTCTGCGAGCATTATGTGCTCCCTTGGTAGGGTTAAGATCAGGGTCAACTCCCTGGGGCACGCCGTTGTAATTTACGTTGGGGTTGGAAAACCGTCCAACCCGGGGTGCACTGTTGCATGAATAGGACAACACGGTGCGGTAATACGGAGAGCCAAAATCATCTACCGAACCATCATTACAACGCCGGTAGCCATAGTTGTAAGCGCTACTGGTGCCGGCATTAGCCGTAACACGGTCATGGTGCGCGCCCTGATTATGGCCAATTTCGTGCGCCATAGTGCGGTTGCCAACAACACAGGGCTCGTCAGTCACGTTAAAAGCCGAAGAGGCATTGGAAGATAGATAGCCGATACCACAGCCATCACCGTTGTAGATCATGGATACAATATCTGCTCCCAAGGAGTCACGAACGCCGTGGACCTCATCCATAATGCCATCGCCTGTAAGTCGCAAGGCATCCAGCGTGGCGCCGGCACCCGTGCCTGTGTAAGTCGTCTTGTGCGTACCGACCAGGTTCATGGTGATATTGATCAAGCTGGCAGCATAGGCAGTATTAATATCGGCAACAGCCGTGACAATGTCTGCTTCGAGTTGTGAACAATCACTTCCTGAGCTGACCGAGTCCGCAGAATCACAAGCTGCCTGGTTGTACACCACCAGCAAATCCTGAACTGTGTTGTCGGCGATCGCTTCAGTTGTTTGAGCTGCAGTTGCTCCACCACCGCCATCAGGTACACCACCGACATCATCGGGTGGCAATAACTGCAGGTCAAGCATGTAAAGCCTGTTACCCGATGCTGAACTGGCGCCTATGCGGTATGTTTCCAGACCATATTGAATAAAACCGGAAATGGTATTGCCCTTGAGGGTCAGGATGACAGAATCACCTTCGTTCCCCTGCAATTGGCCCACCCAAACGGTTTGACCAGCCTTTTGCTTATCAATGCTGGCTCGTTCTGCCACAAATGATTCACCAAAAAGATCGATCAAGATGGTAGGCGATTGAAAGGCGCGTCGATTAACCCGTACGTTCTGGCCAGCAACCGCATGTTCCGGCAGTGAAACCGTATCCGGTGGGCCGACATACTCAAAAAGAGATTCCTGTGCAATAACACTTGAAGCCGATAAAGCTCCGAAAACCAGTAACAATAATTGAACCCTGAATGGGTGAGTGATGCGATTCATGTCGGCCTCCTGCCGTTCGTTCGTCCCTGTTTAAGGCACCTATTTAGAAAGGTTAGTCTTCAGGTTGCATGTAGTCAATGTAAAAAGAAACAGGTTTTTAAGGAAAAACAACCCGTGGTTCCTTACCGGTCCCACGGGTTGTTGCCAGTTAGACTTTTTCCGTTGTTTACCAGATTTTAACGCGCTCTTCCGGCGGCAGGTACAGGGCATCCTGCTCACTTACGCCAAACAGCTCGTAAAACTCCGGAATGTTGCGTACCACACCATTGACGCGATACTGCCGTGGCGAGTGCGGGTCGGTATTGATTTGCTGGCGCAAGGATTCGTCACGTTGAATTCCGCGCCAACCCTGTGCGTATCCGATAAACACTCTCTGGTCGCCGGTGAATCCATCCATCACTGGAGATTCCTTGCCATCCAATGACATGTGATAAGCCTTTAGCGCAATGGCCAACCCACCCAGATCGCCGATGTTTTCACCCAGCGTGAACTCACCATTTACTGCCAGATCATCAAACGGTTTGAACTCTGAATATTGTGCAACCAGCCTGGAGGTTCGTTTCTCGAACTCAGCAAGGTCCTCATCGGTCCACCAGTTACGCAATACACCATCACCGTCGAATGTGCTTCCTGAATCATCGAAACCGTGACCGATTTCGTGGCCGATTACCGCACCAATGGCGCCATAATTGATTGCGTCTTCTGCACTCAGGTCGAAGTACGGAGGTTGCAATATGGCTGCCGGAAAAACGATCTCATTAAGCGGCGGGTTGTAATAAGCGTTAACCGTCTGAGGTGTCATTTGCCATTCGGTTTTATCCACCGGTCCACCCTGGCGCTTGATGTTATCTTCATATACGAACAGTGCTGACCTTCTCATATTACCGACCAGATCATCCGGCTCGATGCTCAATGAAGAATAGTCCTTCCACTGATCGGGGTAACCTATCTTGGGTGTGAATTTAGACAGTTTGTCCAGCGCCTGGACACGGGTTTCCTCACCCATCCAGTCCAGATCCTTAATACTCTGCTCATAGGCCTTGATTAAATTGTTGACCAGCTCAAGCATGTTTCCCTTGGCTTCTGGCGGAAAATGACGCGCAACATAAACTTTGCCGACTACTTCTCCCAAATTGCCATTGACCACGCCCACCGCACGTTTCCAGGGTGGTAATTGCTGTTCAACGCCGCTCAAGGTTCTGGAATAAAAATCGAAGTTCTGGTTGTCCAACTCCTCATTGAGCAAGTTGGCTGAAGTGTTGAGGACCTGCCAGTTAAGATAGGTTTTCCAGGTCTCCATTGGTGTGCTGGTGATGATGTCGTTCAAGGCACGCATATAATCAAGTTGCGTTACCACAAGGCCATCAATGAAATTGACTTGCGCTGTTTCCAGATACGCATCCCAGGCGAAATCTGGCATCAGGGCAGGCAACTCGGCCAGCGGCACCTTGTTATACAGCGCAACCATGTCGCGCGTATCTTCCTTTTTCATATGTTCTGCAGCGAGCCGGGTTTCAAGCGCCATGATAGTCTCAGCCGCCTGCTCGCCATTTTTCAGCCCTGCAAGGCCAAACATTTTCTCAACATGGGCTACATAGGCCGCACGGATCTCCAGGCCACGCTCAGAATCATCGAAGTAGTATTCCCGATCAGGCAAACCCAGGCCCGACTGAAAGGTATATATCATGTAGGTACTGGGGTCTTTGAAATCCACGTATTGACCAAGCGCCCATGGCACATTGACACCCAACTTGTTTACCTCTGCGAAATACACAGCCAGATCGCGGTAATCCTCAAGCGCATCAATGGCCTGGAAGTCGCGCTCAATGGGGCTCACACCCAGCGTATTGCGGGTTTCGGCATCCATATAGGAGGCGTATAGATCGCCGACCTTCTGTTCATCAGTACCCTTGGCGAAATCACCTTCGGCCGATTCCTCGATAATCAGGCGCACATTTCCTGTTGCCTCTTCATGTACCTGAAGACCAACTGAGTTGCTTGGGCGGTCAGCCGGAATTTCAGCCGTAGCCATCCAGCCACCATTGACGTATGCATTGAAGTCATCGCCGGGCCGGACATTGATATCCATATTATCGATCAGCACACCTGAGTGGGCTGTGATGTCTGCTGTCGGGGTTTCAGCCGGCGCGGCTACAGTCGCGACTTCAGTTTCATTGCCCTGCCCGCATGCGGTCACCAGAGCTGTTGTTGCCAATGCGGCAATCCATTTCTTCATTTTCAGTACCTTTAAGGATGGTTGAGGAACGATACGGCCGGCCCGCCAAACATTCTGGCAAACCCACGGCATAGTGAATCAAGGTCAAAGATTATAGTGACTTTCATTCAAAGAGGCATGGGACAAAAGTCTTGCTTGTAGAAAAAGCGGCTTTTCAGAAGGATCGAAAATATATCAACATAAACTTTAGTTGCGGGAAAGCGATGAGGACTAACGAAACCAAATCCGTGATAATGCCAAATTGGGCGATACCCGAAAGGATGTCATACAATCTAATGTCGTCATCTAGTAAAGTCGATTTGATCACGTAGCAGACGATGGCATGAAAACTTGTGGAAGCAAGGTGAAGTCATCATGAAATCCCTATACATAGCCTTTTTTGGGTTTTACTTTGGCTCTTTCGCCAGTTGAGTCACGCACTGGAGGAAAAGATGCACTTGAAATTGAAAATCTTATTGTCGGTAACCCTTGCTCAGCGAGCTGAATAAAATGAAACCCGGCTTCCTGTTACTTGGCCTGCTAGTTTGTTTAGGTTCCTACTCTGGAACATCAAATGCCCGTGAACGGCATGATCAGGCTGAAGTTGACCACATCTACTCTTTATTAGCTTACGCCGTCGTATTCAAAGACTGGCAAACCCCGCAAATGCAAAATCCCCGAGGCCATAATATCGGCGCAGTCCTGGTCGATAACCGCCTGCAACCTGTGTTTTGGGCCCGAAATGCAAATTTCGCCAGTGTTAACGCTTCACAACACGCGGAAATTCGCCTGATCTACAACTATCTTCAATGTTCATCTGGACCGGCGTTAATTGGCTATACGATTTATTCAACTCTTGAACCCTGTGCAATGTGTACCGGCATGATGAGTTTGACCGGGGTAACGAGAACTGTTTTCGGCCAGGAGGACCCCTTGTATGGTAATGCGCTTGAGCGCCTGGCAGCTGACCACTCAAAGACGGGGGGTGATCCGCCATATCCTCGTTTGTTCAAGATGGAACTCAGCCCAAGCCCTTACGCTTCTCAATTAACTGAGGCTCGAAGCAAATCACCTGATCAAAATATGGTGCGCTGGTTGCGAAGTGAAGAAGCAAGAAGTATTTATGCAGCTGCACATACCGAGCTTCTGTCGCTTGATGCAGAGGAACTGAAATCAGACACCGGCCGATTCGCAATAGATCGGGCACGAGCGTTTCTTGAGGATGTCAGCTCATCATATATTGAGCGTCCTGAAACATTGTGCAACGCCACAACTCCTTAAGCATTTACATCAGTTTCGTCCATAAAGTGATTGAACGTTTCCAGTTGCAGGTTCCCATCATCGTAAATCCGGCAAAAGTCTTCATAGAGTTGATTCACATTGATATTCAATATCGCCTGATCAAGACTGGTGGGCAGGCAATTTTTGCTCAATGGCGTAACCAGGCGAGCATCCAGACCTGCGCTCTCCATTTCCCAGTTGAAGATGAATCGTGAAATGCGGCCGTTGCCATCAACAAAGGCGTGGAGCTTTATCAGAGCTGTCTCTGTAAAAAGCGCTCTTTTTAGACCGGCAGGCACGCGCGGCCTGATTTCCTGAAACACAGTCTTCAGAGTTGCACATATGCATTCAGGAGATACGGTGGATACGGGACTGCCTGAGCTGATCACGTTGGGTATGGCCTTGAATTGTCCGGGCAGATTCGCCACATCACCGTCCATTAACTTTGCATGCCAGTATCGGATCCAGGACTCGCTCCGTTCATCCAGGCTCTGTCCCAGAGGCTGGCGCTTGCGCATAGTGCAGGCTCGGTACACCGCGTTGAGGTTCCGGTTTCCGGTAATAATAGTTGCCCCGGATTGATCCCCCAGTGTCGCAAACGCATTAGCCATCGCCTCGAGATCCTCTTCTTGATTGCAGTTAGTCCAGGCTTCCATAAATTCCAAATGCCGGGTGTCCGCTTTGTATTTGAATTGAGATTCATCACCCTTCAGTTCGCTGCAAGCAACAGCCAATTTCTCCATCGATCGCAATTCCTCATTTACGATCCTGAGCAGGATGTCCGGCGTTTTTTCCAGTGGCAGGTGCAGCACTGCAGGATCAGAATCCTTACACGCTTTTTCCAGAAGAGGCTGAATGCGCTTGTGCTCAGCAAGTATTTGCAGCGTCGCACTGGCCGCCCGTCGTGCACCACCCTCTAAGCCCGGGTCTTGAAGCGCTTGCTCAATTTGCGACCTGCCGAGGTCAATTTCATGTTGGGAAACATTCCATAGCCCCAGGTTCAAACGCGCTGCCGACAAGCCAGGTGCAATTTTTAGGGCTTTTTCAAGATATTTCTTTGCAGCACCGGACCTGTCGTGGAAGACTGCCAACGACCCTACCTTGGTAAGTACTATCGGGTTTTCAGGCTCTAATTCGAGGGCTTTTTGGTATGCAGCATTTGCTTCCTTGAACTTACCCATCTGCTGATGAGCATCCGCATTATTAACATAGGCGAAAGCTTGCCTGGGGCTGAGCTTAATAGCGGCATTGGTGACATGAATCGTCTCCGGGAATCTGTCCAGCTTTAGGCAACAAGCCGCTAGGTTATTCAGGTACTCAGCGGATTTTGGATTTAATCTGCAGGCGTTTTCATAATAGCTTGCCGCTTCCGCGAAATTGCCCTGAATAAAGAACTGGTATGCCAATCCGGCAATCTTTTTGGCATTCTGAATCCGATCCATATTGCATTGTAGCAATTGCAGTTTCGTAATGGATTGGCGATCGAAACGACCTGGTTCGTCACCAGGATATACTCTTCTTTTATAGGGAAAGAGCCCGCTTCAACCCTCGAATATCAGGTTTCCTAAACAATTATATGCCCTGATTCTCGTATCTGCGGAAAGAGTGGATGGGTAGTCCTGAGCGAATAAAGTCCAGATCATTAGATCATGAATGTCGCCTTCGCAGTCAGGAGCCCGATCCTTCAAGGTAGCCTCGTGCTGAAACCCGAGCCTTGCAGGTATTGCAGCACTTGCACCGTTATCCGGCGCACAATGAATCTCGACCCGCTCAACCCCCGCAAGTTCAAATGCAACCCGGACCATCGCAGATGATGCCTCGGTTGCGTAACCAAGACCGCCCAGATTTACATGAGTCCAGTATCCGACCTCCAGACCGCCGGGGCCCACCCTTCCCAGCAGCATGTTTTCCCCCACAAGGACTCCGGTGTCTTTTTCAAAAACCCCATAGCGGTACATTACGTCGGAATCAAAGTTGGAGCGGTGCAGGCGTAGCCAGTCAACTGTTTGCTCAAAGCTCCTTGGCTCTTCCCTCATAAATGGAATAAATGGCCGAAGGTGGCGATCCGATACATCGAGAGCTGCTCTCAGCGCTGGCGCATCATCCGGGGACCAGCAACGTAACAGCAATCGCGCTGTTTCAATGCGGTATGCGATTGTTTTAGAGGTTTTTGATTCTTGCAAGGTCATATCCAGCGTCGCACCTTTTCCTTGTAGGCTAAAAACTCATCGCCAAATGCTTCCAGCAGAAAATTTTCTTCTCCCAGAATAAAATTGTTGTGTATTACCCAAATGAAAAGCGGAATGGGAAGCAGGCTACCTGCACTACCCAGAGTCAATGCAATGCCAAGCAAAAGCATCACCATGCCCAGATACATTGGATTGCGCGAGAAACGATAGAATCCAGCCGTTACCAACACGGTCGCCTCATCAAATGGAACAATCCCGGTTCCCACTTTTTTAAACAGCCCTGCTGACATCACGGTCATGCCCAAACCGAATGCTGCCAGCGTGGCACCAAAATACATCAATGTCGGGTGCGCAAAAGATGCGATGGGTTCACATCGGTGCAAAGCGAACAACAATATCAGAGCGATAAGCAAATACACCGGGGGTACGATTTTACGTTTTTGTTCCATCAGCTTTGTCTATATTGCCCCTTATTCAAAGTTCGTTTCCAATGCGGCGCCAAAAGCCCCTTGTTCTTCAAAATACATTTTCAGGAATTCTTCGTTTGCGGCTCGGTGGGCGAGTTTGCCTGGTTCTGCCCCATTGGCTCTGGCAATTGCCGCAACCCTGCCCTGATTATTAAACAATGTATCAGGAATCATTTCTGCAATCGGGTCTTCAAAAGCTTTACGGGCATCAATAATGGTCCATCCTTCCGCGCGAAGAGCGCGTATCAGGTCACCTATAAACATTGCGGCCATATCATTCTCATGCAGGAGCAAAGTGTGCGCAGGCGCATGGTCCAGATGTTGTTCAGCCATATCGCCAAAGAAGCGCACCGTTTCCATCAGGGATTCAACATAGGCGCGCCGAAGATTGCTGTGATTGATGACCCTGCCCTGCTTCTTCGCCGTTTGCAGCAGTCTGTCCATATGGTAATCGTAATTATCAATGGTGACGTATCCGTTTCGGTAACCAAGCTCCTCTAATGCCAACCTCAAGCGGTCCCGGGTCTCAATATCTCTCCCCTCGTCGAGGTATGGAAAGCGGAAAAGAGGAATAAAATTTTCATACTTCGACAGTAAATTGTGAGCCTTTTTGATGTCTTCAATATAAGCATCAACGCCGATACTACTGATTCGCGGATGGGAATGGGTATGGTTGCCGATGAAATGCCCTGCATCCTGATAGGATCGCATTCGTGCATCACCTCTGGCGCCATCGGCACCATCAATTCCCCTGCTTGTACTAAAAAAAATAACCGGCGGACTGTCTGCTTTGCGCAGGCTTTCGATTAAAAGGCGAGACCTTTCCTCACCACTAAAGTACGCACTGTCGGCACGTGGTGCATCATCAAAAGTCAGGGCAATACGGCGTTCGAGCGTTTTCTCCGCAAGATGTACGCTAAATCCGTTGCCATCAGGGCCGGAAACATCCACACGCAGTTGACCTTCGGACACCAGGTTGTAGGCAATTTTGCTCGGGAAATCGTGGTCAGTGTTTTCAAATACTGCTATTTCTCCCGAACAGGCGGTTAATTCGAATGCGACCGGGTATTTGTTTTGAGGGGCTTTCGCATTGTAGTAAATCGCACCCGATAGGGGAGCGACGAGAATGGATTCAAGAAAAGTGGTATTAAAATCCGGAAGAGATAAGGCGCTTCCTCTGACTTCTATAGCGTTGTCGCTGACCTTCTTCCAGTGTTCAGTAGTGACTGATTTTTCGTCCCTTGACTCCCAATAACCTGACAACCAGGAGAGAGCCTCGATCGAAGTACAGTCATCGGCATTCGCAGATGTCGTCTGCACAGTCATCAGCATCAGGCATACGCACAAAACAGTGGGTCGGTTTCGGTTCACTTGATCACCTTAAGGGTTACTTTGGCATCAACATTATCACCCTATAACACCTTTGGTTTTCAAATCCTGAATCCTCGCCGCATCGTAATTTAGTAATGAATACAGGACTTCGTCCGTGTCCTGTCCAAGCAAGGGTGCCGGGCTGAATGACTCCTCATTACTTCGAGACATTTTGATCGGGTTACCTGCGGCTTTTCGGGTTTCGCCATTAGGATGCTTAATATCAATCACCATGTTTCGATGCAGTAGTTGCGGATCCTGCAAAGCTTCACTCATCCGGTTCACTGGCCCGGCAGGTACGCGGTAACTCCGAAGACGGTCCAGCCAATGCCTGCTGGATTGTGTTGGCAGGATTTCATTTATTTTCTGTTCAATAAAGTCACGATGAGCAACTCGCCCGGCAGGTGAATCGAAACGATGGTCATTAAGGTCTTCGCAGCACAGCACCTTTTTCAGGTTCTGCCAGAACGAATCGGTTAATACTGCAATCACGATAAAACCGTCCGCCGTCACGTAATTGTTATACGGCACGTGAACTATGTGCGAATTTCCCATTGGGACCGGATCGTTACCAGTAAACCCATACATTGAGACCAGATAGTTAAGAACGGACAACTGGCAATCCAGCATAGAAATATCTACGTGCTGACCAAGGCCGCTAGTTTGTCGCTCGACTATAGCCGCGAGAATACCAGTTGCAGCAAATATTCCGGCACCGATATCCGCCACAGGCGTACCGGTACGCACCGGGTGATCCACATCAGTACCCGTTACCGACATCATGCCACTGGTCGCCTGCGCAACAATGTCGAATGCTGCGCGCTGATTATCCGGACCGTCTGAGCCGTAACCGGTAATGCTGCAGGTGATGATTCCCGGATTAACCTGGCTTAGAGAATCGAAATCAATTTTGAGTCGCTCGGGAACGCCTGCACCAAAATTATTCAATACCACGTCACTGACCCGAACAAGGTCATAAAACAATTCCAGGCCGTCAGGCGTTTTCAGGTCGATCGCAACGCTTTTCTTATTCCGGTTCAGGGTCATGAAATACACGCCCATGCCATCGATCGACATTTCGGGATCGTTTTCACACCATTTTCTAGTGCCTTCACCTTGCAATGGCTCAACTTTAATGGTCTCGGCACCCATATCTGCCAAAACCATTCCCCCGAATGGACCTGACACCATATGGGTCAAGTCCAGAATTCGAATGCCAGCAAGAGGTTTATTAGGACCTTTGCTCATTTCCCCAAATCCGAACCACGAACTTTTGAGGCGATCAGGATGATGAGTGAGATGCAAAACGGCGCCAGTCTTTCTAACACATCACCCGGCGTATTCGGCATCAGGTAAAACACCACCGAAAAGCCAAAGCCTGCAACAATGGATGCCAGTACTGCACCTGCTTTCACATCAATGCGAGCGAGCCGGCAAAACACCACCGGACCGAATGCAGCACCCAGGGCGCTCCAGGCAAATAACACCCGGCTGAATATTTTCTCGGGAAGAAACAAGGCGACAAGCACGGCCAGGACAACCAGTCCGGCAATGGTCAGTCGCGAGACCAGGAGATTGCGTTGCACACTGCCCTTACCAAGCCCCATGTCGTGAGAAATTGCTGAAGCCGCGACCAGCAACTGGCTGTCAGCCGTAGACATGATGGCGGACAAAACGGCAGCCAGGATGATGGCACCTATAACAGGTGAGAACAGGCTTTCAGTCAACACAAAAAATATGTTCTCAGAATTATCAATCGTGGCATGAAGCACATGACCGACCAGGCCAACGAACAGCATGGCCAGGAACACCAGTGAATACCAGGCAATGGTTATGACCCGCGCCTGTCGCATGGCTTTTTCGTCCCGCAAAGCCATAAAGCGCACCAGCAAATGCGGCTGGCCATAGGTGCCGAAACCAATACTCAAGGAACCCAGCACCACGCCGAGGGCTACAAGGCCCGCTTTGCCGCCTGTCCAGCTGAGCTGGTCCGGGGTACTTACGGCCTGTAGCCCTTCGATAAACCCGTCAAGTCCACCTACGGCGCCAAATGCTGCGACCGGCAAAATGATTGCGGCCAATGCCATCAACAAGCCCTGCACCGTATCAGTAACGCTTACTGCCCAGAAACCGCCAAGCATGGTGTAGATCATGATGATCGCAGCGCCTATCAGGATGCTTTGGCTCATTGGCAACTGGAATGTACTGGCGAAGGTGTTCCCGGCACCCTGAAACTGGGCCGCGACATAGAAAGTGAATGAAAAAACAATAATAATCGATGAAACAATGGTGATATTGCGCCGCATCGAGCCTTCCGTGCCGTGCGCCAGTACATCTGTCAGGGTGATTTGATTATGTTCCCGACTGAAGCTCATTAGGCGCGGTGCTATCCAGAACCAGGCCACCAGCATGCCGGTGAATGAACCGGCTGCGATCCACAGGGCCGATACACCCATAACATAGGCAATACCGGACACGCCCAACAGGGTCCAGGCAGAAGAGGCACTGGATGAATAAGAAATCGCCGCAACCAGCGGGCCCAGACCGCGACCACCGAGGAAAAAGTCCTCCTCATTCTGGTTTCGTGATTTTGCCCACCAGCCAATACCAAGCAAAATCAGCTTATAGACCAGCAGCGTGACAATAACGATGGTGGTTTTACTCAAAGCGCATCATCCCGCTCGAGTACCTTTGTTATTGCTTCCTGGAAATCTACCGGGTAAGTGAGCTTGTTTTCATTCCAGGCTTGGCGAAATCCCTTTTCGCGCAAGTTTTGCATCGCGGAATTCTGGTAAGCCTCCCAGACAATGAGCGGGATGAGCTTTCGATTGAACTGAACCCAGCCACTATAAATTTGTGACATCTCTGCATACAACAGATGTTCGAAAACCACTTTCTCATCCGGGTCCAGATTTGCAAGGTTTTCATTCCCTCGTCGAAAAATACCCGCATGGGAAGCGGTAAGTGCATAGACCTCGATTTCCTGTGACATAAGGGCTTGCTCCGCCGCAGCCTGAACAAACCTCGTGTTCTGGCGTACCTGAACAGCCAGATAGATCACCGTGATAATGACGCCTGCAGCGCCCAGGACCTCTGCCACTGTGGAGATGGCTTCCCAATTCATTATTCAGCGCTCCTTCTTTTTATTGGTTGAATGCCCAAGCTGCAAAAAGGATCAAAAAGATGTGGGTAAACAGAGCAATAACATTTGCAGTAGATTGTTCTTTTCTTCGAATCGAAACAAGCGACAGCGCAATTCCGACCAGCGCACTCCCAACCATAATCAATAGCAGAACAAAAACATCATTCCAGACTGCGAAACCGCTTGAGCTCCCGCCAATAAGCAACACCCCAAGAAATATAAAAGGTAAAGACGCAATGCCAAGGGAAATCCATGCAAATAGTGGTTTTTCTTTTGCTTGCACATTAGCCGTATTCATCAGTTTTACTCAGCACATGCGATACATAAGGAGTTAGTTGGGTCAGCTTGCAACCTCAGCACATTTATTTCTTCTCCACATTCCAGGCAATCTCCATAATCGCCTGCTTCAATACGGCGCAATGCAGCGCCCACCTTCAAAACTTTCTGCTCACGCCTTCTGGATGCCTCCAACGCCATTTGCTGACCCTGCATTGCATCCATTCGCGATAATCTTCCAACTGCAGCCTGGTCCAGCTTAACGATTTTGCCGGACTCCTTTAAAGATTCGCCCAATGTAAGCAGTTCTGCCTTCAAGGCAATCAAATCACATTTGAATTGTTCAAGCTCCTGGTCTGTCATTCCCTATTCATGCCGGTCATTGTTGTTTAATTTAATGATGACCAGAGTGCTCATAGCCATAGCCGAGAGCTTGGTCATGTAAGGCAACAATTTCTTCGGTCAACATTCTGAGCTTTCCTCAAAGAACTCTACCAACCCGCTCTGCAAACAATATTCAGCCCCAATGACCAACAACCTGTCTTCCATGATTAAGTTTTCAAGTATTTCGGAACCGTGTGCCAGTTGTTTAACAGATGCAGCAATATTTGCCCGTACGGCGTCATCCATTAGCTGGGCCTTGTCCTGCAAACCGGATGCAGTTAAAAGAGGCTCAACGGCAGGACGGATCCGATTAACAATCATGGTGATACTCGGCGAGATTGCCTCGCGATTCATTTGCAGTGCATCAATCGTTGCGCTGACGGCGCCGCAATCGGAATGGCCCATGACCACCACCAGGCTGATGCCAAACTGGGTGGCCGCAAACTCAACGCTGCCGATTTGGGATGGCGCCACAATATTGCCCGCCACACGAATGACGAATAAATCACCCAGGCCCTGATCGAAAACAATCTCGGCCGGAACGCGTGAATCCGAACAACCGAGAATAATGGCAAAGGGGTTTTGACCAGCCACAAGGCTGCTGCGCTTAAGCGCAACCGATGGATCAACTTGACTTTGCGATTCCTGCGCAAAGCGACGATTGCCTTCTTTCAGGCGTTCAAGTGAGGTATATGCAGCATTCATAAATAGATCATAGGTTCCTTAATAAGTTATCTTTTCCGCCTGAACCTGCCAACGTCCATCAACGATGGTCAGCAACAAAGACTCATCTACACCTTTGTGATCATCAGGCCCAAATGTCATTTTGTAGCCAAACGGGCCAATATACGAACTCATTGATTCAATTGCTGAGACCAGCTTTTGGGCACTTAAGGCAGGCCCAACAGCTTCCAAAGCCTTGACGATGACATCTGCGTTGCGGTACCCCTCCATTGCCAAATACTCCGGCTGAATTCCAAAGGTATCCACGTACCGATCCCACCATTGGGCAATTGCAGGATCGTCAATGGCGTCACGATATGGCAAGTACAGGTGCGCAAACACGGAATAACCTTCCGCCGAGCCGCTCTCCTGAGCAGCCACTGCTTCATTATATGAGGCGTTATTGCCTACCCAGTTAACATTGGTCCAATCCATTTTACGGGCAGTTTCAATTATCAGGATCGTGTCGCGATGAATGGTACCCATCAATACAAGATCACAGCCTGCGTTGCGTAATCGCAGTATGGTCGAGGTAAATTCTGTTTCTGCGGGCTTGTGCGCAGAAACGGCTGCGGGCTCAAATCCCATGACTTCCATCTGCTTTGTTGCGCCTTCCAGGATTTCCTGTCCATAGTCTGAGTCCTGGTACACAACACAGGGCGTAGTCGCGCCCTTTTCCTCAATGAAATACCGTGTTGCAGCCCGAATTTCATCATAATAAACACCACGGCCGGTCACTTGCAGAGGCATGAACGGCTCTACCATTGCGCGAGCACCGGATATCGGGAACAGGTTGGGAACGCCCGCCTCAAACAGGCTCGGCATGATCGCATTATTCATGGGTGTTCCCATGCTTAGCACCATTGCGAAAATCTTGTCGCGATTGACCAGTTTATTGGTCGCCTGAATGGCTCTTGGTACCTGGTAGCCGGAATCTTCGACCACGAATCTTATCTGCCTGCCATGAATGCCTCCCGCTGCATTGGCTTCATCAAACCGCATGCGCGCAGAATTGACGCCAGCCACACCCAGGATCGCGGCTGGACCGGATAAGTCATTTTGACTGCCCAAGACAATTTCTGTGTCCGTCACGCCGCGCACTCCGGGCACCCCAGCTTCGGAAGTTGAATGGGTTTCTGACTCACCGCATGACACGGTGAATCCAATCAGTGCAATTGAAAAAAGACTATTTCTTAGCATTTATCGACTCCAAATTTATCCTGAAGAGTGCCCATACATTGACTCAATCAGATCACTATACTTGACGTTAACCACCTTTCGCTTAAGTTTCATGGTGGGTGTCAGTTCTTCGTCTTCCGGATCGAGCAGTTGGTCAATCAAGCGAAATTTTTTGATGGTCTCCACCCGTGCAAATCGGCTGTTCACTTTCTCAATTTCTTTCCAGACCAAATCCTGAACTTCAGGTGTGTGGCACAAGCTGGTGTAGTTAGTAAACGGCACATCGCTGTCCTGAGCAAACTTGGTTACATTGTCCTGGTCGATCATTACCAGACAAGTCAGGTATGCACGCCTGTCACCAACCACCACTGCATCGGAAATAAACGGGGAGAATTTCAACTGATTTTCAATCTCGCTGGGGGTAATGTTTTTACCACCCGAGGTAATGATGATGTCTTTAAGCCGGTCGTGGATGTATACATAGCCATCTTCATCAATGGCGCCCACATCGCCCGTGTACAACCATTCATCCTGGATAGTCTCTGCCGTCTTCTCCGGCTGATTCCAGTATCCGGAAATTACCCCTGCCCCGCGGACCAGGATTTCGTTGTCATCGGAAAGCCTCACCTGCGAACCGGGAACGACGCGTCCTACACTGCCAATTTTTGTAGCGTCCGGTGTATTGATCGTCACCAGTGCAGTGCATTCAGTCTGGCCATACACTTCATACATTGGACGGCCTAAAGCCCAGTACCAATCGATCAAATCTGACGCAATCGGCGCAGCGGCGGTTGACAACCAGCGCGCTTTTTCGATGCCCAGCATCTGGCGGATATTTCGCAGCACGAAACGGCTGGCAAGGGCATACACCAGCCTGAGGAACACTGGCGCCTTTTGGCCCTTTACCCGATAAATCCGGGTCCTGTGACCCAGATTAATTGCCCATTCATATGCCCAGCGTCCAACCGCCGTAGAGTCCTTCAACTTGATTGAAACCCGGGCATATTGTTTTTCCCATACCCTGGGAACAGCGAAATGTGTAGTTGGTGCGACTTCCTGTAAGTCACGATCCACTGTTTCCAGGCTCTCCACCAGGTTGACCCGACAACGACTGGCTATCAGGCAAAAAATATAAAACACCCGGCCGGCGATATGAGCCAGCGGCAGGAAGCCGAGTAACTCATCACCTCGCCTGTAATCCAGACCCTGCACCACCGAATTGGCCTGATACAAGGCGTTGCGATGATTAATCATCGAGCCTTTCGGCATTCCGGTGGTTCCCGAGGTGTAGGTCAGCACCATCAGGTCTTCCGGGTCGATAGCGGCAATTTCTGTATCCCAGGCATCAGGGTTTGCAGTTTCGAACTGTCGTCCTAGTTCCAGCAAGGCATCAAAACTAAGACACTGCTCATCATCGAGGCTGCGCAATCCTTCCATATCGAAAATGATGATTTTGCTGAGTGTGGGAGTGTTTTGCCGAACGTCTATAATCTTATCCAGCTGCTCTTCATCTTCAGCAAAGTAGAAACGGGCGCCGCTATCATAGACAAGGAACTCAACCTGGTTGGATGCGTCAGTTGGATAGACACCATTGACCACGCCGCCCACACAAATAATTCCCATGTCGGCAAACATCCACTCACGGTTAATTTCTGATGCAACACAACAGATATCACCCCTTTGTAATCCGAGTGACATGAGACCGAGGCCAGTCAGCTTTGCCATTTCCCCATAGTCGGCCCAGCTATATTCATTCCAGATTCCAAGATCTTTCTCTCGCAAGGCAACATCGGCTGAGTTTTCCAGCACCCGCTTGCGAAACAGGCCTGCAAGGGTGTTGCAGCCTTCAATTTCATTCAGTTTCTGAAATTCACTCATCCATTACCGCCAGGTTTTCCGTTGCTTCCAGCGACGACGGCCCCGGAGCCCCTCTTTCTTCATGCCAAGGTAAAACTCCTGGATATCGGTGGCATTTTTGAGGTTTTTGGAGGTGTCTTCCATCACGATCCTGCCGATTTCCATCACATAACCAAAATCAGCAATATCCAATGCCATCACAGCGTTCTGCTCAACCAGCAAAATAGTGACTTCCTGTTCGCGGTTCAGCCGCTGGATGATTTCGGCGATCTCTTTAACCAGTCGGGGCGAGAGTCCCAAAGACGGTTCATCCAGCAAAATAATGCGGGGATTAAGCATCAGGGCTCGACCGATGGCCAGCATCTGCTGCTGCCCACCCGACAGGAACCCGGCCTGCTGGGCTTTTCTGTCAGCCAATGCAGGGAAGTAGGTGTAGACCTGTTCCAGGTCTTCTTTGATTCGCTTATCTTTTCGGCTATACGCACCGGTCTTCAGGTTCTCATCCACCGTCAAAAATGGAAACACCTCGCGCCCTTCAGGCACGTGAGCGATACCCATTCGTGCGATCACATCCGGGTCGCGACCCTGAATTTCCTCTCCATTGAGGTTAATGGTGCCTTTTTGCGGGTCCATCGCACCGGAAATGGTTTTTAGCACGGTGGTCTTTCCGGCACCATTGGCGCCCAGCAGTGCAACAATCTGCCCTTCTCTGACTTCCATACTGACACCGCGAATCGCCATTACCGGACCGTAGTAGGTCTCAATGTTTCTTAGCTCAAGCAGCGGTGATTGTGACTCAGCCATCAGCAACTACAACTTTGTCACCGAGGTATGCGTGTAACACTTCGGGATGGCTTTGCACCTCAGAGGGCGAACCTGTCGTCAATACAGCACCATCGGCCATCGCCATTACCCTGTGCGAAACCTGACTTACCAGGTTCATATCATGTTCGACCATGATGATTGCAGCGCCGAAGTCCTGGTTAATGTCCTCGATCCAAAACGCCACATCTTCGGTCTCTTCCGGATTCAGTCCAGAGGAGGGCTCATCCAGCAACAAAAGCTTTGGCTGCATGCACAAGGCACGGCCCACCTCAACCAGCTTTCTAACGCCGTAGGGTAAGCCGGCAATCACGTGGTCACGGTAGTTTTGCAGATCCAACAGATCAATGATCTCCTCGGCAATTTCACGAAACTGCAGTTCCTGTCGACGCACAGATGGCGTAAAAAATATTTCCTGTGCCAGGTTTGTCTTTCTGTGTACATGGCGCCCGATTAGCAGGTTCTTTAACACGGTATCGTGCTCAAATAGCTCGGTATTCTGGAATGTCCGCGCTATGCCGGCTTTTGCGATTGAATGGGCTGGTATGCCTGAAATATCCTGACCAAGGAAGCTCATGCTGCCACCATCCTCAATATCGTAGAGACGGCTAATCAGGTTCAAAATGGTGGTCTTACCTGCACCATTTGGACCAATTATTGAGAAAACCTCGCCTGCACGGATGTCGAAGGACACGTGCTGCACCGCTTTGACTCCACCGAAGCTGAGATTCAGGTCATTGGCGCTGAACACAGTCTCGCTCATCGAATCCGGTCCGTGCGCAGATACGCTTTCTGGCGTTTGTGGGTTGCCTTTCGGTATAAGGGAAACTCCTCGAAATACTGCCTGATCTTTCTCCAGCGCCCATAGATACCCTGCGGCTCGTAAATCAGGAACAGCACCAGGATGAGTCCGAATATTCCTGGCTCAAGCCCGGGAATCTGCGATATCGCTGACGGCAATTCATCGCGCATGATGGCAATACCCTGTGGTAGTAGACCGATAAAAATTGCGCCAAACAGCACACCATGCAAACTGCCCAGGCCGCCCACCACGACCATCAGTAATAACTGAATTGACAGGAGTAAGGTGAAGGCATCAGGCGTCAGGTAACTGAGTTTGTGCGCAAACAAACCACCCGCCAGACCGGTAAAGCCGGCAGACAGGGCGAAGGCCACCGTTTTGGTGCGGGCCAGATTAATGCCCATGCTCTGAGCAGAGATTTCAGAATCCCGCACTGCGATCATGGCGCGCCCTGCAGGACTTCGGAGCAGGTTCAAGGCTATCAGCAAACAAATAAGCAGCACTGCCAGACAAAGGAAATAGAACGGCACCGCCGAGCCAAGATCTACCCCAAAAAGCTTTGCCGACGGTACAGACATGCCCCGGTAGCCGCCGGTGACTGAATCCCAATGTGCGATCACCTGCTCAACAATCACCGCAAAAGCCAGTGTCGCGATGGCCAGATAAATACCGGTCATCCTTAAAGCCGGGCGCCCTATGGCTGCACCGGCAGCAGCACTCAGCATGCTGGCAGCAATCAATGAAAGCGGTAATGGCCAGCCCCGGCTGAGCAGATATGCATGGGTGTAGGCTCCGATGGCCAGAAAAGCGGCATGCCCCAAACTAACAAGCCCTGTATAGCCCACCAGCAGCATCAAACCAATACCGGCAATTGCGTAGATAAATACGTAGGACAATTCACCTAAGTAGAAACTGTCCATCATCGATGGTGCGGCCAACAGTGCTGCCAATAACACGGCATACCAGAAGCGCTGACCGTTGTGTTTAAACAGGTCCAGATCCTGCCCATATCGGGTTTTGAAAATGAAGCGCATCAGACTTTCTTGGCCTGAATGGTGGAAAACATTCCCTCGGGGCGAACAATCAACATCAACAGCAGCAACACGTAAGCACTGGTATCAGAAAATCCTGTCGGCAGGTACAGCCCGGCAAATTGCTCAACGATTCCGATAATCAATCCACCTGCCATAGCACCCTTGAGATTGCCGAATCCACCAACAATTGCCGCAGCAAAAGCCTTTATGCCGATAAAACCCATCATTGGATCAATCAGGGAGACAGGCGCAACCAGTATGCCCGCAACCGCTGCAATTGCAGCTGACATTGCCCACACAATGGAAAAAATCCGCTTAACCGGAATGCCCACGTAATACGCGGCCAGCTGGTTCTGGGAAGCCGCTTGCATGGCAATGCCCAGACGCGTAAAACTAAAAAATAGAGCCAGACCGGAACAAAGTATTGCGGTAAAAATGATTATGGCAATATTTTCGTAACCAATAACCACTTCCCCCCATCTCAACACACCACCCGCCAGCGGTGAATCGATATTCTTTGGCTCACCACCCCAGATCGCACCCGCCACCGCTCGCAGTACGAAACCAAGCCCAATGGTGATCATCAGAACTGCAAAGGGAGGTTCTCCAATCATCGGGCGTAATACCACGCGTTCCAATACCGCACCGAAAATTGCCATTGCAACGATGGTTGCCAACACACCCCATACAAAGGGCCAGCCGGCCATATTGATCAGTGTGTATGCCAGAAATGCACCAAACATCATAAGGTCGCCCTGAGCAAAATTGACCATCTCGGTGGCTTTGTAAATTAAAACAAAGCCAAGGGCGATCAGGCCATAGACACAGCCTTGAGAGATACCGCTAATTAATAGCTGCAGGACTTCCATTCAAATTCCGGTTAAACCAGGCAAGCGGTGAGAATCTTGATATCTGATTCAAAGCTATCAGCAGTCAGTGGCCCAAAAGAGAAACGAATAAAACCGTCCAGCCTTGATGGCTGACCTTCTTCGCGTCGCATATCACAGAGGCGGCCCGGCAATATAGCTGCCTCATGCTTAAAAAGGCGCAGATTGAATTCATCGGCTGTCAGTCCGTCAGGCAGGCGACCCCAATGGTAAAAACCCCCGCTTCCCGTGAATAATTCCAGGCCAAGGTCTGTCAGTGCTCGTCCATAGCGTTCACGCTGGGAGCCATAGAATTCGCAGATGGCTTGCCGCGCCTGACGTACCCGATCCATCTCCAATAATTCAGTTACATATAGCTGTGAAGCACGCGATACCCCTCCCATGCCCCAGGATGAATAATTTCGAAAAATTTCAATATGGCGTTCAGCGGCGATGACCCAACCGCAGCGCATACCGGGGACTTGCAGGCCTTTGGTCGCCGCTCCCACAACAAAAATATCGGTCGCTTCAATATCGTCAATTAATGCCAGTGCACTTTGTGGCGCGGGATCGCAGAAAAACTCATAGGCCTCGTCAAATAAAGCGCCACGACCAGGCTCGCTAAAACGCTCAATGATGGTCTTAAGGTCACCGCCCTGCGTGGTTACCCCGGTCGGGTTGCATGGGTTGCTGCGTATCAAAAAACCCTTCCCGCCAGTGCTTCTCAAGACATTTTCATATTCTTCGCACCCCGGCTGAAATCGGTTCTGTGGGTTGCTGTCGATATAGTGTGTTTCCCGTCCAAGGATTTTCAAAATATCGTAATAGGGTGTGTACTCGGTCTCTTCGATCAAGACCGGCATGTCCTTTTGCAAAAACGCCAGCGTTGCAAGAATCCCGGGGCGGCCGCCGGCAAAAACAGCCACGTTATCCGGATTGATCCCGGCATTATAAAATTCGTTGTAGTAATCCGAAATAGCGGTACGCAGCTCAATCTCACCGGTCGCTTTCGGGTACTTCAAATCGCTGTAGTCAAAGCTCACAGAAGACGGCAAATCCGGTCCGCCGGGTACAGTGACGGTGAGCGGATAGCCCTGAGCCCAGGGATGGGTACCCGGATCACCCATGTATTTCGAGGTCGCGTCAGCAAACTTGAACAGGGTTTCATAAACACCCATCGGGGGAAAACTTTGTAGCATTTGGTATTCCTTTATTGTTTTCGAACACAGTGGCGGGATGCGATCTCACTGACCGTTCGACATCCCAGTAAAGCCATGCCTATTTCCAACTCGGCCTTGAGCAATTGCAGGGCCTTTGCGACACCTGCCTCACCACCTGCTGCCAGACCGTAGAGATAGGGACGACCCATTGAACAGGCATTGGCTCCACAGGCAAGGGCTTTAAGCACATGTGTACCGCGCCGGATGCCACCATCACAGATAATCTCGCACTCGCCCCCTACTTCCTGCGCAATTGCGGAAAGTGCATCGAAGGCAGATAAGCAGCCATCAAGTTGCCTTCCGCCATGATTGGATACCATGACCGCCGAGGCACCAATATTGACCGCTTTTCGCGCATCCGCCGGAGATAAAATTCCCTTGATAGCAAACGGCCCACCCCATTCGTCAATCATCCATTCCATGTCATCCCAGGTGACGGAGGGATCAAATTGATGCTTAACGTATGTCATCAAAGATGAGCTTTCTTCACTTCCTTCTTTGATCTTGTGGGCCACGTTAGCCAGTTGCGGTGCGGGCCTTCTCAGATGGTGATAAACCCAGGCCGGCTTTAGCGCAAATCCAGCCAGCCCGGAAAGCGTCAATTTGGGCGGCAGGGTAAACCCATACCGAAGCTCCCGTTCCCGGTAGCCGGCTGCGGGCACGTCTACTGTCAGGGTCAAGGCGTCAAATTTTGCATCTTTGCAGCGCTGAATGAACTCGCGCGTTAGTCCGCGATCCTTCATCACGTAAATCTGGAAGTTTTTCGGTCCGTTGCAAACTTTGGCGACGTCTTCAATAGTTGTCGAACCAAGCGTTGATAATGAGTAATAGGTTCCGGCAGCGGCTGCAGCTTTTGAAACCGCAACCTCTCCCTGGTGATGAAACATCCCGCTCATGCCTGTAGGTGAAAGAAACAACGGCATGGAGATATCACGACCAAGAATACGGGTAGACAGATCAATGTTAGCGACATCCATCAGGAATTCCGGCACCAGGTCTACTTTTCCGAATGCCGTGGTATTACCTGTGACATTACTTTCATCGTCGGCACCGCCTTCGATGTATTGGAATAATGGTGGGGGAAGTTTCCTGCGGGCAAT
>JBLHGQ010000011.1:0-38340 GCA_047614505.1 Rhodothermales bacterium | reverse complement strand
ATGTCGCATACAGTGGAAGTTGAACATTTCTAAGTCGCTGCTGGCCCCAATCAGACATTACGTTCGCGGCGCCCGTTTTATAATCCACCAAAACAACTCTGCCATCAGACAAACGGTCAATACGGTCAATCTGTATCAACATATCGAATCCCGCGAATTGCATATCAACCCGCCACTCCAATTCCGCTATTTCACCACGGCTCAACTTTCTTTCAAGAACAAGCCAGTCAAGCAGCATTCCCTCAATCAGATGTCGTTCAGCAGCGAGTACCGCCGGAAGCAGGCGCTGTTCTGCATGCTGACTGATCAGAGCCTCATGAACAGCTGCTGGTACTTCCGTCACATCGGGGTGCTCCTTAGTACCACAGTAATTTCGATACAAATATTCAAGTGCTGCATGGACCAGGATCCCGCGATAGGAATGGTTGGCAAATGGGCCTGGGGGCCGTTCCATGCGAGCGGCCAGCCTGAACACCGTGAATGCGGCCAACGGGCATGCTGACTGCATGTTAAGTAAGGAAACCACCTTGCGCAGTTGCTTGCCCTGCGTCATTGGAAACGGCACCAAACTGGTTTCGAATGAAGCTCTTAAATACGGATGGTCATGATAATTTTTGATATTCGAGGCATCAGGACAAAGGTGAGACCATAGTTCGGCTTTGGCTGGAAACTCAACATGAACTGGTTCAATTTCGGTAATTAACGGACTGGCTGATACAGGTAAATCATTAACACGGTCACACCATGAAAACTGTATGTCGGCTGCGCATTGGAGCAAATGTGCATTCAGGGTTTTGGTATATGAAAGCATCCCATCTTCTGTTGCCCGTGGAATACTTTTTCGACTAGCTGCAGACAAAAAAGGATTTGAGACTGGCCGTGGCGGCCAGTTTTCCATGGTCGTATTAGCCACCCATGCAGCGTCAAAATGCCGGCCATAAGCCTGCTCCGGGCTAATAACCTGCAGCGGTGAAAATGCACCTCCGTGGTGTGGCAGGCGGCGCGACCCACACAGCCTGGCTAATGCCGTAAAGCAAGTGCCAATATCAGAAAGTCGGTACCGTTTCAGCTTTTCTAAAACCTTTAAAAATTCTCGATAACTTGCCGAAGACTCCGGTGCCGAAAACGCACTTCCCGGCCAACCCCACTGTCTTAACCACGCAACAATCTGATCAGCAGGATCAATGTTTTTAGAAGGTTGTTGCACAACAGAATTAAGAAGTTGGCGCAGGATACTTAAGGAATCTGAATTGTTCTCATGCTCTATAAGTGATGACAATTGTGGTAAAGAACAAAGGAAATAGTTACTTTCACGTAAGCGGTGCTCCAGCCTGGCACGTGCAAAACGTTCCGGGGCAGCGCCACTCAAATTGCCGGAAAGCAGTAATTTACTTATGCTTGGGAATTCATGGCGCTGGTAGCGACCACCCATTGATAGTGAAATTAACAAAAGAGCATCAGAAACTATGGGCTGAGCAATCAGATATTGCGGGGACTGCAAACAAAATGGGCTGTGCTGATTTGTAGAAAATGCGAGTAATTCGCGTCGCGAAAAATGGTTTTCAAGCACTCTTTCCACCGTTTTTCCAATGGACTCGATACCATTTACTATGAGCGCAACGTTAGTGCAACCAGCATCGAGATGTTGTTTTAACCATTGGGCAGCAGCGTTAATTTCAAGATCAGTATCCTGGAAACCGCTTCTTTTTAGTGAATTCGGAGCTTGAATTTGAGCTTCATTTATTACAACCTTCACACCATATTGTCGAAGTACATCAATCAGATGGTTTTCCATCCTGGAAAACTCCACAAACCCAAATAGTGTAATAGCCTCGGGAAGCACGAAAGCCGGCACCACCTGGTGTTCAATTTGAGCTGAGAAATGAATCATCCAGTCGCTGCCAGTCAACCAGTTTCTGCTTTTCATGGCAGCTTTGACTGCAGCTCTCCAGGCACCAAATCCTTCAAACTGCTCTGCACCTGAATCCAGACCCGGATTTGGGTCCCATTGGCTTGAAAGTAGTTCTGCACCAACCGCCTGCCCAGCAAGAGCATAACTTTCCTCTGGCGAGATACCGTCTATGCTATTGGAAATCACGAAATCCCATAGAGTTCTGATTTGGAACTGATCCGGAGTAATCGCTGCCGCCTTGCCATTAAGCAGGTCAATACGCGTTGAACGATCTTGAACCCACTGTGAAAGTGTAAAAATCTCTGGTGCTTGTATTACCTTTAATTCAGGGCTTGCGCGAAACCTGGCCGCAATCAAAGATTCCTGGTACTGCTGGTCTGGCACCAAAGAAATATGCTTATGCTGTTCGGATTGAGTTCGTAGCTTATTAATGTGCTTCGCCTGCTGATTTTTCTGAATGTTATTACAGCACAGTCTCATTTCATGATAACAAAGTCATCACGTGGTACCTGGGCTGATATCATTCATTGATGTGCGGTAAAGCTTCGGTTTCACATCTTTCCTGGAAAGACATTTATGCATGGGCAAGCAGCCTGACGCCGCCCCCTGCACTTCCATCCGACCCTGAATCAAGAATTAATATTTCCCCTTCCCGTCTGCGCCGTAAATCAGAGCCCGATTCGATGGTTTGGGAGACCTTGCCTGTTATCCAGGCAAGAGATAATTTTGATCAAGCAAAAGAGGCACTGTGGCCTTACCTTCCACCATGGTCGCAAGGCAGGTTGCCATACCTCAAGTCGGGCAAGTTAATTTCAACTGCAAATGCACGATTCAGACATGAAGACCCACCATTTGCGCCTACGTTCATGAATGCATGGCGCCACGATATGCGGGTTCTGGTATTTGTTTCCTGGTTTTATGAATTTGACAGCCGTGTAAAACCTCAAATCCCCTATGCCGTGTTCCCTTTAAATCAACCATTTTGGGTTATGGCCGGCCTTGCCAGCTCAGTTCGATCGGCACAGGGTAATGAACAACTAAGCGTTGCAATAATTACTGTGGAGCCTAACGAAGTTCTCAAGTCAGTTGGACATCAACGCAGCCCGGCATTACTACAGACAGAAAAGGAGGCATCGCAATGGTTACATGGAAATCGTGTGGATGCTCTCGAATTACTTCGTCCTCACCCGAATGAATCAATGGGGGTTGAAGTTGTACCGATGGGCATAAAAATACCCGGCAATCAAAACATTCAATTACCGGGTATATTCGGGTACAACGGTGACGTTGATTATTAGCTGCTTACCAGCCCCACGGCTTTGACACGCCGCCTATATTTGTTCTCTTAACTTTCTTTTTCTGTACGACACTATATTCGTTACCGTTTATTCCCATTTTCTCTTCGCGGTACGGCCAGCCAACTACCGTATCGTCTTTGCCCTTTCTTTGTTGAGCATGTTGTGATATTGAGTTCGCGACCATATTGCGGCTTCTTTTGGAGGCATCATTGTAATTATTTCCCTTCCAACCCCAGGGTGAAACTATTGCTGTCTGATTAATCGATGGTGTAACAGGAATTGCTCGGCGAGCAGAAGACCAACCCCAGGAAGTTTTCCCGGCACTCGAAGCAGAACTAACCGATTCAGGTCGGTTTTGGTGGTATTTTTGCCTTGTACTTGGGAATATCGACTGATAGGTGACTTTGCCCATTTCAAATATGGAACGGTAAAACCATACGAAAACGGCTGAAACCGCAATACTGAATACAAACAGCGAAGCGTAAAATACCATCGCACTAGCCCCAAAACTGCCGGATTTATTACAAAGCGAGTCTTTCGCGTTTGTCCAGCAAGCCCTTGAACCGCAGAACCTGTAACTTTCGTTCAGGTATCCACAGCATTCCAGATACAAAAAGGCAGAACTACTTGAACCCTTTTCCTTGCCTTGCATCTGTATATTTCCGCAGGGCGGTAATGCTTACCATTCGTTGGTTCGCACCTGCTCAACCGGCAGCCATGCCTGATGAACATTTAAATCAAGTTATCCGGGTAAGCGCTTTCAATTCCGTGAGAAAACGTGATTACAATCCGAACTACTTCGTGAATAAATATAGCACATATTTATTCCTTTTTAATCGTTACTGTATTTTTTTTAAAAAATGTTACATATCTAATTGCATACATGCTTACTTTTTACCGCACAAATTCAAATGCTATCGATCGCCAAATTGAGTTCCTTGACCATTGCACGTAACTCATTGATGAGTTCGATATCAATCGCGCGGCCAAAATTTGTGTTTTTCATTACATCCCATTGAGCACCTTCAGGTGGTCCGAACGGAAATTCACTCGCAGGGAACATTTCACCATCCCAATGTGAGCCACTTCTAATCCCAACCAGGTAATGTTTGTTTAAATGACTTGCAACCAGACCACCTCCGGAAGCCCCGCCTTCAGAATCGCAGTTATCCAGTAATTGTCCGGACCATGCGCCACCACCAATGTCATGAGCAACACTTCTTGTTACCTGGCACACCGTGCTAATGGTTATCGCATCCACCGAGTGGCTATATGCAATAAATTGATAACTATCAGCATCCGGTGATTGCACAGGGCTCTCTTCAAACGCGCGTAGTGGAAGGCCTCCGTGCAACGAGATTCCCGGCATATCATCATCGATATAAAGAAAAGCCCAATCCTCCTTGCCAAAACCCTTGTTGTTTCTGGGGCTGGATGGGTCGAAGCGTCCCATGCGTGAAAGTGACAGCTCAATCTTCGTCTGATAGCCAGGCAAGTGGTCCAATGCCATATAGTGGAACTTACATGAAGAAAACAGTCTCATTTTCTCCAGGTCAAATAGCACATGAGCAGAGGTAGCAATGATCGCACCTTTTTCTAGTTCACCCATGTCACTTGTATCTACAATTACCGCGGAACCACGGTTACGGCCGTCACAATGAATTGTTCCTGAACCCATATTCCACGGTCGGCGATTGACGCTGTTCCATTGGCTTGAAGACATATCAATCCGGTTATCCTCTATGCCATTTGAATTATCGCCATCGCCAAATATATTGACCTGTTGAGCTTCAAATGCCATCTCATAACCCTGGCTTGATAGCCACTGTTGTATGCGGCTCCGGTAGGTATCATCAGCGCTTAGCGGTTGCGAAAGCATGAGCAGTGTCAACATCGCTGTTACACTGGTCAACTTGATTATTGGCTTACTGAACTTCATGCAAACAATTTTTTCCTGTTTAGAAATGCAGCTACTTAATACCTATTTGAAGAGATCATGAAAGAACAAATAATTGATACTCGGGGGCTGATGTGTCCCGAACCCATTCTGAAGGCAGAAACCGAAGTCAGGCAACTTGAAATAGCCACAGAAATTCTGGTTCTTGCCACAGATTTGGCGTCGCCGATAGATTTTGAAGTCTGGTGTTTGCATAAGGGCCACGATTATCTTGGCTTTGAAAATAAAGAGCAATGGCTTGAAATTCGTTTTCGAACCAATTTCGCTTAGATCTTTAACAACAGTGGTTCTGGCAGCACGAATTCCTCAAAATTACCGTTACCAGCCCGGTCAATTACCAGGTAATCAGATTCCTGACCGAGGCTTAACTGATAATGATGCCATATACCGGGATTGAGATTGACCCCCTGCATACCGTTGGTCATGAATGCTCGAATATTCATTACACCAGAATCAGCAACCGCAAGTGCTACCACCACCGGAAATGGACGGCTGTGCAAAGGGTAAAATGCCTGACTTCCCAAAGGGTGACACTCAAGGGTCTTCAAGGTAAATGGCATCTCACACGGCTGACTTCTATAAATGGACAAGCCAAGTGATCCCTGCTCTGCGGCAACAAAACTGGCCTGGTCAGGGAATTTTTGCGTATTTCCTGAATTGATCAATTCCGCGTGATGTCCGGAAATCTCGATCACGTCACCAAATGGCATGAAAGCTTCACGTGATAGGGGTTCAGGTCGGATAATCATTTCAGCGTTCAACTTCCGGTTCACCAAAAAGCCTCAATCGTGCAACTCCACCATCCGGAAAGATGTCCAGACGAACATGGTCTATAGCACCTATGTCTTGTAATTCCCGTTGAAAAACCTGGAGTTGATCCGGCCCAAGAGCGACACGAGGCAAAATGATGGGCCAGGAAGCAGACTGTCCAACCGGGTCCTTTTCCTCAAGCATGACGCCACGCAATGAGCAGGCTGCAGGATTATTGCCTTTGAAAAAATCTGTATCAAGCTCAATTCGACGAACATGGCCAGCATTAGCAAACTTCAAAATTACCCAATCATTACCCGGTTTACGCCGTCGCCTTGTTTCCCATCCATCACCCATATTTGCCGCATTGCCGGGCTTGATCAGGTTTGCCATGTCACCATAATGCATATCGTTACATGCCACGGCTGACCCGCCACTTTCGCGGCTAACAAGGTCAATCCAGTGTGTATCCAGTCCAAACCCACCGGGCCGGTCCGGAATTCCATACGCCCTGAGTCGTGCGATTCCGCCATCCGGGAAAATATTCAGTCGCAAATGAGACCAGCTACGTCGATCATTGATAGCCAGCAAACGGTTGCTGTTCCCATTCAGCTCAGTAGTAGGCAGTATCTCGTGCCATTGAGTGTCCAACCCGGGGTCGCCGTCAGTATTGGCGGCTTCTACAGAGGCTGCGGGCGCAAAGTTGCCAGTAAAATGGGACGTATCAATGTTTAATTGATGAATCACACCGGGACAAATTCGTAAAATGCAAAAATCATGGCCCGCAGTCCGTTTACGCCGACTTTCCCAACCATCCATCCATTTGCCATTTTCATCGTAGAGGTCATCGTAAAACTGAGGTTCAGTTATCGCTAACATACGCTTTGCGGCAGCAAAGAAATCGTCACTGACCTGAATTACAGCGCCGCCCAAATCCGGGGAAGCAAGATTGATGTATGAGGGGTCAATTTTGAGTTTTTCAGTCATTGAGTTTCGATTCCAGGCGTATACGGCCAATTCGACAAACCTGCCTCAAGGCTGTGGTGGACTCCTCCGTTACATCGCCCTCAATGCGTTGCCTGAAAAGCGCTAATATTTCTGCTCTTTTCATGCCCTTGACTGCAACAATAAACGGGAAGCCAAATTTGTCTCTGTAATTTTGATTCAATTGTCTGAACTCCTCGAACTCTTCCGGGCTACACGCCTGAAGACCTGCTTTAAATTGTTCATTCTGTGAATCAACAGTAAGGTGATTTGAGTCGGCAATAGAGCACGCGAGCTCAGGGTGTGCATTAAGTAGTTCCATCTGTAATGCGGGCGTAGCATTCATAATTGTGATTCGAAACATCTCATCCAGCTCATCAATCTCAGGTAGATTTAGTGATTGACACTTCTGTTTCAGCAGGTCAAATGCACTTTCTGCTATCCAGGGTGAGTGCTCAAAAAGATCCGCAAAATTGCGCAGGAATTCTTCTCGGGAATAAGGCTTGCTGGTATTCACCTGGATATTTAGCCTTATGACGCCGGGTGGGTTTGATGCCAGTGACGGGCGATGTCAACCCGCCGACAGGTCCAGACATCATCATGGGAGCGAACGTAGCGAAGAAATCTCTCCAAAGCTGCAATTCGCCCTGGCCTGCCAGCAATTCGACAATGTAGTCCGACAGACATCATGCGAGGTGTTTCAGAACCCTCTGCATACAAAACATCAAAACTGTCTTTCAAGTATTGAAAAAACTGTTCCCCACAATTAAAACCCTGGTTTGTTGCGAAACGCATGTCATTTGCATCCAGTGTGTAGGGAATCACCAACTGTTGTTTGCCTGATTGTTGCTCCCAGAAGGGAAGATCATCACTATAATCGTCAGAGTGGTAGAGAAAACCACCCTCTTCTGCAACCAGCCTCCGCGTGTTTGGGCTGGTCCGGCCGGTATACCAGCCAACAGGCCGTTCTCCGGTCACGTTCTTAATGGCGTTAATGGCCTTTTTCATATGCTCCCGTTCAGTTTCGATATCGATATCCTGATAATCGATCCAGCGATAACCGTGGCTGCAAATTTCATGGCCGTCTTCAAACAAAGCCCGAACCGGATCAGGATTACGTTCGACTGCCATTCCAACCGCGAAAACTGTCACCGGTACCCTGTTGCGGCGGAACAATTTTCGTAAACGCCAGACGCCAACCCGGCTGCCATATTCGTACAGGGATTCCATACTCATATGACGTACTCCCTCGCGAGGTTGTGCTGCAACGATTTCCGACAAAAAGCACTCCGAAGCCGGGTCACCATGTAATACACAGTTTTCCCCGCCCTCTTCATAGTTGAGTACAAATTGTAGTGCCAGACGTGCACCTCCCGGCCATTTCGGATCCGGGGGAGTCTCGCCGTAACCAAGCATGTTACGCGGATAGCTCTTATCCATTCACAAGCGCCTCATTGCGTTTAAAAAACAGTTCAGTCATGCGAGTTGATATACTCTCAGAAAGCAGGTTCAGACATAACGATAGTCCATCGATGTCTGCCACTACAAGGTGCAATCATAATCAAAGGACCCAAAATCATGGGGCAACTGACAACACATGTACTCGATACCTCAACAGGAACTCCGGCACAGGGAGTTCAAATTGCCTTATACCGGATTGCAGAAGGCCGGAAATTGCTTACCCAAAGCGTCACAAACGATGATGGTCGACTGGATTCCTGTTTGCTGGAAGGTGACAATTTCACCGCCGGCGAGTATGAACTTGTATTCCACGCAGGTGATTACTTCGGACAAAATGGTAAAAGCACTTCCAAACAGTTTCTGGACAAGGTTCCGGTGCGATTTTGTGTGACCGATCCGGAGAGTCATTATCATGTGCCTTTACTACTCTCACCTTTTGGCTACTCAACTTACCGGGGCAGCTAAGTAACTGCCATGCGTGAAACGCTGAGATTTATCCTGAACGGACAGCTTGAAGAAGTTTCAGCTTGTCGAGCAACCGAAACCGTACTCGATTACCTCCGCATTACCAAGCAACTTACTGGCACAAAGGAAGGTTGTGCAGAAGGTGATTGTGGAGCCTGCACTGTTGTCCTGGCGGAGGACGTAAACGGCAAACTAAGTTACAAAGCGGTTAATTCCTGCATCCTTTTCCTGCCTGCTATTGATGGCAAGCAACTGATCACTGTCGAGCACTTGCAACAACAGGACGGAACGCTACATCCTGTTCAGCAGGCAATGGTTGACCAGCATGGTTCACAGTGTGGATTTTGCACTCCCGGGTTTGTTATGTCCCTGTTTTCAATGTTTCATGATCAGGGCGAGAGCCGAACCTCAAGAAAAAATATTGACGAAAACCTGGCCGGAAACCTGTGCCGTTGTACCGGATACGCACCTATTGTGAGGGCAGCCGAACAGTCGTTAATGGCACCTTCAAGTGACCAGTTCGATCAAAGTGAAGCCGTGATACTTGACCAGTTATCCAAACTTGGCGGCCATGAAATGCTGCATATTTCCGGTAGCGGGTCGCAATTTCTCGCACCGCTTAACAGCAGTGAACTTTGCTCGACTTTGGAAGCGCATCCCACGGCAACTCTGGTTGCAGGTGCAACCGATGTTGGCTTATGGGTAACGAAACAATTGCAAGATATTGAGACAGTGATTTATACCGGTAAAGTCGCTGAGTTACTGCAAATTGAACTCGATGAGAAATCCTCTGTTTTATCGATTGGTGCCGCTGTGAGTTATACACAGGCCATGTCGCAGATACTGGGCGTGTATCCGGATTTCGAGGAGGTGCTCAGCCGACTTGGCGCCGTACAGGTCAGGAATGCCGGCACTATCGGCGGCAATATTGCCAACGGCTCACCCATTGGTGACATGCCACCGGCATTGATTGCACTGGATGCAAAACTTGTGTTGGCAAGTTCGAGTGGTGAGCGAACCATTGCACTGGAGGATTTCTTTATTGACTATGGCAAACAGGATCTTCTCGCTGGCGAGTTTGTTGCCAGGGTGCTGATTCCTCTTCCCGAAGCCGGCCGCTACTTTCGAAGTTACAAAATTTCCAAACGCATGGAGCAGGATATTTCAGCTGTGTGCGGCGCATTTTCAATTCAGGTAAATGATGGGAAAGTGACTGCAGCCAGAGTCTGCTTCGGAGGAATGGCAGCAACTCCGAAAAGGGCAGCTCAGTGTGAAAATTCACTGATTGGTAATGACTGGAACGCACCGGCAATCGAAAACGCAATGCAGGCAATGACGCGCGATTTTGACCCTATTTCTGACATGCGGGCCAGTGCGCAATACCGCATGACTGTTGCCAAAAACCTGTTGAAGCGATGCTACCTGGAGACTTCCTCGAGCGACTATCCGGTTCGCCTATCGCAACACCAGAGTACTTCAGGCCTGATTACATAAGTATGGCAGTCGTTTACAAGTCAACTCAACACGATAGTGCGCGCAAGCATGTTGCCGGCAGCGCGCCATATGTTGATGACCTGCGTGAATCAATTCAGCTTTTGCACGCCTACGTTGGCTTCGCCACCATTGCCCACGGAACGATTCGCAGTATCGATTTAAGCGATGTTCGGTCATATCCGGGCGTACACGCAGTGATCACTGCTGCCGATATACCCGGTCACAATGACATTAGCCCTATGCATACCGGCGATGAGGAGACGCTTGCCAGTAGTACCATCGAATTTCTCGGACAGCCTCTGTTTGCAGTTGCCGCCGAAAGCCGCGAAATAGCCCGCAAAGCCGTTAAAAAAGCGCGCGTAGAGTATCAGGAACTACCTGCTATATTAGATATTGAAACTGCACTTGCATCCGGCTCATTTGTGCTTGAGCCACATACCATGATGCGTGGCGACTCGACCTCCGCGCTTGCGGCGGCTCAGCATCAGGTGAATGGCCAGTTATACATAGGTGGTCAGGATCACTTTTACCTGGAAGGCCAGATTTCTACTGCCCTGCCCCAGGAAGATGGCGACATGCTGATTCATGCATCATCGCAACACCCTTCAGAAGTACAGGAGGCGGTTGCTCATGCACTGGCATTGCCATCAAATGCTGTAACGGTGGAAGTCCGGCGAATGGGTGGTGCCTTTGGCGGAAAAGAGACTCAGGCTGCACAATGGGCAGTCATTGCCGCACTGCTGGCAGACAAAACCGGCCGTCCAGTCAAGATCAGACTGGACCGGGACGATGACATGTGCAGTACCGGCAAACGTCATGACTTTCTCATTCGCTATTCGGTTGGTTTTAATGACGATGGAGTAATCGAAGGCATTGATTTCATGCAGGCTGCCCGATGTGGCATGTCCGCGGATTTGTCAGGACCGATTGCCGATCGGGCAATGTTTCACAGTGATAATGCCTATTACCTGCCACATGTACGCATCGAGTCCTTTCGCTGCAAGACCAACACGGTCTCAAATACCGCCTTCAGGGGCTTTGGCGGCCCTCAGGGCATGATGGGTATCGAAAGAGTCATTGATGCCATTGCTGCGCATTTGAAGGCGGATCCTTTGCAGGTCAGAAAGGCCAATTTCTACGGCAAAGAAGATCGTAATATTACTCACTATCACATGACAATCGAAGACAATGTGATTGCTGAACTTATAGATGATCTTGAGCAAAGTTCAGACTACCAGCAGCGCCGCTGTGAAATTCTTGAGTACAACCAACATAGCCCGATAATAAAACGGGGAATTTCTTTGACGCCGGTAAAATTTGGTATTTCTTTCACCACTTCATTTTTGAATCAGGCCGGTGCTTTAATTCATATCTACCGGGACGGCAGCGTTCATTTGAACCATGGTGGAACTGAAATGGGCCAGGGGCTGATGACCAAGGTTGCACAGGTAGTTGCCGACCAATTTTGCATCGACCTGCAGTTGATAAAAGTGACCGCGACCAATACCGGTAAAGTCCCGAATACCACGGCGACAGCCGCTTCCGCCGGCTCAGACATGAACGGCATGGCGGCACGGGCTGCATGTTTAAAACTAAAGAAACGACTGGTCGATTTTGCAGCAGATCATTACGGCATTGAACCCGGCGAAGTTGTATTCAAAGCCAATGAAGTACACCTGGGAACTCAAAAAGTCACTTTTCCAGAGTTGGTGATGCAGGCATGGTTAGGCCGGGTTTCTCTTTCTGCAACCGGATTTTATAAAACCCCCAAGGTTTTCTATGACCGGGAGACGGCAAGTGGCCGGCCATTTCTATATTTTGCTTATGGTGCATCTGTATCGGAGGTGGAATTGGATAGTCTGACTGGTGAATCCCGTATTCTCAGGGTTGATATCTTGCACGACGCCGGACGTTCACTAAATCCCGCTGTGGATTTGGGTCAGATTGAAGGTGGGTTTATTCAGGGTGCAGGTTGGCTAACAACTGAGGAACTCTGGTGGAATAAGGATGGTCGTCTGGACACGCATGCTCCTTCCACTTACAAGATTCCCAGCTGCGGTGATGTTCCCGAAATTTTCAATGCGCGAATTTGGGAAAAAGGCCGAAACTTTGAGGAAACAATTCACCGCTCAAAAGCAGTCGGTGAACCACCATTAATGCTGGCGATATCAGTTCATAGCGCTTTAACACAGGCGGTTGCAGCATGCGGTAGTTTCGAAAGTATTCCTGCATTGGACGCTCCTGCGACCGCAGAGTGTTTATTGAACTGCATTCAAATTTCAGCATAAGAACTTATCGTGTCGGACAACCACTGGCCACAACAACTCCGTGAAACCCTCGATCAGCAATCTTGTGTGCTGGTCACGGTAGTGTCGGTAAAGGGATCTGCTCCCAGGTCAGCGGGAAGCAAGATGATTGTGACGAGCAAGAACCTGAAAGGAAGTATTGGTGGAGGTCGGCTTGAATTTGAGGCCACTGGTACGGCCCGTGAAATGCTCGCAAAGGCCACGGATACGAGTAAAACTCTCGCCTATGGCTTGGGTCCGGCACTAAACCAGTGTTGCGGTGGAGCAGTTACTGTGTTGTTTGAACTGCTGTCAGCGGAGAATTCGACATGGCTTGAGGATTTACATGTACATCAGGAGTCCACACGTGCAACCTTGCTATTAACTGCAATCGACCGTGGTTCAGTTTCAAAATGGACTTTTTCAGATGTTGAGTCGATCCCAAAGGAGATTCCACCGGAAATAATCGCGGGGATCGAAGCTAGTCAGGAAGATGAAGCAGTCTGTATTTTGGTGGGAAAGTCGGGCGATGACCGTTATATGCTTGAGCGGATTGAACATCGTGCATTAGATCTTTATCTCTTTGGCGCGGGCCATGTCGCACAAGCGGTGGTGATAGAACTTGCCCGGCAGCCGGTTTTTATCCACTGGATCGATAGCCGGGCATCACAGTTCCCGGCTTTGTTACCAGGGAATGTCACTCAAAAGGTATCTCAGAATCCCGCATCTGAAGTCAAAGAAGCCTCCGCAGGCACTATATTCCTGGTTATGACGCACAGTCATAGCCTCGATGAGGATATCTGCCTTAATGTTCTGCAACGTAATGATGCTGCCTGGCTCGGCCTTATAGGCTCTGTCAGTAAGCGTAAACGCTTTGAGCACCGACTCAAAAAGCGTGGAATTAGCAAATCAGAACTCGATTTGCTCAAATGCCCTGTCGGAATGGCTGGTATCGTTGGAAAGCGCCCTGCTACCATAGCCGTTTCGATAGCCGCACAACTACTTCAGGAAGTGATTCCTGAGCATTGGCGATAGCAAACGGGCCGAATACATCTATGAATTTAAAAGAACTGATCAGCGTCATGCCAAAAGCGGAACTTCATATCCATATTGAAGGTAGTCTGGAACCGGAAATGATGTTTCAACTTGCCCAGCGAAATCAGGTTGAGCTGCCATTTCCCGACGTGGAATCTATAGCTAAAGCCTATAATTTCAATTGTTTACAAGACTTTCTTGATCTTTATTATAAAGGCATGTCTGTCCTTCAAACCGAGCGGGATTTTTATGATTTAACCTGGGCCTACCTGCTGCGTTGCCAATCGCAAAACGTGGTTCACACGGAAATTTTCTTTGATCCACAAGGACATACTGAGCGTGGCGTCGCATTTTCGACCGTAATAGAGGGAATATGGCGGGCGCTTGAACAAGCCCGGACTGAATTAGGAATCAGCAGCAGGCTGATTATGTGTTTTCTACGCCATCTCGACCAACAAAGTGCCTTTGCATGTCTCGAAGACGCCATGCCCTGGTTGGACCGTATTACCGGTGTTGGTCTGGATTCGTCCGAACTTGGGCATCCACCAGCCAAATTCCAGGCGGTGTTTGAAAGAGCTACAGCCTTAGGTTTGAAATGTGTTGCCCATGCCGGCGAAGAAGGGCCACCAGCCTACGTCCGGGAAGCTATTGAATTACTGAAAGTAGACAGGATTGATCACGGAAACCGTTGTCTCGAGGACCCGGAACTGGTGATGGAACTGGCCAATGCGCAAACCCCACTAACCGTTTGTCCGCAGTCCAATCTGCGACTGGCAGTAATTTCTGATATGCGTCAACATCCGATCCGCAAAATGCTCCAGGCTGGTCTTAAGCCCTGCGTAAATTCTGATGATCCGGCGTATTTTGGTGGATATATCAATGAAAATTTTGTAGCACTTCACGAGGCTCTTGATTTGACGGTGGAAGAATTCACCCAATTGGTGATCAATGGCTTTGAATCCTCATTTCTGGAAGAAAGTGAAATCAGAAAACACGTTGACCATGTAAGAGAATTGATCTGATGGAAGCGCACATTCACATGTGGCTTGCCCTGCTGCTGCGCTGGGCTCATTTCATCACCGGTGTGGCGTGGATTGGTGCATCGTTTTATTTTAACTGGTTGGAAAATCATCTCGAACGTACGCAAAAGCCTGAAGGTGTGGCAGGTGATCTGTGGGCTGTGCATGGTGGTGGCTTTTATTACCTGAAGAAATTCAAAGTCGCACCTGACGAACTTCCTGCCACACTGCATTGGTTCAAGTGGGAAGCCTATACAACATGGTTGAGCGGCTTTGCCCTTCTTTGCGTCACCTACTACCTGAACGCGAGGGTATTCCTGCTGCAAGCCGGTGGTACGGTTATAACCGAACCGCTGGCTATTACAGCCGGTTTGTCTTCCATGCTTGTCAGTTGGGTGTTCTATGATCTTCTGTGCCGTTCCCGCATCGCTGCGAGCCATTTCTGGTTTGCTGCCATGCTGCTGGGATGGTTTGTGATCCTCGCCTGGGGCCTTGGCCAAATATTCAGCGGTAGAGCGGCTTATATTCATGTCGGTGCCGCGATAGGAACCATCATGGTGGCCAATGTGTTCCGGGTCATTATTCCCTCGCAGAAAGAACTTGTCAGTGCCGTTACAGAAAATCGCGTTCCGCAGGCGAGCAAGGGGATAGAAGCCTTACAGCGTTCCCGGCACAACAATTATTTCACCTTGCCGGTTCTGTTCATCATGATAAGTAGTCACTACCCGGCAACTTATGGCCATGATATGAACTGGCTGGTTCTATTGCTGATTTCACTGTCCGGATTATTGGTTAGACACTATTTTAACCTTCGCCACCTGCCCTCACTCAAGGCCTGGCCCCTGGCCGTGGCGGCAATTCTATTTGTTGGTTTAGTTGCAATCACTGCACCTAAAACAAGGTCCTCAGTTTCAGTCTCTGTACCAGAAGTCGGAATTATGGAAGCTTGGGAGGTTGTGCAGCAAAGGTGTATGACATGCCATGCTGAAAAACCGGGCAATACCGGATTCACCAGCGCACCTCTTGGGATTGAACTCGACACCATCGACGGGCTACGTCGGAACGCAGAGAAGGTCTATATGGCATCGGTGATAAATATGACTATGCCGCTCGGCAATCTCACTCAAATGACTGACGCCGAGCGCTACACGATTGCCAATTGGTTTGAAAACAGGGTCCAGGGGCAGGATGAAGCTCATGAATGACCGACACTCCACTGCCATGGCAGATGTTTCCGGCAAAACCGTCAGCCAGCGCAAAGCCCTGGCCGGCGGGAAAATCATTCTGGGAAAAGAGGCATTTGATCTGGTTGACAGTCAGAAATTACCAAAGGGGGATGCTTTGTCATTGGCAGAATATGCAGGTATTCAGGGCGCCAAAATGACGTCTGGTCTGATTCCTCTTTGCCACCCGATCTCGCTAAGCCGGGTATCTGTGTTTACCGAGTTAAACGAAGCAGATTTTTCTGTTGATGTGTTCTGCCTGGCGGAAATTGAAGAACGGACCGGGGTTGAAATGGAAGCACTTTGTGGGCTTTCCATCGCTCTTTTGACCATTTGGGATTTGTGCAAGCCGGTGAATCCGGCATTGAAAATCACCGAAACTGTATTGCTATACAAATCTGGCGGTAAAAGTGGCCTGTGGTCTCACCCTGACGGCCTGAGTGACGTCGCCAGGTCGATATTAGAGGACAATTGATCATCACGGCGCCCTCTACTCAATATGCATCGCATATTGCTTTACAGGCCATAGGGCGGCAGGGCCAACAAAGCATCACCGATTCAAAGGTAATTGTGGTGGGACTGGGTGGCCTTGGCTGTCCGGTTGTCCAATATCTAGTGGGTTCCGGTGTAGGTCAATTGTTGTTATGTGATTTTGATACCATCTCCGAAAGTAACCTGGCCAGACAAATTCTGTACTCCTTTGATGATGTAAATCTATCCAAGGCTGACGTGGCGCGTGAGCGTCTTTTAAGTCTGAATCCTGTGTGCAATATTTCGGTTCATAAGCAACGTGTTGAGCAGCCTTATCTTCAATCTGTACTGAGTGAATATGATCTGCTAATTGATGCCAGTGATAATTATGGCACCCGCCTGAGCATTAACAGGGCGTGTATCAATACCGGCACCCCATGGGTGATGGGCTCATGCATCAGGTTCGAAGGTCAACTGATGTTCCTCAACCCTGGGCGTGCACAAGACCCCTGTTATCGCTGTGTCTATGGCGTGGCACCCGAAACTCTGGAAGACTGCCCGGGCGCCGGGATATTCGCCCCGGTTGCCGGAATGATTGGAACAGCGATGGCGCATCTTGCCCTGTCACAACTCGCAGGACTCGATATGCCATGTGAATTAAATGTTCTTGACGCTCAGATATTGAAATGGCGGAAGTTGCAACTGATTCGTAACCCGGATTGTCCTGAATGTGGAGTAAAAATGAACCAGGTCGATGGGTAAAAATAAGCTTATTCTGTGGTCGCCACATCTTGTCCATCTTCGAGCGCATTTTTCAAAACATGCCATACCAGGCTCGCGCATTTAACCCGGGCCGGGTATTTCCTGACCAGAGCCAGGGCTTCTAACTCACCAAGATCATGAGGTTTAAGATCATCAGGTTTTTGCTCATCACCTTTGGTCAATAAATCCCTGACACTATTAAAAATGCCAATTGCCTGATCACGATTTTTACCGGCAACATTCGCACTTAATAGTGAAGCGGAAGAAAGTGAGATGGCGCAACCGGTTGCCTCAAAGCCGATGTCAGATATACAGCCCTCATCGTCCAGCTTAATTTGCAGATTAACCCGATCGCCACAAAAAGGATTTTCACCACGGCCTTCGTGACTCGGATTTTCGACCCTGCCATGGCAGCGCGGAAACTGATTATGATCAATAATTATTTCTTTCCAGAGCTGTTCCCTGCTCTGCTGATCTTCATGCTGGGGCACTGAAACTATCCTGCGGCACAACGTTGGCAGTTTACCCAGTGCGCATCGCCATTGGCGTAGTGCTCTTTCTTCCATATAGGCAGACGATGCTTCACTTCATCGATAATGTACCGGCAGGCACTGAACGCTTCATCCCGGTGCGCAGCAACCGCTGCAGCAATAACGGCGGTTTCACCAAGATCCAGCAAGCCTTCCCTATGAACGCAGGCGGCATCCAAAATATCAAATTTATCAACTGCTTCGATTAATACCTGCTGCCCTTCGCGGCAAGCCAGAGGACGATACACCTCGTATTCCAATTGAAGAACCTGCTGGCCTTCATTGTGATCTCGAATCCACCCTTCGAACATAACGAAGGCACCACAGGATGAATTGAGCAGGCTGGTCCGCAATGCTTCCCGGTCAATTCGGGTATCTGTGATGGTAAAAATCATCCGCCTGCCACCGGTGGAAAAAACAAAACCTCGTCACCCTCATTGAGTAAATGATCCCAGGAAACCATCAAATCATTAATCGCAACCAGTGCCGCTGCTTCAGCCTGCAAGGCCGGGAACAGTTGGCTCATTTCGGCAAATAATTCTTTTGTCGTTTTGGCAGACGTATGCAGCTGATGAGACGAAACGCCTGTGCTCTCTCTGAATATGGCAAAAAAATGGACCGTGACATCCATTAACCACCCATCCTGAACATTTCAACCTTGGATTGATCCTTGCCTGTAGTGTTTCTGATTTCGCTGTACCTGTCATCACGCTTTGACCAGACATTGGCAAGAAACTGATGCAATCCAGCTTCGTCAATACCGGATCGAAGCAATGGTCTAAGTTCTGTGCCACTGGCAGCAAAGAGACAGCTATAGAAAACACCATCGGCGGTCACCCTTGCACGCGTGCAGTCACCACAAAATGGTTCGGAAATTGAACTGATAAATCCTATTTCACCGGCCCCATCCAGAAACTCATAACGTCTCGCAGTTTCACCTGTCGCTGAACTGGCAAGCGGTTTCAACGGCCAGCGGTCATGAACGATTTTAAGCAAGTCAGCGCTTGCAACTACCTGTGCAGCGGACCAATGGTTAAGGTTTCCAACATCCATAAACTCAATAAATCGAAGGATGTGGCCGCTGCCACGAAAATGCTCTACCAACTCCAGTATATTGTGATCATTACTGCCTTTTTGAATCACAGTGTTGATTTTAATTTGTGAAAATCCGGCATCTTCCGCGGCGGCAATACCTGCAAGTACCTCTGCCACACTGCCGCGACCACCTGACATGGATTTGTACACTTCATCATCAAGGCTATCCAGGCTTACTGTGATGCGACCAAGACCAGCCTGCCTCAGGGCTGATGCCAACCTGGGAAGCAGGATTCCATTGGTGGTCAAAGCCAGATCATTAATTCCGTCAATTGCCGAAAGCTTTTTGACCAGGCCGGGTAAATTAGGGCGTAACAATGGTTCACCACCGGTTAATCGCAGCTTATGCACACCAAGACGAACGAACACCTTTACGACAGTTTCGAGCTCTACATCATTTAATAAACGTGAAGCCGGGAGGAATATGCCCTGACCATTCAAGGAATCAGCCGGCATACAATAGCCGCAACGCAAATTACAGCGATCCAGAACTGAGAGCCGAAGGTCTTTCAAGGGCCGTGAAAATTTATCAATTACATCTGACAAGGTTTAATTTCCATATGAATTTTCAAAACAATCACACTGGGAAAGAGGAGAAGGTGAATTCTAACGCTTTGCGCGTGCGCATCCACTAAAAACCGGCAATGAATTTCTCACATGGATACCCATTTCAATAATAAACGGATCGCAACATAAGCAATTAACAATCCGGTAAGTCGCTTGATCCAATGCTCAGGTAGGACATTGATGCCCAGACGGCTTCCCAACTGCCCTCCGAGAAATACCGCTAAGAACAATGGCCAGGAGTCAACCCACTGGCCGTAGACCGAAACTTCCCCCTGTTTCATTAGCTGACCGGCGAGCCCGGAAATGGAGTTAAGTAAAATAAACCCGCTGGCCATTGCGGCAATCTTGCGTGCTTCCAGCGAAGTGCCTAAATGCAGCAGCGGAGCAAGGAATATACCCCCTCCAATCCCGACGATGCCAGAAATTAGCCCAATTACTGCTCCTGCAGGCAAACCAAGTATCCAGAGATTCATCGCCCGACTCCTAAGCAAACTTTGCTCACCGAGGCTAGTCCAGATCATTTGGCCACCGGCCAACAACAAGATCATACCGAGCAATCCTACAAAGGTACTTTCATTGACTTGTAACTGACCGCCAAACCACGCCATGGGAATCGAAAGAACTAAAAATGGAAGAAGTTTCCGCGAACTGAATAATCCGGCTTTGTGGAAATGAAATGCGCCGCCGCTCACAACAATAATATTGCAACTGAGTGAAATTACCGGAATAAGATGAAATTCTTTTCCTGCCAGCACCAATAGGGCGCTATAACTTGAGCCGCCACCAAAGCCGACTGTCGCATAAACAAGGGCAATGGTAAAAAACACGAAAGCAAGAACCAGAACTGGCATTTAAGAGACAAACCTCCGCAGGCTAAAGCTAATGATTGTATCGAACTAGCAAGCCTAAAACGATATGAGTCAAGTTAGCGTGGTGTATACCAGCTAAAAAATGCCCAGAAAGCCGCAATAACAATAATCACTCTGATATAAGCTCCTGCTTTTGAATGCATCTTGACCCCATTTTTGCTATATGAATTTCTTTCTTGCTTTATCGCCAGCCAGTAATTTCCACTACGTAAATTCATTCCATTAAATTTTGCACTGGAGGTTCAACCTTACCCGGTTACGTAAAGAATTCAAGCAGACAAAGGCATCCATGACTATTCGCCCATGTCGTAAATGAGTTCTCGCGGTAGGATGCATCAGAATTTTACTGAGGAACCAGCATGAATTTTCGAATCAATTCTGCAAAGCATTTAAGAGGTGCAGCACTTCTTTGCGCCGTAATTTCCGGGTCCATAATTTCCCTGGCTTTATTACTACCTTCTGTTTCGCTGGCACAGGGCGCTTCTAATTTTGTACCGGAATGGGTACAAAAATCGAACGATATCGCATACAAAGTTTTAGAATCGGGGGCCAAATTTGCCCCTGAATTCGCTGGTCAAACTGGCGTTAGCGGCTACGATGAGGCTATTTTTGACCTTGGCCCGCAACTTTTTGAACGTCAAATTCAAAATTCCAGAGACAACCTGGAAATGTTGAATGCTTTGCTGGCAAGCGAAGAGGATGCCCGAATCAGGCAGGACATTCAGATCATGATCAAGTCTGCCGAAGATAATATCGAAGCGGCGACAATCAATTATGAAAAAGTCCTTCCATACGGCAACATTTCCGGTTTGATTTTCGCCGGTTTTAGAGGATTACTTGATAAACAGGTGCCGCTGGAACGCCAGCAGGCCGCTTTGGTTCGTTTGCGTAAATATACTGGTCGCGAGGAGGGTTATGAGCCATTGACTGAATTGGCCAAGATCCGACTGACTGAACGTATGCAGGAACCCGACCTGATCAAGCCTTTCATTGGTGAAGTGCAACAGGATATTGAAAGAGCACCATTAATGATAGCCGGGCTTGCAGAAGTCTTTGGCGGTACAGAATTGGAGGGCTATGAAGATGACCTTGCAATTCTTTCCACTCAATTGACTGAATATAACGAATGGGTCAAGGAGACAATCTTACCCAATACCAGGGAAAGTGCTGCCCTGCCCCGTGACCTGTATGAATTGCAGTTGAAAAATTATGGTGTGGATGCCAGTCCGGAAGATTTGATGAAGATTGGCCAGGTCGCATTTATGAATATCCGTAATGAAATGATTGCGCTGGCGCCACTGGTCGCTGCGGAACACGGCTTTGACACAGTCGATTATCGCGAAGTTCTTCGTTCACTTAAAACCGAACAACTGCACGGCGATGAACTTATGTCGGCCTACAACGAAGTGATGGCAGAACTCGATGTAATTATTGAAAGAGAAGGTCTCGCTACGCTTCCGGATGAGCCGGCCCGGGTCAGAATGGCTACAACTGCTGAGACTGCGCAGCAGCCTGCAGCGCACCTTGATGTGCCCCGGTTGGTAGGAAACACAGGTGAATTCCCTGAATTTATTGTGCCAAAAATAGAGCAGAACGATGATGGAAGTTGGCCACAAAGTGATTATGCCTACCCGGCGATGATGTGGTCACTGGCCGCACACGAAGCACGGCCCGGACATGAAATGCAGTTCACGACAATGCTGCGAAGTGGTGTATCCACTGCACGGGCATTGTTTGCCTTTAATTCAGCAAACGTGGAAGGTTGGGCCCTCTATGCTGAGGCGATTTCAAAACCCTATATGCCTCTGGCAGGTCAATTGAATTCTCTTCAATACCGTTTACTGCGTGCTGCCCGCATCTGGCTTGACCCAATGTTGAACCTGGGTCTGACCACGGCTGAGGAAGCAAAGCGTGTATTAATGGAGGAAGTGGTCGAGGACGATAAAAATGCACAAACCGAAATTGATCGCTATACCTTCAGGTCACCAGGACAGGCGACAGCCTACTACTATGGATACGAGAAACTTCAGGCATTAAGGGCCATTACTGAAATGAGACTCAAGGATCGTTTCAATGCCCGTGAATTTCATGACTTCATTCTTGCTCAAGGACTGTTACCACCGGAGGTACTTCACTCTTCAGTAATGAATGAGTTTGTCGCACCAAAGCTGGTTGAAACCGAGTAATCCATTGGTCAAATACAATCCCTGCCGTAAAATTCGGCAGGGTTTTCGTTTTTTTTAAATCATTGGTCTTATATTCAATAGAGGATTTTAAATCACATTTCAAACACGGTTGCTTTAAACAGATAGCTTGACCATAATCCGTTCTGAAAATAACAACATAACACTGAACTCCGGGGAGCTTTAGTACCGGTTAATCAAAATAAACAGGCAGGCAAAACCATGACCAACCAAACTAACTATCTCAAAGTCCCCTCTTTGTTACTGGGCGTTCTTGTACTAAGTTCAGGTCTGTCTTGTGCAGTCGCACCTGAAACCAGCAATGACCCAGCAGTAAAGGCTGTTTCGGTTGCTGTTGACACGGCAAGTGATTCGATAAAAGACGCTTACGCCAGTTACGAACGACGTGATTTTGCTGGCGCCGCAACGGGTTTCGGTACCGTTTTATCCTCAAGCAACACTAAGCCTGAAGATCAGGTTCTGGCAAATCTGGGCATGGCTTTGATCCACCTGAGCACTGATTCGGAATGGAGGGATCTGGGCCAGGCAGGTGCTGCCCTGCAGGCGGCTGAAGCAATTGACAACAGTGCCAATAAAGTTGAGTCCGGAATGTTAATGAATGCCCTTTCCTCGCTCATCGGAGTCGAAACCAACATTTCTGAGCTAAATTCCAAAGCCTCTAACTCAAGAGCTGAAATTGTAAAACTCAAAAGTGATCTTGAAGCAGCTCATGCTGAGCAAGTTGCTCTGAACGAGGCATTGGAAAAACTTAAGGCATTAACTATAGGTAATTAAAAAACCAGCGTTAAATGTAGGCTCTCCGGATTTCCGGGGAGCCTTTTTCAATTCAGGACTTCTGAAGACTCTGAGCGTTACTTACAATATTAAGATAGCTCAGCAGTTGTTCAGGATTACTGTCTTCAATTTCGATTGAGCTCAACAGCAACATCGGAGTGCGATCCGTGTCCTTACCTCTGGCAAGTTGTTCCATTAACCTCGATACATCGTCGGTATCTGAATGTTTCCCTATCAGAACCAGCCCGAACTGTTTTTCGCCTAACCACTGCCTTGCTTCTGACAGGTCGGCAGTAGTCGTCAGACCCCAGTTCTTCTCGACGGCAATATCTTTGATCAACTCAACTACCAGCGATCCCTGTTCAATGATCAGCAGACCATTGTCCATATTCACGTCAGGAATCAACTTTCTGACCGCATCAGTAAGATTCGCCTTATCAATTGGCTTGGTAAGGTAATCATCCGCACCCTTGGCAAGCCCAAGTTCCCGCTCGCTCAACATGGACTGCATAATGATCGGGATGCCAGTGGTGCTCTCATCCTGTTTCAACTGCTCCAGCACTTGCCAACCATCCATGCCCGGCATGATAACGTCCAACACAATGACATCCGGTTGAGATTCCCTGGCCTTTAGTATTCCTTCATCACCACTGCTTGCAGTGATGACTGAATAGCCCTTCTTTCTCAAAATTCGTTCTGAAATTTCAAGTGAAACCTCATCGTCATCAATGACCAATATGGTAGCCAAGCCGCTGCCTTCGAACTTGTCATCCTTTTTGTCCTTACTGGCGGAACGCGTTGCAACTTCTTTTTTGGGCTCAAAAGCAGGCGCGACAAATGTAAATGTGGTTCCCTTACCTGGTTTACTCACGACGTCTATTCGACCTTTCATCAAAGTTGCAAAACTTCTGCAAATAGAAAGCCCTAAACCGGTGCCGCCGAACTCCCGGGTGGTTGAATCATCCGCCTGTGTGAATTCGTCAAAAACCTTGGCAAGCTGTACCTCAGTCATTCCAATGCCGGTGTCACTAACTGCAACACTGATCGTATCTACGCCTTTTTCCATGAAACGTTTGGCAGTGACCGTGATGAGACCTTCTTTGGTGAATTTTGCTGAGTTGCTCAACAGGTTCATCAATATCTGACGGAACTTGGTTACATCGGTTTCAATATTGCTGTCCTTGACATCAATAATGACCTCAAAACCGTTATCGAATTTGTCAATCAAAGGCATAATTGTAGTTTTGACATCGTCGATCAGAATTCCAAGATCGATGGGCTCATAAAAAACACCCATTTTTCCGGATTCGATTTTTGAAAGATCCAAGATTTCATTAATCAACCCCAAAAGATGTTTACCAGCGCTTTGAATCTTACTCAGATCAGCAGCAGCCTCTTGTGCACTTAGGCTGCCTTCATCCTCAATTTCCTCAAGCAACATTTCGCTGTACCCAATAATGGCATTCATCGGCGTTCGAAGTTCATGGCTCATATTGGCCAGAAAACCACTTTTCGCCTTGTTGGCTTTGTCCGCTCTTTTCCGCTCTTCCTGAGCATCTTTCATTGCCGCATCAAGGTTATTTGCCATACCGTTAAAAGCCCTGGCCAAGGCCGAAAGATCGTCTTTACCGACTACTTTGATCCTGTATTCCAGGTTACCGCTACTCCATTGCTCAGTGCCTTCACGCAATGCACTCAGAGCCCGCGTGGTATATCGAATGAGATGAAACAGCAAAATTAGCGCTATGACCGCCGAGACTACAAATACAATCAGAGAAACCTTATTGATCAATGTTTCCTGTTGATCGATTTCCATGTCCAGTTCCTGCGACCTGGTGCGCAAGACTGCGCTGTCTACCAATAATTGACCTCTGGTGGTTTTGAACTCTATTGTAAAATCGGTAAGCGTTTCGATCTGGATTCGTTCATTATTCTCAATGGTCCAGTTAATCAAGTCTTTCCATTCAATTACAATTCCCCGTGCACTGGCAGTACCGGAAAGCTGACTGGCAATCGAACCGGCAGCAGTTGCTCTTACATTTGCAAGTGAACTTTCAATTTTTGAAATACTGGACATGAGCTTTTCCCGTTCTTGATCCTCAAGACCGACTTCTCCCCGAACCGATGCCGTGATTTCCAGTACTTGTAAGTGCTTATTGAACTCCCCCAATTCATCTGAAACGTCACTGATTAAATACTGCGACCTGATAGTCGACTGAAGTTCATCGACTTTCACCCGTCTGATTTCGTTGGACCACAGAAAAACCAGAACGGTACCGAAGAAAAAAACCAGAATCACGGTAGATGAAAGTGCAATCCTTTTGCTCAAATTCATACTGTCTCCCCAGATATGAAGTTATTTTTGATTAGAGTATTGATTCGATTTTGCCCAGCAGGCGGTTAAGATCAATTGGCTTTGTGTCGTAATCGTCACAGCCGGCACCCAGAGCCCTTTGTTTGTCTCCGTCCATGGCGTGTGCAGTTAATGCAATAATCTTAATGTGCTTGGTATTCGCTTTTTCTTTCAACTCTCTGGTTGCCGTCCAGCCATCCTTGATAGGAAGACTCATATCCATCAGAATCAGGTCCGGCATCAAGGCACCCGCCATCACAACACCCTGCTGACCGTCAATTGCGACCGAAACGTCAAATCCTTTTCTTTTTAGCCGCCGGCTTAACATATCGCGGTTCATTTCATTGTCTTCAACAATCAAAATCTTAGTCACACTTCACCTCTTGTCTTTAGCTAGCTGGCCTGCAATTGAATAAATTGCCTGATCGCCTGGGATGCGGAGGTCAGGTTGATTCGATAATATTTTCTAGTGCTCGAACTCTCGAGCCTGTGGGTTACTTTGGCAAACACCTGATCATTCTCACTCTCCAGAAACCCCGGTACCGTCATCCTGAGATTGGTCAAAACATCCAATTCATAGGGAGTAGCCAGTGTGGCACTATTCCCCACTGTTGCGGTGATGAATCCTTCAATAATTTCATCAGCTACTGCCTTTCCGGACAAGGTATTAAACGATACAAATAGCTCCTGAGCCAACTCAAGCATTTCCTCATCATCGAAATCCATGCTGAGGTTATAAGGTGCACCAATACCGGTTACTTCAAATATTTTGACCGGTTCCTTGATGCCCTTGGCTTCGACTTCCATGGTTTGAGCCACAGTAACCTCAGCATCAATACTGGCAAGAGTGTATTCAGAAACCATGACCTGCCTGCCGACAGTAAATGATTCGATTCTGCCGGTCAGGTTTACATGATGACCAACAACCCCATATTTTTGGCGCCGTTCTGAGCCGATGTTTCCAACTACAACCTCTCCAGTGTTCAGTGCAATCCCCATTTCGATTGAGGGCAAGCCCAGGGCACTATTTTTTGCATTGACTTCTGCCATCCCTACCTGCATCTCAATCGCACAGGCCAAAGCCTGCTGGGCATGATCCTGCGTTACAACCGGAGCGCCAAAAATAGCAAGAATCGCATCGCCAAGAAACTCGTTTATCACTCCACCGTATTTTTGAATCAAGGGAGTCATGGTACCGAAATAGTTGTTCAAAACCGTGACACAGTCTGTTGCATCCAACTCCTGACTAATAACACTGAATCCTCTGATGTCGGTCATCATTATGGTGATGATTCGCTTGGCTCCACCCAACTCCATGCCGTCGCCGGTATCCAGAATCTCCCGCACCACTTCGTCCGACATATACTGGCCAAATACCTTACGGATGAAGGCATGGTTTCTCTCGAGTTCCTGTTGGTAGGCTTGTTCCTTGTCCCGCCAGGCTTTCTTTTCCAGGCAGGCAGATACACGCGCCTCAAGCAGCTGTGGATTAACCGGTTTGGTTAGGATATCGAATGCACCTGCTTCAATGCACCGGACTGCCGCATTTTTATCCTTAAGACCGGTTATAACGATCACTGGCACAGAGCGTAGAACTTCATCTTTGTGCATTTCCTTGAGCACTTCGAAGCCATTCATGTCATACATAAACAGGTCCAACAGTAAAATATCTGGAATTTCCTCCTTGATTCGTTCCAGAGCTTCGCGCCCAGAACCGGCTGTACTGATCGTATGCCCCTGCTTTTTGAGCTTGTGAGCCAAGATATTCAGGCTGCTTTCATTGTCATCTACGATCAGGATTTTTCCAGTAATTGACTGTCTTGTTTCCAGGTCGGATTTATCAAAACTATCGAAGATCGAGTGAATATCAACATTGAGAGTGTCGTCAGCTTCACCACCAAATATGTCATCAGCCTGAAACAGGCTCTCCAGCATTTCCAGCAGCTTGTTCGATTCATCAATCAGGTGATTAAAATATATTTGCTCATCAGCATGTTCCTCAGCGGCGTCTTCGATGTCCTCGAGCATGATTTCGGAATATCCAGCAATGGCACCTACCGAATTTCGCAGGTCATGTTTGAACATCGAGCGTTGTTCATCACGCAAGCTTTGATCTCTTTCCTCGGTCTCTGCCTCAAGCATTTCGTACACTAAACCACGTGTCTGAACTGAAGCCTTTTCAATATTTCCGAGATCCTCGAGAAAATTTGGATCTTCGAGTTGATCTCTCAATAACTCGGTATACCCTTCTATTGACAGGATGGGAGCCAGTAATTCCTGACGTAAAATATCCAGACGTGCATTTATCATGCGTGATTTTTCGTGCTGTTCTGCGATCAAATTTGCCATATCAGTCAGCGCCGGATACTCAAAAAACTGAGCTCATATTTGTATTTGTGCAAGGTAATAAACATATGCAAGTTTGCACAATATGTGCAAAGCCTGATCGGTATGGACACCAATCCAGTGCTCGCATTTGCTGTAGTCGATCACGAAATGCAATACGGTTTCAATCAGGCCCAGCGCCAGATTCCCGGTAACCAGAAATACTGCACCCCCATGAATAATTGCGTGAGATCCCATCCAGTAATACCACGGCGGAAATCGTGAACTCGCAGTTTTAAAAATCTCTGCATGACGATTCTTTGAGGTTGCCATGATGGAACGTTGAAATACAAAATCCCCCATGACGTGACCAACAAGCAATTGAAAAAATAAGGTCATTTGACGCCTTTCCCTCTCTGAACAGCCTCCAATCATATATAGAAAAACGATCGTTTCCCAGCAGATTGAATTGGCAAAGCAATTCAATTCGAGCTTTAATATCTACAATGCACTAACACTGAGGGCAATACAGTGAGCGACAGCGAATTAAAAGACTACAAAGACCTGTATGCAGGGACAAAATTTGATGAAGCAGTTGTTGCTGCAATGGGCGGGATTGCAGAGTCTCAGATGGAGCTTAGCCACCTTGCAGACTCAAAAGCCAACATCATGATTACGGTGTGTTCAATCCTCTTGTCATTAGCGGTCGGCAAACTGGAGCAAGGTGATTTGATTATTCCAATCATTGCTTTTTCCCTGTTTTGTATCCCGGCTTTGATATTCTCGATACTTACAGTAATGCCCTCTGCAGGAACCAACGAAAACCCGGTCGATCACCCTTCCAAACTCAAAGTCTTCAATCCGCTGTTTTTCATGCACTCCTCTCTGGTACCCATGAAAGAGTTTGAATATGAGTTTGAGGCTCTGATGACCGACGCGCAAAAATATTATCAATATATGGCAAGGGACATTTATATCGCCGGTTTAGTTTTGAGAACAAAAAAATACCGATATCTTCGCTGGAGTTATCAGTCGTTATTGGTTGGTATTGCCTTGGGTGTGGTGGCCCTGGTCATTGAGTTGTTGATGTAAATCTGCTTGTGGTGATAACTCACCATGAATTTCGAACCGGAAATAAAAAAGCCCCGCTCATTGAGCGGGGCTTTATATATGGCGTCCCCTACCGGGTTCGAACCGGTGTTGCCGCCGTGAAAGGGCGGTGTCCTAGGCCACTAGACGAAGGGGACGATGGTGGAGCTAGGCGGGATCGAACCGCCGACCTCTACACTGCCAGTGTAGCGCTCTCCCAGCTGAGCTATAGCCCCCGGAAGGCGCGCCATGTTACTTAGTTCATGGTGCCAAGTCAAACAGCTTTTCAAGCCACCGGAACGGTTATTTTAACGGCTCGTTTGTCCTCAATACAATCATTAGATGGACGCATCGAAGTAACATTGTGTCCCTGCTGCAAAAGATATCCCAACCATTTATCCAAAGCGAGATTTTGCCGCCAATTTTTTTGGAATAATTGTCGATGTGGATAGAACGGACTTGCCGTTCTTCTGCAACCCTGATCCGGGTTAAAAGAGGTCACCTCAGCCATCCTCGCATCCTGGTAAAGCCTGATATGTGCGTCCGGTGCCAATTCAGGTTCTTCACCATTGGCGAATTTATATGTCAGCCGGATGAACTGGGTGTAGCGATGGCGCTCAAGAATATCCATGCGAAGTTGCGGTGAACCACTCACATGTGAAACAAACGAATCATAGTGAATGACCTGTTCCGGAATTAATAACTGCAGTTGACGGAAGATTTCCTCCTGTATCTCATGCAAACGAGCAAGGCGTGGTTTGAGGTAATGACCGTTGAGTTGTTTAAAGGAAACCATGGAAAAAGCATACACATGGTAGGCAACTGGCAGCAAGCGGCCTTCATGGGGTATGCTTCCCTAATCCCTCCGAGTTTTCTGCAATACTTCCATCACCTCACTGACTGAGCAGTTTTTCTGTGTGACAAGGCGCAGGCTGAATTTTCGAAGGGAGTTACCAATCAGGTAATGACCGCCGGATATGATGCCTGCAACAAAATCACGGAGAAAAAAAGCCAGTCAGAACATCTCCCTCTGCAGACCAAGTTGCAGCAGGACCCTGCTCGAAATCTCCTCGATGGAACTGTGCGTGGTGTGGAACACTGGAATTCCCTCCATTCTGAACAGGCTCTCAGCGGCATCAACTTCCTGCCGACATTGGCGGATGGATGCATAGCGGCTACCCGGCTTGCGCGTTTCACGAATTTGAGTCAACCGTTCCGGTTCAATCATCAGACCGGCAATTTTTCTTTTGTAGCGCCGTAAAAATGAGGGCAAGCGCATTTCATCAAGATCTTCAGGAGTCAGTGGGTAATTTGCCGCCTTTACTCCAAAGTGCAATGCCATATACAAACATGTCGGGGTCTTTCCAGAACGCGACACACCAACCAGAATGAGATCTGCTTCTGCAAAATCGATACTGATACCGTCGTCATGAGTCATTGCGTAGTTGGTTGCGCTCATTCGGTCTTCATATTTTTCAACATCGTAGACACCATGAGCGCGCCCTACAGTTGGCTCGTGCGCGGTTCCAAGCGCCCTTTCCAACGGCTTTAAAAAAGCTGCGAACAAATCCAGAATGACACCATCGCTGCTACGGATTACCACGCAAAGATCTTCATCTACGATGGTATTGAATACAATCGCAGCTGCACCGTCCCTTTTACTCGCTTCATTAATTCTGACAACAGCTACATTTGCACTGGCAACACTTGAAATAAACGGCAGTCTTTCCTGTATAAACTCAATGTCAGGAAATTGTGTCAACAGACTATGTCCGAGCGTCTCGGTGGTAATTGCTGTTCCGTCAGATACGAAAAACACAGTGCGTTTCATTTGTTACCCTTGTTAGAATTAAAATTCATCTTTTTGAGGAAATCCATTGAACCAATATATCGCATGGCTGCATGAACTGGGAATGGGTGATATTGATCGTGTCGGCGGAAAGAATGCCTCACTGGGAGAAATGATTCGACACCTCACCCTTCTGGGCGTGGAAGTTCCCGGTGGATTTGCAACCACGTCATTTGCTTTCCAGGAGTTTCTCGCACAATCGGGTTTGAATGAAAAAATCAATGTGAGGCTCAACACTCTAGATGTGGAGGATGTTGATGAACTCGCCCGTAGCGGTAAAAAGATTCGCCAGTGGATCATGGAAACACCTTTTCAGGATTCACTGGCCTGTGCCGTCTCAGAGGCCTGGAAGGAACTGTGCACAATGTCTGACGGGGAACCTGCGGTTGCAGTGAGGTCGTCAGCGACCGCAGAAGACCTGCCAGATGCATCATTCGCCGGCCAACAGGAAACATTTTTGAATGTGCTTGGTCTGGAACAGGTTCTGGAGCGTATGCACGAGGTATTTGCGTCCCTGTACAACGACCGTGCAATTGCCTACCGGGTCCACCAGGGCTTTGTTCATTCTGAGGTAGCGCTATCTGCCGGCGTTCAGATGATGGTCCGCTCAGACCTGGCCAGTAGCGGTGTCATGTTTACGCTCGATACAGAATCAGGCTTCGATGGAGTTGTATTTATAACCTCGTCCTGGGGCCTGGGTGAAATGGTTGTTCAGGGCGCAGTAAATCCAGATGAATTTTACGTTTATAAATCGGCCCTCAAGGCCGGTAATCAGGCAGTGCTCAGGCGCAACCGGGGCAGCAAAGCAATCAAAATGGTCTATGCCCAGGACGGCACAGGCGGCGTTGAAACCGTTGACGTCCCTATCGAGCAGCAAATGCAATTTAGTTTGACCGATGAGGAAATTGAGAACCTGGCGCGACAGGCATTGCTAATTGAAGAACATTACCAGCGTCCCATGGATATTGAATGGGCGAAGGATGGACAAAACGGCAGGATGTATATCGTTCAGGCCCGCCCTGAGACCGTAAAAAGCAGGGCCGGCAAAAGCGTTGAGCGATACCTGTTGCAGTCACGCGGTGACGTCATTTGTGAAGGCCGAAGTATTGGACACCGTATTGGCGCAGGCACCGCAAAAATCATCCGGTCTATTGCTGATATGGGCCAACTTGAAACAGGTGATGTTTTAGTAACCGACATGACGGATCCCGATTGGGAACCGATCATGAAAAGAGCGGCGGCCATTGTGACCAATCGGGGTGGCCGCACCTGTCATGCCGCGATTATTGCCCGGGAACTGGGTATTCCGGCAGTGGTTGGGTGCCAGGTTGCGACAAATACCATCAAAGATGGTAGCGCCGTTACTGTGTCCTGCGCCGAAGGCGATACCGGTTTTGTGTTCGCCGGCGAGCAAACTTTCACAATTCAAATCGACGACGTTAAGGAAATGCCTGACCTGGATGTCAAAATCATGATGAACGTGGCCAACCCGGACCGTGCTTTTGATTTCAGTGCAATTCCTAATGCAGGTGTTGGTCTGGCAAGGTTGGAGTTCATCATTAATCGCATGATTGGAGTTCACCCCAAAGCCTTACTGGACTTTGAAAATCAGGACGCAGAGATTAAAGCCGAAATCGAAAAACGCATGGCTGGCTATTCCGGCCCGGTAGAGTTTTATGTTGACCGCCTGGCAGAAGGCATTGCCACTATCGCGGCCGCCTTCGCACCTCAACCCGTGATAGTGCGTTTGTCTGACTTCAAGTCAAATGAATACGCCAATCTGGTAGGTGGTAAACAATACGAACCATTTGAGGAAAACCCAATGCTCGGTTTCAGGGGAGCTTCGCGCTATGTAGACGAAGCCTTTCGCGACTGCTTTGAACTCGAGTGTCGTGCAATGCGTAAAGTTCGCGAACAAATGGGCTTGCTTAACGTCTGGGCCATGGTTCCATTTGTCCGAACCATCGATGAAGCTAATGCGGTTATTAGGGTTATGGAGGATTTTCAGCTCAAACGCGGAGAAAACGGCCTGAAAATAATTATGATGTGTGAATTACCTTCAAACGCATTAATGGCCGATGAATTCCTGCAAATTTTTGACGGGTTTTCTATTGGCTCCAATGACCTGACGCAGCTTACCCTTGGTCTGGACCGGGATTCGGCAGAAATAGCTGATTTATTTGACGAAAGAAATCCTGCAGTCCTGAAACTACTGTCCATGGCCATTAAGGCCTGCAAAAAGCACGGGAAGTACGTTGGAATTTGTGGTCAGGGGCCTTCTGATCATCCGGATCTAGCCGAATGGCTTATGGAAGAAGGAATTGAGAGCATTTCCCTCAATCCGGATACGGTTGTGGAAACCTGGTTACGGCTGGCGAAAAAACAGGGCCATTGAAAAATGGGGTCAGAGTGGATAAACCCAGATTAATAAATCGTATCTACTGGTCAGGGGGCAGTTAATTGAATAACTCCAATTCTCTTTTGGCAGATCGCCGGACACTGATTACACTTCTGGCTGCCTCTTTAGGTTTTTTCTTAATAGGTGCATGGCTGGTCCTTCCGGCAGCACCAGCAGGATTTGGCTGGGATGAAACCTGGTACATGTGGATGGCTGAATGGTTTTCCGGCAGGCCAGACAACCAGGACATCATGCTTTCCATGCTGCAAGCCCGGCAATACCCTCCTTTTTTCCCATTTATTCTTTCACTCACTGGCGATGTGCTGTCCGATATCAGCACTGGATTACTGGTGAATTTATTGTTTTTGACCGTCGCTACTTTTCTTATGATGAATTGGTTAGTCCGTGAAAAATTACCCCTTTTTGCCGCGGTTGCGGGAGGTGCTTTACTCATACTCAACCCGATTGCCCTGACGGTTTTACCCATTCTGATGGCAGAACCATTGTTTATTTTATTGAGCGTTTCTGCACTTGTTACTGCCAATATGAATCGCGAGACTTTTGCGGTCTGGTTCACCGTAGGATTAATGGCAAGTTTGAGCGTCGGCACCCGTAGCGCAGGCTTGGCTTTAGTTTTGGCACTATTTATTCATTTAGTAATGCAATGGAAGCCCCGCTTATTGATTTACTTCGCAACCGGCGTCCTCACAGGCCTGGCATTTATTGCCCTTCTCAAAATCGGCTTTCCTCAAGCCCCTGGCTATCTTGAGGGTTTTATTAAAAACCTTGCCCAGATAGATGTTTCATACCTTCTCAAGCAATTTTCAGCCATTGTGCAGGGTTGGAATCAAATTTGGGGTTCAGTGGCAGGCGGATTGATTGCTGCCATGATCGTATTGCCAGGATTAGCGATACGCCTGAAACAGTTTCATGCCGATGCCCTGTACGTTGTTGTGTCATTGCTCATGCTTATTGCCTGGCCTTTTCCTGATCAGATGGGGCGCTTTCTTTGGGTACTATTTCCTGTTTTTCTGCTCTGTATGTCGGCTACCTTTAATGTATTTGCCAGGATAAAGGTACAGCCCCTAATTTCCACGGTACTAATGATTCTCATTTTGCTGGTATCAATCCCGGATGGTGTGGGAAGATCCGTGGACCGTTTACTGGATCCTCCGGGTGATGAGCTGAATGAGTTATCCCGTCTCACCGCCTGGACGCGTGCCGAAGACCGCGATTCCGGCTTAGCGGCCCTTAAAGTCTGGCAACAGTTGCTTAAAGACACAGCACAAATTAAAGATATTGTGGATAATAAGTTTTGCATACATAGCGAACTTCCCGCCCTGGTTTCCATTCAGGCGGAAATAGCGTCATTTGCATCCTCCTGGAACTCACTTGATGAGGTGACGCCTGAAACGATTAAGTGTGGCTACTATTACATGATTCCTTCAGCATTGCCGGGACTTACAACTGAAGACGTTGACAGGTTTTCTGCGATACATCAGGAGATTTTCAGGTCCCCGGCTCCTTATGATGAGAGCGGAGAAACTGTATTAGGTGCTTTGTTTATTTTGTTTCCAACCCCGAAAACTCCCCCATAAACTGGCGGTAATGCCGTAGTTCGGCAATTGAATCCTGGATATCTGCCATTGCTTCATGAAGATTACGTTTCTGAAGCCCTTCCACAGCGGCCGGCAACCAACGTGATGCCAGTTCCTTAAGTGTACTCACATCCAGATTCCGGTAGTGAAACCATGCTTCGAGATCCGGCATTAACCGGTGCATGAAACGACGATCCTGGCAAATACTGTTACCACACATGGGTGAGGAACCAGCTTCGGTCCATTGCTCGAGAAACGCCAGCGTACCCAGTTCGGCATCGCGCAGGGATACCTTGCTGTCAAGTACACGCTGCCACAAGCCAGATTCGGTGTGGTGGCGGGTATTCCAGGAGTCCATTGCCTGCAGGGTTTTCAGATCGTGGTCAATTGCATAGGCGGGCCCTTCGGCAAGCTCGTTTAATTCGTTGTCCGTAACAATCGTTGCGATTTCGATAATGGAGTCGTTGCCGGTATCAAGCCCGGTCATTTCCAGGTCAATCCAGATCAATCGTGTGTTTTTGGGTTCATTCATAGGCGGCAAATGATACCGGCCTGCCCTGACCTTTGCCACGCGTTTTAATTTTAATTACCCGACTTGTATCCGCGGTTACAATAGATTTATGCGATTCCTTTCATCTTCTATATATTCTGTGTTGAAGGTTTTTCGATGAAATCTCCCGCCGACGGGCTAATCCTGGTTTCTTATGGTAGCCACGGCCTTGTTCATCTTGATGACGGAAGGCGTCTGCCGGTAAAGTACAGAAGGCAAGTTGGTCGCCCTTTTTGTGGCGACCGGGTTCGCATCAGTGCCTCAGAAGAAGAAGCAGGTGTTGTGGAAGTCATTCATCCACGTAAAAACCATTTTCTCAGGGCTGACCAACAGCAACGGGAGCATATTGTTGCTGCCAACCTTGATCAGGTTTTGATTGTTATCGCACCCAGACCCCTGCCCTCACGTGACCTTGCAGAACGTTATCTTCTTGCTGTTCACAGCCTGGGGATTGAGCCGGTACTGGTGCTGAATAAAGTCGACATTAAGGATTATGACCAGAATGCGGCAGGTGCAAATGTGCTCAGTCATATTGATGACTATCGTGCACTTGGCTACACCGTGATCGAGACTTCCTGCAAAACAGATCCCGGAATTACGCAGTTAAGCTCACTGGTTGAAAATCGCGTATCAATTTTTGTTGGACAGTCCGGTGTGGGTAAATCATCGCTGGTATCCAGTTTACTACCTGACCTCGATCTGCAAGTGGGGGAACTATCCCGGGTAACCGGCAAAGGCACCCATACAACCACAACAACAAACCTATATGCGTTACCAGGTGGTGGCTGGCTTATGGACTCGCCGGGGGTATGGGAATACGGTCTCTGGAGACTGGAAAAACATGCCATTGCAGCGGGCTATCTTGAATTTGATCCATTCACTATTTCCTGTCGATTTAACGACTGTCTGCATTCGAGCGAGCCATCCTGTGGTGTAAAGAAGGCACTGGATGCCGGAAATATTCTTGAATGGAGGTACCAGTCATACCTGCGCCTTTTAGAGCAAAATGATCAGGTTTTTTAAAGAAATATGATATGCTTTGTTGTAGTCGACAAACGACTGGAGAAAAGTCATGACACGGATTGTTTTTATAGCCTTTTTGCTCCTGATGTCAGGTGCGGTGTTTGCTGATGTGCTGATTATTGATGAGGTTCGTCAGATCGATACAATGGATTTGCCGGAAAACGGTCAGACCAAGACCAACATCGAATCCAAATTCGGCGCACCCGAAAGTCGCCAACAAGCGGTGGGTGATCCACCCATAAGCCGTTGGGATTATGGAAATTACAGCGTTTACTTTGAATATGACCTCGTGCTGTTCAGCGTACTGCACCCGGGTAATGTCGTCGAATCTTCCTGATTGACATTGGTGCTCTACCAAACCCTTGACGTCCATATCGGCGGCAGGGGTTTTTTGTGCCTTAAAACCACCCTTTTGATGCACCTTTTAGTGAATCTGCGCTATCCTTGCGACCCCTTTTAGCACTAAAGCAAAACCCTATGAGCGAAGAATCTGCTAATCAGGCCAACAAGCTGGATTCACAACCCATTCGTGAGATAGAGCGCGACGGTGTTCATTACACCCTGCTAGGCACTGCTCACGTTTCCAGGACCAGCGCTGAGGTGGTAGCAAAAATGGCCGGTAACGGTGAGTATGATTCCATCGCTGTTGAGTTGTGTGCGGCCAGGCTGGAAGCATTGACCGGCAAAAAGGATTGGAAAGATCTCGACTTGTACCGGATTATTCGCGAGAAAAAAGCCGGCATGGTGATGGCTAATCTGGCCTTAAGTGGTTATCAAAGACGCATCGCAGAACAGTTTGATATTGAGCCCGGTGCGGAACTCAAGGCTGCCGCGGATGCGGCCAAAGAACGTGATTTACCTTTGCAACTGATCGATAGAGACCTTTCAACCACGCTTAAGCGTTGTTACCGGGGTATTCCCTGGTATAAACGGATGTACATGAGCATGGGCCTAATTTTGAGTTCCGTTTCTTCTGAGGAAATTGACGAAGAAGCCATTGAAAAACTCAAGGAGGGCGATATTCTCGAATCAACATTTAGCGAATTTGCAGAGCAATCTCCAGAACTTTTTGAATCGCTCATTGCTGAACGTGACCGTTTCATGGCTGCAAGCCTCAGGCAGCAAAATGAAGGCCTGTCAGGACAGCGCGTGCTTGCGGTTGTTGGAGCCGGACACCTTGACGGACTGGCTAAACACTTGTCGCAAGGCCAGCAAACACCTGAGCAGGAGTTGCGGGACCTGAGTTTTGTTCCTGCCCGTTCTCGTTGGCCACAAATTATTCCCTGGCTGATTGCCGCGCTAATAATCTCCGGCTTTGTCATTGGCTTTTCCCGCAGTCCAGAACTGGGCTGGGAACTGGTCATGATATGGGTGTTAATTAATGGCGGGCTGGCTGGCCTGGGCGCCTTAGTTGCTCGCGCTCATCCCATTACCATTCTCAGTGCTGTTGTGGCCGCCCCCCTGACCTCATTGAACCCGACAATTGCAGCGGGCATGGTTACAGGCCTGGTTGAATCGTGGATCAGAAAACCTCGAGTTTCAGACCTTGAACGTTTACGTTTAGATGTGACCACGGTGAAAGGTTGGTATTCAAATCCCGCCACACGTATTTTGCTGGTCTTTTTCTTCTCCAACCTTGGTAGCGCAATGGGAACATGGATCGCAGGATTTAAAATTTTTGGCGCGCTGCAGTGAATATGAGCAAGATGCTCCATCCATGGACCACTTGCATGTCACTGCGCAGGGGTGTGACTCTGCTGCGCTCCTGCACTCGTTGCCGCTCGTGTTGACACATCCCTGTGTCAACACTGATGAGAAAGACGAACCGTCCTTGGTCCGCTTTCATGTCACTGCGCAGAGGCGTGACTCTGCTGCGCTCCTGCACTCGCTCCCGCTCGTGTTGACACATCCCTGTGTCAACACTGATGAGAAAGACGAACCGTCCTTGGTCCGCTTTCATGTCACTGCGCAGAGGCGTGACTCTGCTGCGCTCCTGCACT